>NZ_JAPCZO010000021.1:0-137040 GCF_025941625.1 Rhizobium acaciae
AGTCCGGGGCCGTTCGAATAAGACGGGTCGGCCGATGATCAGGCGGCGCGATAGACCGGCGCAACGGTGGCTTCGCCGTCGATCTTGAACTGCTGGATGAGCCTGCGCAGCGAACCGGCCTCGTCGGCCAGTTCGCGGCTGGCGGCAGTCGTTTCCTCCACCATGGCGGCGTTCTGCTGGGTCATCTGGTCCATCTGATTGACCGTCGCGTTGACGCTCTGCAGCGCGTTGGACTGGTCGTGGCTGGCGCGGGCGATCATCTCGACATGCTGGCTGATCGTGACGATCTGGGCGCTGATCTTGGCGAGCACCGTGCCGGTCTCCTGCACGAATTGCGAGCCGGAATTGACCTCGCTGGTCGACTTGTTGATCAGCCCCTTGATCTCCTGCGCCGCGGCTGCGGAGCGCTGAGCCAGTTCGCGGACTTCCATCGCGACCACCGCGAAGCCCTTGCCGGCTTCACCGGCGCGCGCTGCCTCGATGCCGGCGTTGAGCGCCAGGAGGTTAGTCTGGAAGGCGATCTCGTCGATGACACCGATGATCTGCTCGATCTGGCGCGAGGCACCTTCTATGCGGCTCATGGCGTCGATCGCATTGCTGACGACGACGGCGGAATCGTCGGCGCTGCGTTTGGCCTGGCGGACGATCTGGTCGGCATCCTTGGCGCGTTCGGCCGACGAGCGGACCGTGACGGTGATCTGGTCGACGGCGGCCGCGGTCTCTTCGAGCGAGGCAGCCTGCTGTTCGGTGCGCTTAGAGAGATCCTCGGCCGACTGGGCCATCTGGTTGCCATTGCCCTGGATCAGTTCGACATTGTCGCGGATCTGGCTCATCGTCGCCTGCAGGCGCATCATCGAACCGTTGAAATCCTGGCGCAGCTGTTCTAGACGGCCGATGAAGGGCGTTTCGATCGTCGTCGAGATATCGCCCTGCGACATGCGTTCGAGGCCGGCGGCGAGCGCATTGACCGCGAATTCGATCTGACGATCCATCTCGCGCTTTTCGGCGTCGTTGCGCTGGCGCTCGTGTTCGGCGGCGGCGCGTTCCTCGTCGCTCTGCTCCTCGATGCGGATCTTCGAGATGGCGTTTTCCTTGAAGATGCCGAGCGCGCGGGCCATGTCGCCGATTTCATCGTGGCGCTGCTCGCCGGAGATGCTGGTATCCAGCGCCCCTTCGGCGATGCGGCGCATGGCGCCGGTGATATGGCTGATCGGGCGCTGCAGCGTCAGCACCAGGGCAATGCCGCCGAGGATCGACAGAAGGATGCCGAGACCGGTGGTCATGACGGAGATGCTGTTTGCCTGGGTGCGCTCGGTGCCGGCCGTCTGCTTCTGCAGTTCGGCGAAATCGGTCAGCTTTTTCCAGATCTGGTCGAGTTCCTGGCGGGCCGCGGCATAGGCGGTGACGCGCTGGCCGATCGTGTCGACGATCTTCGAGCCGCCGCCGGAAATGACGTCGAGCGCCGGCTGGATCGCGCCGGATATGCCCTCGGCAAAGCCCATGCCCTTGGCGCTGGTGACCAGCACCTGCATGTCCTTGCCGAGCGTGCCGGCCTGCTGCTGCAGGCGCACGAGATTTTCCTTGCTGGAATCGGCGAGAAAGTCGGAAAGAACGATCTGCAGCGAATAGACGGAATTTTCGAGACGCCTCGTATCCTGCAGGACCGAGTTGGCCTGGGCAATCCGGCCGTCGAGCGCGGCGAATTCCTGGGTCGCGTCACGCATCTTCTGCGTTGCGGTCAGCTGCGTATAGGTCGAGGTCTGGCGGAAGCGCGAAATGAGACGGCCGAGTTCGGTGGCGGTCTCGTCGGTCGGATTGGGCGTCTGGACGATTGCCTTGATGCCGTCGATGGTCGCAGCCAGCGCGTCGATGACATTCTTCTGATTGCTCGGAACCGAGATGGCGATCAGACGCTGCGATTTGATGATCTCCGGCATCTGTTCGTTGATGAAGGCGATCTTGTCCTGCGGTGTCTGCGGCTTGCTGAAGCCGCTGGCGACGGTGCCGAGGAAATCCCCGCCCTTCAGCAGGCGGTCGGCCGTGCGAAGGGTGCTGGTGGCGGCGCTCTCGTCGCTCTGGACGGTGCTCTGCAACTGCTCGGCCTGGTAGGACACGGTGAAACGGGTGCTGATCACGCTCTTCTGGGCCGCGTCGATCTGCTCATGCAATGCCTGTTCCTGCTCGTGCAGGGCCCACAGCTTGTCGACGACGCCCGAAATTTCCTTGGTGCGGCGCGATGCTTCCGCAAGGCTGTCACGACCGGCGGCCTCGTCACCGACCTGGCTCAGCGTCTGGTCGAGCACGCCCTGCTGGGTCTTCAGATCCGCGATCAGTTTGTCGCGCGCCTCAGGGCTGGTGACGCGCAGGAAATCGTCCATCGAGCCATAGAGATCTTTGAAGCCGCTCAGCGACTGCAGCACGCTGTTGGATATTTCCATGCGGCCCTGCAGAAGTCCCGAGGCGTAGAGGCCGGTCAGACCCACCGCCGAAATGGTGACGACGAAAGGCAGAACGAAGATCAGAACCTTGGTCTTGATCCTGAAGCGGGAAAGAATCTTGTCAATCAACATGGCGTTCCGGGCCTTTCATACACCACTCCTCCCGCAGGCGGCCACATGGCGCCAGCCGGGTGCACATCGAGCTGTTCTTATTTTACATTGGGGAACCCGGAGGCCAGGCGGCAGTCATTGCCAGTTCACGTCCAAACAACTTGGAGATGCCCAAATATTCGCGAGCAATTGTGTCAGATTAGATATTAATTTTCGGATAAGCGGTCATGGCGGGTTAAGCCAAGGCAGTGAAATAGTTGCAAATTATGGGCCGCGACGCCGCGGTGCGACAATGAGCATGTCGCAACGTTCGTTCCACGTCTGCGGACAGGATCAGATGAAGTGCGAGAGCAGCAGGGCGATGCTGGCGGCGGTGGCGCCGGCGGCAAGCATCAGATAGCGCAGGGCGACCATTCGAGCGTTCGGCTTTGCCTCAGCAATTGCGATGGCGCGGGCGCGTCGTGTGTTTCTGGTCATGGTCGAAACCTCACTTCTCTCTAACACAACAACAATCCAACAAATCGGCTTGCCGGTAAAGCTTAATTTAGGAACGACCTTGCAAACCGCCAATTGAGACAGGATGGCGCACCTCTATTAAGAAGTCTTGAATCGGTATCTCCGGACATTTCCAAGGCATGTCAAAAAATGTGCAGCGACTTTAGGGCCACGACATGCATCAAAACAAAGGGCATTAGACGCATTCGCCGGCGGCAAAACCGGAAGCCCAGGCCCACTGAAAATTATAGCCGCCGAGCCAGCCCGTGACGTCGACGCATTCGCCGATGAAATAAAGGCCGGGCACGGCTTTTGCTTCCATGCTGCGGGAATCGAGCGCTGCCGTGTCGATGCCGCCGAGCGTCACTTCGGCGGTGCGGTAGCCTTCCGAGCCGGACGGTTTGACCGCCCAGTTCTGGACGCCGGCGGCAAGACGCAGCAGCGCCTTGTCGGGCAGATCGGCCATATTGCCGGAGATCTTTTCGCGCTCGACGAGAAACTGTGCCAGCCGCTTCGGCAAGATATCGCCGAGTGCCGTCTGCGGCGACTGACGGCCATTGATCTGTTTTGCCGCCTTCAGATGGGCCGCGATGTCGATATCCGGTTCGATCGAGACCACGACCTCGTCGCCCTCGCGCCAATAGGAAGAGACCTGCAGGACAGCGGGGCCGCTCAGCCCGCGATGGGTAAAAAGCAGCGCTTCGCGGAAGGCGGTCCTGCCGTGGCGGATTTCGGCCGGGGCGGCAATGCCGGCGAGCGGCGCGATGCTTTCCAGCAGGCCGGGATCGAGCGTCAGCGGCACGAGGCCGGGTCGGGTTTCGAGCACGGGCAAGCCGAACTGCTCGGCGAGGCGATAGGCAAAGCCGGTGGCGCCCATCTTCGGGATCGACTTGCCGCCGGTGGCGACGATCAGCGACGATGCTTCACAGTGACCTTCACTCGTCGATACACGGAAGCCGGATTCGGTCTTTTCGACGCCTGATATTTCGGTGCCAAGATGCAGCACTGCACCGGCCGTGCGCATCTCCGCCAGCAGCATGCGGATGATGTCTTTGGCGCTATCGTCACAGAAGAGCTGGCCGAGCGTCTTCTCGTGCCAGGCGATGCCGTGGCGGTCGACCATGGCGATGAAATCGGCGGGCGTGAAACGGGCAAGCGCCGACTTGCAGAAATGCGGGTTGGCGGAGAGGAAATTCTTCGGTCCGGCATTGATATTGGTGAAATTGCAGCGGCCGCCACCTGATATGCGGATCTTATCGCCAGGCGCCCTGGCATGGTCGAGGATGACGACCGAACGGCCGCGTTTTCCGGCACGGATGGCGGCCATCATGCCCGCCGCTCCGGCGCCGATGACGATAACGTCGCTTTTGCGCTGCAAACCCGTTTCCCCGATCAAACCCGCGTCTTCTTTTTCCATCAAAGGGCGAAAGTCAACGTTTGCCACCCCTCGCCAATTGGCAAAGTCTGGTTATGATGGCGCCACGATCAATACAAACCGGTGTGTCATGTCCCCAAAAAAGACGACGCTGAAGCCTGCCAGAAACGTACCCGCCTCGAAGAAAACTCCCCCGGAGCCCGGATCCCTGCGCGGCGTTGCGAACTGGAAGGAAGCAGCGCGGTGGCTGAGGGACAGGGGCATCGAAGACATCGAATGCATCACGCCCGACCTTGCCGGCGTGGCGCGCGGCAAGATGATGCCGAGCTCGAAGTTCACCTCCAACACCTCGCTGGCGCTGCCTTCGGCGATCTACCGGCACACGATTTCGGGCGAATATCCCGACGAGACGGAGAGCTTCCGCTATGAGCCGCGCGACAGCGATCTGAAGCTGATGCCCGACCTTTCGACGCTTTCCGTCGTGCCCTGGGAGACCGACCCGACGGCGCAGGTGATCTGCGATATCGTCGATTCGGACGGCGGCGAAGTGCCCTATACGCCGCGCAACGTGCTGAAGCGGATCATGAGCCTCTATCATGAGCGCGGCTGGAAACCGATCGTGGCGCCCGAGATCGAATTCTACCTCGTCGCCAAGAACGACGATCCAGACTATCCGCTCCACCCGCCGAAAGGCCGGTCCGGCCGCTCGATCCTCGGCGGCCAGGGCTATTCGATCGCCGGCATCAACGAGTTCGACGAGCTGATCGACGACGTCTATCATTTCTCGGAGAAGCAGGGGCTGGAGATCGATACACTGATCCATGAAGAGGGACCGGCGCAGCTCGAAATCAACCTGCGCCACGGCAATCCGATCGAACTTGCCGACCAGGTGTTCCTGTTCAAGCGGACGATCCGCGAGGCGGCGCTGAAACACGACATCTATGCGACCTTCATGGCCAAGCCGATGCAGGGCCAGCCAGGTTCGGCGATGCATATTCACCAGTCGGTGGTCGATATTGAGACCGGCAAGAACATCTTCTCCAATGCCGATGGCTCTGCCTCGAAGGAATTCTTCCATTTCATCGGCGGCATGCAGAAATTCGTGCCGAGCGCGATGGCGATGCTGGCGCCCTATGTGAATTCCTACCGGCGCCTGCAGCCCGATATGTCCTGCCCGGTCAACAATGCCTGGGGTTACGACAACCGGACGACCGCCTTCCGTGTCCCGGTCTCCGATCCGCAGGCGCGGCGCGTGGAAAACCGGCTGCCGAGCTCGGACGCCAATCCCTATCTCGCCCTCGCCGCCTCGCTCGCCTCCGGGCTGCTCGGCATCATGAAGCAGATCGAGCCGACGGCGCCGACCGAGGATTCGGCCAATGAGGGTTCGATCGATCTGCCGCGCGGCCTGCTGGAAGCCGTGGCGCTGCTCGAGGACGAACCTGCCTTCGAGGAGATATTCGGCAAGCAGTTCATCGGCCTTTATGCCGGCGTCAAACGCGGCGAGTTCGAGACCTTCATGCAGGTGATCAGCCCCTGGGAGCGGGAATTCCTTCTGCTCAACGTGTGAGGGACTATCATGGCATCGCAGGAGATGTGGCAGAGCCCGATCTCGCCCGGGCTGTCCTGGTATCAGGCAACCGTCGGGGAGCGGCCCACCTACCCCGCTCTCGATGGCTCAAGAACATGCGACGTCGCGATTGTCGGCGGCGGCTATACCGGCCTGCAGGCCGCCTATAATCTTGCCAAGTCAGGCGTTTCGGTGGTCCTGATCGAGGCCTGCCGCTTCGGCGACGGGGCATCCGGGCGCAATGGCGGCCAACTGGGTACCGGCCAGCGATGGTGGCCGGAAGAACTCGAGGAGAAGATCGGCTACGAACGCTCGAAGGCGCTGTTCGATCTTGCCGAAGCGGCCAAGCGCCATCTGATCGATTTCGCCCGTGAGCATCAGATCGAGATCGACTACGCGCCCGGCCAGCTCAATGTCGCACACAAGGCGAGCTACAAACGCGACTATTACGAAAATGCCGAAATCGCCGCCTTACGCTACGGCTATCCGCATCTCAGCTTCATGGACGAGGAGGAAACGCAGGAAAGGCTCGGTTCGAAGCGTTTCCATTGCGGCGTGCGCGATGTCGGCACCGGCCACATCCATCCGCTGAAGCTGCTGGTGGGGCTGGCGCGGGTCGCCGCCAATGCCGGTGCTGAAGTCTTCGAGATGACCAAGGCAACGGCGATCCGCCAAAGCGGCGGCAAGGTGACGATCGAAACCGAAAGGGGAACGATCACCGCGGAGCGCGCGCTGATCGCCTGCAACGGCCATATCGGCGACCTCGAGCCGGTGACGGCAAGCCACGTCATGCCGATCCGCTCCTTCATCGGTGCCACCGCGCCGCTCGATGGGCATACCAATGTGCTTCCCGGGGGCGAGGCCGTGGCCGATTCGCGCTTCGTCGTGCGCTACTTCCGCAAATTCGGCGACGGCCGCCTGCTGTTCGGCGGACGCGAGGCCTATACCTCGGACAATCCGCGCGACATTTCAGAGCACATCCGCCGGCAGATCGCCGAGATCTATCCGGACCTGAAGGACATCGAGATTACCCATGCCTGGGGCGGCAGCGTCGGCATCACCCTGCCGCGCCAGCCCTTCGCGCGCGAGGTCATGCCCGGCGTCATCTCGATCGGCGGTTATTCCGGCCATGGCGTCATGCTGTCAAACTACTGTGGCAAGCTCTACGCGGAAACGGTGCTTGGAAAATCCGGCGATCTCGACCTCTTCACATCGCTCGATATTCCCGCCTTTCCCGGCGGAGTTCGCATGCGGGCGCCGTTGCTTTTCCTCGCCTTGTCGTGGTTTGCGCTTCGCGACAAGTTTTAGTCCGATTGCGGATTTCCTCTTCCGGAAATTCGCTCTAAAACCGGTGCCTGACAGATTCATTGCACTGCACACTGGCTTTTTTAAATCGATTAGATTAAAAGAGCCGCCAACCAAAGCCTGATTGAGAGACAAGCTCATGAGCAGCCAGATCATTCCCGTTGAGCCTTTTGATTACGTCGTATTCGGCGGCAGCGGCGACCTTGCCGAACGCAAGTTGCTGCCTGCCCTCTATCATCGCCAGATCGAAGGCCAGTTCAGCGAACCGACCCGCGTGATCGGCGCCTCGCGCAGCCCGTTGACGCACGAGGAATACCGCAAATTCGCCAAGGACGCGCTGAACGAGCACCTGAAGAAGGGTGAATATGACGAGGCGGAGGTGGAGAAATTCTGTGCCCGCCTCTACTACGTCTCGGTCGACGCCCGCACGGATGCCGGCTGGGATCAGCTGAAGAAGCTGCTCGACGAGGGCAAGGAGCGTGTGCGCGCCTTCTACCTCGCCGTCGCTCCGGGCATCTTCGGCGATATTTCGCAGAAGATCCACGACCACAAGCTGATCACCAAGTCGACCCGCATCGTCGTCGAGAAGCCGATCGGCCGCGACCTCGCCTCGGCGCTGCAGCTCAACGACACGATCGGCCGCGCCTTCAAGGAAGAGCAGATCTTCCGCATCGACCATTATCTCGGCAAGGAGACGGTGCAGAACCTGATGGCGCTGCGCTTCGCCAATGCGCTCTACGAGCCGCTGTGGAACGCCAACTACATCGACCACGTGCAGATCACGGTGGCTGAATCGGTCGGCCTCGAAGGCCGCGCCGGCTATTACGACACGGCGGGCGCATTGCGCGACATGGTGCAGAACCATATCCTGCAGCTGCTCTGCCTGACGGCGATGGAAGTGCCCTCGTCGATGGATTCGGAAGCCGTGCGTGACGAGAAGCTGAAGGTGCTGCGCGCACTGAAGCCGCTCAATGCCTCCAATGTCGAGCAGGCGACGGTCCGCGGCCAGTATCGCGCCGGCGCATCGGGCAGCGGCCCGGTCAAGGGCTACCTCGAAGAGCTCGAAGGCGGCGTCTCGAACACCGAAACCTTCGTTGCCATCAAGGCCGAGATCAACAACTGGCGCTGGGCCGGCGTTCCCTTCTATATAAGAACCGGCAAGCGCCTGACCGGGCGCATGTCCGAGATCGTCATCACCTTCAAGCCGATCCCGCACGCGATCTTCGACCAGGCGGCCGGGCGCATCAACGCCAACCAGCTGATCATTCGCCTGCAGCCGGATGAGGGCGTCAAGCAGTCGCTGATGATCAAGGATCCGGGTCCGGGCGGCATGCGCCTGCGCAACGTCTCGCTCGACATGAGCTTCGCCCAGGCCTTCAACGTCCGCAATCCGGACGCCTACGAGCGCCTGCTGATGGACGTGATCCGTTCCAACCAGACATTGTTCATGCGCCGCGACGAAGTCGAAGCCGCGTGGAAATGGGTGGATCCAATCCTCAAGGGTTGGGAAACGACCGGCCAGCAGGTGCAGGGCTATACGGCCGGCACCTGGGGTCCGAGCCAGGCCATCGCGCTGATCGAGCGCGACGGCCGCACCTGGCATGACGAAATCTAGGACGAAATCGATGGCATCGACCCTGCATTCCTTCGCCAGCGCCGCAGACCTCGCCGGCAGTCTCGCCGATAAGGTCGCAGATACGCTTTCGGCGGCGATTGCCGCCCGCGGAACGGCGTCCATCGCCGTTTCCGGCGGCTCCACGCCGAAGGCCTTCTTCCAGGCGCTTTCGACGCGCGACATCGCCTGGGACAAGGTGACGATCACGCTTGTCGACGAACGTTTCGTGCCGGCCGACAATCCGCGCTCGAACCATCTGCTGGTCGATGCCAATCTGCTGCAGAACAAGGCAAAGGCGGCACACTTCCTGCCGCTCTATCAGGACGCGGCCTCCGCGGAGGAGGCGGCAAGGCTCGCAACCGAGAAGACCAGGGCGATCAGTTCACCCTTCGACATCGTCATCCTCGGCATGGGCGGCGACGGACACACCGCCTCGTTCTTTCCCGGCGGCAGCAATCTTGCCAAGGCGATCGATGCATCGACGCCGCGCGGCATCATCACCATGGAAGCGGAAGGAGCCGGCGAGCCCCGCCTGACCTTCACCTTCTCCAGTCTTCAGGATGCCGCACTCCTGGTTCTCCATATTGAGGGCGAAGGCAAAAAAGACGTTCTCGCCAAGGCGGAAGGCAGCGGTGACGAGGCAGAAATGCCGATCCGCGCCGTTCTGCGCCGGGCCACTTCCCCGGTCGAGATCTACTGGGCTCCCTGATCAGCCTTAGATCCATTGAGATTTAGGCCAGAGCCGCCGAAACAGATAAGACAACGAACAAGGCAGGGATTTTCCATGTCCGCTCACGCACGCATTTCAGCGATCACCGATCGCATCGTCGAACGCTCGAAACCAACCCGCGAGCGCTACCTGGAACGTCTGCGCGCGGCCGCCTCGCAGGGCGTCGCGCGCTCGGTGCTGGGCTGCGCCAACCTTGCCCATGGCTTCGCGGTCTGTTCCCCCGCCGACAAGGATGCGCTCGCCGGCGACCGCATCCCCAATCTCGGCATCATCACCGCCTATAACGACATGCTCTCGGCCCACCAGCCGTTCGAGACCTATCCGGCAATCATCCGCGAGGCAGCAGCCGAAGCAGGCGGCGTGGCGCAGGTGGCCGGCGGCGTGCCGGCGATGTGCGACGGCGTCACCCAGGGACAGCCGGGCATGGAGCTCTCGCTCTTCTCGCGCGACCTGATCGCCATGTCGGCGGGCGTCGGCCTGTCGCACAACATGTTCGATGCCGCCCTCTTCCTCGGCGTCTGCGACAAGATCGTGCCAGGCCTGGTGATCGCAGCCCTGTCCTTCGGGCACCTGCCGTCGATCTTCGTTCCGGCCGGCCCGATGACCACAGGCCTGCCGAACGACGAGAAGTCGCGCGTGCGCCAGCTCTTCGCCGAAGGCAAGGTCGGGCGCGCCGAACTGTTGGAGGCGGAATCGAAATCCTATCACGGTCCCGGCACCTGCACCTTCTACGGCACCGCCAATTCCAACCAGATGCTGATGGAAATCATGGGCTTCCACATGCCCGGCTCGTCCTTCATCAATCCCGGCACGCCGCTGCGCGAAGCGCTGACGCGCGAAGCCGCCAAGCGGGCGCTGGCGATCACCGCGCTCGGCAACGAATTCACGCCGGCGGGCGAGATGATCGACGAGCGCTCGGTCGTCAACGGTGTCGTCGGCCTGCATGCGACAGGCGGCTCGACCAATCATACGCTGCACCTCGTCGCCATGGCGCGGGCAGCCGGCATCCAGCTCACCTGGCAGGACATTGCCGAGCTTTCGGAAATCGTCCCGCTGCTTGCCCGCGTCTATCCGAACGGGCTTGCCGACGTGAACCATTTCCAGGCGGCCGGTGGCATGGGTTTCCTGATCAAGGAGCTCTTGAAGCACGGCCTGGTGCATGACGACGTGCGCACCGTCTTCGGCCAGGGTCTCCAAGCCTATACGGTCGACGCCCGCCTCGGCGAAAACGGCGCCGTCCTGCGCGAACCGTCGCCGGAAAAAAGCGTCGACCCCAAAGTGCTTTCCAGCATCGAAACGCCGTTCCAGGCGAATGGCGGGCTGAAGATGCTGCGCGGCAATCTCGGCAAGGCGGTCATCAAAATCTCCGCCGTCAAGCCGGAGCGCCACATCATCGAGGCGCCGGCAATCATCTTCCACAGCCAGCAAGAGCTGCAGGACGCCTTCAAGGAAGGCAAGCTCAACCGCGATTTCATCGCCGTCGTGCGCTTCCAGGGGCCGAAGGCGAACGGCATGCCGGAACTGCACAAGCTGACGCCGCCGCTCGGCGTGCTGCAGGACCGCGGCTTCCGCGTGGCGCTGCTCACCGACGGGCGCATGTCCGGCGCATCCGGCAAGGTGCCGGCCGCGATCCACGTCACGCCTGAGGCCGTCGACGGCGGCCCGATCGCCCGCATCCGCGAGGGCGACATCATTCGACTCGACGCGATCAAGGGCACGCTCGAGGTGCTCGTCGATGCGGCCGACATGGCCGAGCGTGAACCTGTCGTCGTCGATCTTTCCGACAATGAATTCGGGATGGGCCGCGAGCTCTTCGCACCGTTCCGCCGCGCCGTCGGACCTTCGGACCAGGGTGCGAGCGTGCTCTTCCACCACTGAGCGTGGTCACTGGAGACAGACAAAAACCCACGGGGCGCGCGCAGCACCCCGTGGGTTTTTGATTTCAGTCGGATGGTCCCTCAGGCGCGGATATCGAGAACGTAGTCGCGGTGCGCCGGATGGGTGCTGTAGACGAAGATCTTGTTCAGCTCCTTCTGCGTCAGCAGGCGCAGGAAGCGGACTTCGACCGTGTTGTTGGCGTTGACCTTCATCAACAGGCAGCCGACCTTGGTGATGCGGGCATCCGGAATATCCAGATAGAACTGCTTCGGCAGGCTGAACTGGGTCAGGATCGCGAGCGTCGCGCTGCTCATCGAAATCCGGACAATATCGCAGCGGCGCGAAGCCGCGTGCATGACGCCCTTTTCCGTATATTCGATGCGCGCGGCATTCATCGTGTCCTCCATCTTGAACCGCGCCTCGCGGTCATACATGAAGGATTCTTCCTTGCTCAGGAAATGAGATTTTGGCTGTGACGGATTGGAAGCGGCCACCTGCTTATCCCCCTCATAAATTGACAGGGAAAAGGTAGCAGCCGATCTTTAACAGAAAGTGAGAATTCGGCCCGTCCCGCACAATTCTTGGGGTGATCACCCCAAAAATGGCCGCCTCATTTCCGGTAGGTATGACCGGTTGCGTCAAAGAGATGCAACTTCTGCCTGTCGGCGGCAAACCGCATCCTCTGGCCCTTCTTCACATCGTAGATGCCGGGCAGCTTGACGACGATCGGCTCGCCGGGAACCAGGCCCTCGATATAAAGCAGCGTCACTTCGCCGAGCGCTTCGACGATCGACACTTCACCTTCAAAAAGGTAGTCGGCGCCGTCGGCAACTCCAAGATCCTCCGGACGAACGCCGAAGCTTGCCTGCTTGCCCATTTCCGACGCATCGGTCGGCACATCGAGCGTCACCGACATGCCGCCGGTCAGGGTCACCGTCGTCTGGCTTCCGGTCGCTGATATCGTCGCGGGGATGATGTTCATCGCCGGCGAGCCGATGAATTTCGCGACGAAGAGGTTTGCCGGGCGCTCGTAGAGGTCCAGCGGCGCGCCGACCTGCTCGATATTGCCGGCGGAGAGAACGACGATGCGATCAGCGAGCGTCATCGCCTCGACCTGGTCGTGGGTGACGTAGATCATCGTCGTATCGGCCATCTGTTCGTTCAGGCGGGCGATCTCGATGCGGGTCGCGACGCGCAGCGCGGCATCGAGGTTGGACAGCGGCTCGTCGAACAGGAAGACCTTGGGATCGCGGCAGATGGCGCGGCCGATCGCCACGCGCTGGCGCTGACCGCCGGAAAGCGCCTTCGGCAGGCGACCGAGATATTGGGTCAACTGCAGGCTCTCCGCCGCCGCTTTGACGCGGCGATCGATTTCCTGCTTGCTTTCGCCGGCGATCTTCATGCCGAACGCCATGTTATCGAACACGGTCATATGCGGGTAGAGCGCATAGGACTGGAAGACCATGGCGATGCCGCGTTTGGAGGGCGGCACGTCATTGACGAGATGGCCATCGATATACATCTCACCGCCAGTGATCGCCTCGAGACCGGCGATCATGCGCAGAAGCGTGGACTTGCCACAGCCGGACGGACCGACGAAGACGATGAATTCGCCCTGCTTGATATCGAGGTCGATACCGTGGAGAACGTCCACGGAACCGTAGGATTTGCGGATATCCTTCAGCGTCAGTCCAGTCATTTCTCTCTCCCTGTGTTCCCTGGGCCCGTGTTTCCTTAGGCCTATGTTCCTTAGGCAAGACGGGCGAAATACGCCCCCCAGGCCGGAATATCGATCTTGTCGCCATAGTTGTTGCTGGTAAAGCCATGGCCCGTCAATGCCTGCCATTCTCCCGCAGGCAGAATGGCGGCGGCCTCGGCCGGGCTCATGTTGAAGATGCAGAGCAGCTTCTCATTGCCGTATTCACGGGTGAAGACCAGCGTATCGCCCTGTGTTTCCTCGAATTCGATCTCGCCCTTGGCGAAAGCCGGGTGCAGCTTGCGGAAGGCGATGAAGCGGCGGTAGTGCTCCAGCACCGAAGCCTCGTCGCCCTGCTGAACGCTGACGGCACGCAGGATATGCTCGACCGGCACCGGCAACCAGGGCTTGACGGTCGAGAAGCCGCCCTGGGCGACCTGGCTGTCCCAGACCATCGGCGTGCGGCAGCCGTCGCGGCCCTTGAATTCCGGCCAGAACTGGATGCCGTAGGGGTCCTGCAGATCCTGATAGGCGAGATCGGCCTCGGTCAGCGCCAGCTCCTCGCCCTGATAAAGGCAGACGGAGCCGCGCATCGTCATCAGCAACGAGGCATAAAGCTTGGCAAAGGCGTCGTGATCGGCGACCAGCCCGCCCCAGCGGCTGACATGGCGCATAACGTCGTGATTGGAGAAGGCCCAGCAGGCCCAGCCATCGGGTGCCGCAGCTTCGAAATCCTGCATCACCTCCTCGACGCGCTCCGGCGTCAGCGGATCGGGCGCCAGGAACTCGAAGGCGTAGCACATATGCATCTTGTCGTTGCCGGAGGTGTATTCGCCGACGATTTCAAGGCCGCGCTGGCTGTCGCCGACTTCGCCGACGGCGGCGATCGCCGGGAATTCCTCGAGAACGGCGCGGAAGCGCTTCAGGAAGGCAAGGTTTTCGGGCCGGTTCTTGTCGTAGATATGCTCCTGAAAATTATAGGGATTGACCGCCGGCGCCGTCGAGGCATTGCGGCGCTCGGGCGCAAGCGCCGGATTGTCGCGCAGCTGCGTGTCATGGAAATAGAAATTGATGGTATCGAGGCGGAAGCCGTCGACGCCGCGATTGAGCCAGAAGCGCACGACATCGAGCAGACGGTCCTGCACCTCCGGGTTATGCAGGTTCATGTCCGGCTGCGAGGTCAGGAAATTGTGCAGGTAATATTGCATGCGCGTCGGATCCCACGCCCATGCCGAGCCGCCGAAGATCGACAGCCAGTTGTTCGGCGGCGTGCCATCCGGCTTCGCGTCGGCCCAGACATACCAGTCGGCCTTGGCGTTGGTCTTGCTGGAGCGGCTTTGCACGAACCAGGGATGCTGATCCGAGCTGTGGGAGATGACGAGGTCGATCATCACGCGGATGCCGAGGCGATGGGCCTCGGCGATCATCGTGTCGAAATCCACCAGCGTGCCGAAGATCGAATCGACATTCTCGTAGTCTGAAACGTCATAACCGAAATCGCGCATCGGCGAGGTGAAGAAGGGCGAGATCCAGATCGCATCGACGCCAAGGTTTGCCACATGCGGCAGGCGGGCGGTGATGCCCTTCAGGTCGCCGATGCCGTCGCCGTTCGAATCCTGGTAGGAGCGCGGGTAGATCTGGTAGATCACCGCGCCGCGCCACCAGTCCTTGTCAGGGGTCGAGATCGATTGGGAAGCCACGTTCATGGAATATCCTGTTTGAAGTCACGGTCGGGAATGGTCAGCCTCCCTTGACCGAACCCGCCAGCAGACCGCGCACCAGGTAACGCTGCAGCCCGAAGAAGACGAGCAGCGGCACGATGATGGTGACGAAGGCTGACGCCGTCAAAATCTCCCAATTGCCGCCGCGCGAGCCGAGCAGAGCGTTCAGGCTGCCGGTCAGCACGATGTGGTCCTTGTCGGTGCCGAGGAAGACCATGGCGACGAGCAGGTCGTTCCACACCCACAGGAACTGGAAGATGGCGAAGGAGGCGAGTGCCGGGAAGGACAGAGGCAAAACGATGCGGACGAAGATTTCGAAATCACTCGCGCCGTCGACGCGGGCGGATTCGATGATCTCCTTCGGCAGGCCGGCGATATAGGCCCGCAAGAGATAGATGGCGAGCGGCATGCCGAAAGCGGTATGAGCCAGCCAGATGCCGGGATAGGTCTTCGACGGCTGGCCGAGCATGTTGCCGATCTCGTTGTAGAGACGCAGCAGCGGGATCAGCGACATCTGCAGCGGCACGACGATGAGGCCGACGACGAGCGCGATCAGCAGCGCGCGGCCGGGAAACTCCATCCAGCTCAGGGCATAGGCTGCGAAAGCGGCAATCAGGATCGGGATGATCGTCGCCGGGATCGTCACGGTCAGCGAGTTGATGAAGGACTGGCCGATACCCTCGCCTCTTAGAACCGTATTGTAGTTCTGCAGCGTGAATTCCGGCGGCGCCGAGACGGATGCATAGATGCGCCGCGGGCGCTGGTCCGGCGAAAAGGAGGTGTTCTTCACATAGCGATAACTGCCGTCGCTGTTGATCTGCAGGGTTTCACCGTCGCCGAGATCGGCGGTCTCCCCGGCCTTGTAGGCGGCCGGCTGCTGCACGCGGTTGCCGAAGGCCTTCACCGCGCGGCCGGTCTGGCCTTCCAGCACATTGCCCGCAATGACGTAGGCGGCACCCTCCTGCTGCTGCTGGTCCGGCGTGCCCAAGCGAACGGCAACGGTCTGCGTCGAGCCGACGAAGGCCGTCCACCAGCCGGAGACGACGATCTGGTCCTTGTCGCGCAGCGCGCTGACGAAGATGCCGAGCGTCGGGATGAGCCAGATGATGACGATCAGCAGAACGGCTGCGTGAACGAAGAGCCGGGCGGGGCCGATCTTGAAGTAGCTTCCGATAGCGGTCATCTCAGTGCCCCTTCAGTTCGCGATTGGCGCGGCGCACGTTCCAGACCATGATCGGCGTGACGGCGAGCATGATGATGATGGCGATGACCGCACTTCGGCCGGAATCGCCGCCGCCGCGGAACATCCAGTCGAACATCAGGTTCGCCAGCACCATCGTCTGCCACTGGCCGTTGGTCATGGTCAGCACGATGTCGAAGACCTTGAGGACGAGGATGGTGATCGTCGTCCAGACGACCGCGATCGAGCCCCAGACCTGCGGCACCATGATGCGCCAGAAGATCTGCCAGCCATTGGCACCGTCGATCACGGCGGCTTCGATCGTCTCTTCCGGAATGCCACGAAGAGCGGCCGACAGGATGACCATGGCGAAACCGGTCTGGATCCAGATCAGAATGATCATCAAGAAGAAGTTGTTCCAGAAGGGAATGGAGATCCACACCTCCGGCGTACCGCCGAAGGTCTGCACGATGGCGTTCAGCAGGCCGATCTGGACGTCGTTGCCGCCGCGATATTCATAGATGAATTTCCAGATGACCGAGGCGCCGACGAAGGAGATCGCCATCGGCATGAAGACGATGCTCTTGGCGATATTGCCCCACCAGATGCGATCGGTCATCACGGCGATGACGAGGCCGAAGAAAGTGCAGGCGGCCGGCACCACTGCGAGCCAAAGGATGTTGTTGAAGATCGACTGGCGGAATTCGCGGTCGCCGAGCGCCCATTTGTAGTTGGCGAGGCCGACGAACTGCAGACCGGCGCGGTCGTAGAAGGAGAGGATGAAGGTCGCAACGACCGGATAAACGAGATAGACGACGAGCAGGAAGAGCGCCGGGCCGATGAACAACCACGGCCGGACAAGTGCACGGCGGTTCAGATTGCGCGATGCGGCGCGGATGTCGCCATCCTTCACCGGCAGAGCGAGATCCAGGATCTTGTTCGAAAAATAGAAATAAGCCGAGCATGCGATAACGGCTCCGACCACGACGCCCAAAGCGGACACTATCTGTGACAGCATTTCGTCCCTCCCCTGCTTCCCCTGATCTTATTCCGACCGGTTTTTATTCTGACGGGTCAACGCCGGCCACCGTCAATCTATTTGTATAGCCCAATCACAATATATCCTGCGATGGCCGGGCTCTTTGCGAGCCCGGCCAGTCATGCAAGCCATGCCGCCGGCAAGCCGGCGGCATAATTTTGAAAGATTACTTGATGCCGTCCCAGGCGCTCTGGATTTCGCCAGCGGCCTCTTCAGCGGACTTGCCGCCGACGAAATCGACCATGCCGGTCCAGAAGGCGCCGGCGCCGATCTTGCCCGGCATCAGGTCGGAACCGTCGAAGCGGAAGGTGGTGGCCGAGGTCAGGATATCGCCTTCCTTCTTCATCTGCGGGTTGGCATAGGCCTCGGTGCTGACGCCCTTGTACGGCGTCAGGAAACTCGACTGCGCCATCCAGACCTCGTGCGCGATCGGGGTCTTCAGGAAGTCGATGAAGGCGCGGGCCGTCTTCGAGTCCTTGGCGATCGAGACGAGCGTGCCGGCGCCCAGAACCGGCTTGCCGAGTTCGGGATGCGAAGCAAAGGTCGGCATGTAGAAGAAGTCGGCATCCTGGCCAAGCTTCGTGCCCTCAGGGAAGAAGGAGGGGATGAACGAGGCCTGATGGTGCATGTAGCACTTCGGCGGAACCGCGAAGAGGCCCTTCGGGCTGTCGCGGAAATCGGTCGAGGCCACAGCCGCAACGCCGCCATCGACGTATTTCGCGTTCTTGGCGAACTTGCCGAACTCGTCGATCGCGGCAACGACGGCCGGATCGGTGAACTTCAGCTCGTTGGTCGTCCACTTGTCGTAGGCTTCCGGCGGCTGCATGCGCAGCATGATGTCCTCGACCCAGTCGGTCGCCGGCCAGCCGGTGGCGCCGCCGGAACCGAGACCGATGCACCAGGGAACGCCACCGTCCTTGACGATCTGGTCGGTCAGGGCATGCAGCTCTTCCATGGTCGTCGGGATCTTGTAACCGGCTTCCTCGAAGTTCTCCGGCACGTACCAGACGAGGGATTTTACGTCGGCCTTATACGGGAAGGCGTAGAAGGCTTCCTTGCCATCCTTGCCCTTGTAGGTGCCGTAACCGACCCAGCTGTCGCCGGCGCCGTAATTGTCCTTGATCCACTTGGAGTTGTCATCGCCGAGCGGCGTCAGGAAGCCCTTGCTGGCGAGATCGGCCAGGAGGCCGGGCTGCGGCAGAACGGCAATGTTCGGCGGCGAGCCCGCCTGCGTGTCGATGACGATCTGCTGTTCGTAGTTTTCGGAAGAGGAGTATTTGGCATCGACGCCGGTGGCTTCGGTGAAATAGGCAAGCACGCTCATGAAGAACGCCTCGTCCTCGCCGCGCCACGGCCCGAAGATCGTCAGCGGCTGACCCTTCAGATCGGCATGAGCAGCCTTGAACTCGTCATAGCTCTTCCAGTTGAACTTCGAATCCTGTCCCGGGGCAAATTTCAAATCGGCCGCGGACGCAGCACCGGCAAAAAGCGCTGCCACGGCAACGCCCATCAAAAATGACTTTTTCATGTGATCAACCTCCCATCACAATCCCAACGGCGCCGAATTCCCTCAATAAAGAAATTTCAAAGCGCTTTGACAGCCAACTCATTCCACTTTCGGTGGAATGGAGTCAAGTTAATTCGCGAAAACCCGCTGCAAACACGCCAGATATCGCGGCATATCGCGGCGCAACAGCGCCTATCGGGAAATATGGAGCGATTTTTCTTGAGTCAAGCGCGCCAGATGATACATAATTGAAAGCGCTTTGGATGCCACTGGGAGGCGGCAAGCCTTTTCAAGACGGCTGACGGGCGGGCTGAGAGGAAGCATAGCAGGTGAATCTCAAACAGCTATCGGAATTGCTGGGGCTGTCTCAGACGACGGTGAGCCGGGCGCTCAACGGCTATCCAGAGGTCAATGAGGCGACCCGGGAGCGCGTGCTTCAGGCTGTCAAGGAAACCGGATACAGGCCGAACAAAGCGGCGCAGCGGCTTGCGACCGGCAAGGCAGGCTCGATCGGCCTCGTCATGCCGACGGCGCCCGGCCACCAGTCCGACGTGCATTTCGGCGAATTCCTGGCCGGGCTCGGTGAAGAGGCCGTGCGCCACGACTTCCACTTCGTCATCATGCCGGCCGACCCGGATGACGAGGTGGCGGCGCTGCGCCGCCTTGCGATCAGCGGCAATGTCGATGCCCTGTTCGTCGCCTATATGCGCGGCCACGACCCGCGCCTCGCCATGCTGAAATCGCTCTCGATGCCCTATATCGTGCATGGTCGGTCCTTCGGTTCGGAGCCGGACTATCCCTATCTCGACATTGACAATGAAGGCGCCTTCTACGATGCAACGCGGCTCTTGCTGCAGCTCGGCCATACGCGCTTTGCGCTGATGAACGGACCGATGCATCTCGATTTCGCCATCCGCAGGAAGAACGGCGTCATATCAGCCCTTGCCGAGCGCGGGCTCACGCTCGAGGAGGGCTGCATGAGCCATGCGCTGATGACGGACGAACAAGGCCTGCTGGCGATGGAACACTTCCTGCAATTGCCGGAGCGGCCGACGGCGATCCTCTGCTCCAGCACGGTGCTGGCGCTCGGCGCGATCCGCGCGGTCAACCAGGCCGGATTGCGGCTCGGTGAGGATATCTCGCTGATCGCCCATGACGACGTGCTGCCGCTGCTGAAACCGGAAAGCTTTTCCGTGCCGCTGACGACGACACGCTCTTCATTGCGGGCGGCGGGCGTTCGCATCGCGCAGCGGCTGATCGGCACGGTAAAGCAGGCCGGCCCCTTCCCCGACCAGGAGCTCTGGAAGACCGAGCTGATCGTCAGGGCCTCGACAGGTCCCGTTCCCCAGGCCTAGAACAGGATGTCGTCCGAAAACCGCTCACACTTTCGGCATCATGCTCTAATCAAAACTGCGGCGGTGTCTGCCCTGCCATGCGATGGGCGGCGATGACCGTGTTGGCCATCAGCATGGCGATGGTCATCGGCCCGACGCCGCCGGGAACCGGGGTGATGGTGCTGGCGACCGCCGAGACTTCCTCGAAGGCGACGTCGCCGACGAGCCGGGTCTTGCCCTCGCCTCTTTCGGGGGCTGCCACCCGATTGATGCCGACGTCGATGACCGTCGCGCCGGGCTTGACCCAATCGGCCCGGACCATCTCCGGCCGGCCGACGGCGGCCACCAGGATATCGGCGTTGCGGCAGATCTCGGCGAGATTCTTGGTCCTGGAATGCGCGATCGTCACCGTCGCATTGGCGTTGAGCAGCAATTGCGCCATCGGCTTGCCGAACAGGTTGGAACGGCCGATGACGACGGCGTTGAGGCCGGAGAGATCCTCGCCATGGGTGCGGCGGACGAAGACCATGGCGCCGGCCGGGGTGCAGGAGACCAGTCCGGTCTTCAGGTCGCCGGTGGCGAGCTTGCCGGCATTGACGACGCTCAGGCCGTCCACATCCTTTTCCGGCAGGATCGACTGGATGATCGCCTCGCTGTCGAGCGGCTTCGGCAAGGGCAATTGCACCAGAATGCCGTGGATCGACGGATCGGCGTTGAGGGTGGCGACGAGAGCTGCCAGATCCTCCTGCTTCGTTTCGGCCGGCAGCGTGTGCTGAACGGATTTGAAGCCGCACTCCTTGGCCATTCGGCCCTTGGAGCCGACATAGGCGTGGCTTGCCGGGTCGTCGCCGACGATGACGACCGCAAGGCCGGTGGTGACGCCGCTGCTCTTTTCCAGCGCCGCTGTCGCACTCTTGACCGTCTGAATGACCGATGCAGCTACGTTCTTTCCGTCGATTACTGTCGTCACACGTCTCTCCGCCCTGTTTCGCGTCAATCTATGGATACTCGGCGAGCGTCAATTGCCCGCTAACGCCCTATCCTGTCGGAAAGCGGCAATGCAATAGCAAGCTTGCAAGGAAATGTTCGTTCAGCGCAGCGGCTGCCGCGCTTCGAGCGCATGAACACGAAGCCGGTCGCGCAGGCCGGAGATTTCGGAGCGCAGCAGCTCCATTTCGTCGACCGGCGCGGGGGCCGGCACAGGCATCGAGGGCAGTGGGGCCTGCGGCCGGGATACGGGCATTTTCTCGCTTGCGGAATCGGCGACGGGCCTACGCAACCGGAGCAGGAAAGCCGCAGCAAGGCCTATCGCAAGGCCCGCCGCGGCACCGGCCAGCGCGCGGCCGATCAGACCATCGCTTCCCGATACTGCGGTCGCCAACGCCGGCTTCAGGAGAACGATACCACCGTTGGCGGCCGTTTCCACCGCTGCGGACGTCGCCTCTTCGAGGCGCGAGCGGGCGGCATTCGTCTTGTCGCTGAGTTCGGTCAGGCGTGACAAATCGACGCCGGTGTCTCGGCTCTGGGCGATCAGCGTGTTGCGGCGGTCGTTCAGGCCCTTGCGTGCATCGAGGGCGGCCTTGGCGGCGAGGTTGGAAGCCTGGGCAAGACGGGTAAGCTCCTTGCTCATATTCTCCTTCAGACCGTCCGTTTCGGCCTGCTGCTGCAAGAGGCGCGGATGGCGCGGGCCGAGCTCGGCCGAAAGCTGCGCAAGCGTCGTTTTGGCGACGGCATATTTGTCGCGCCAGTCCTGCAGCGCCGGCGAAAGCATATCGGAGGGGAGCGAACCGTCGAGCACTTCGGCAAGTTTTGCGACCTTGAGCCGGTCGGCCTGCGCCTTGGCGGCAAGGATGTTCTGGTCGGCGACCTTCAAATCGGCATCGAGCCGGTCGATCTGGCGGCGAAGATCGATCGCCACCTTGACGTTGCCCTCGCCGCTCTTCGCGGTGAAGGCGGCAAGCTCCGCTTTCATCTCGTCATAGGCTTTACGCAAGACGGTATCGGTCTCGACGTTGCCGCCGGTTCCGCCTGCCGCGGACACCGCTTCGGCAAGCCTTGCGGCGATGCGCATGGATTTGCCGCTGTCGCCGGTCGTCACCCTGACGAGGATGGTGCCGGCGGCGGCATCGGGCAGTATCTCGACGGCATGTTTCAGCGTCGCCTCGGCGCGCGAGGCCGGATCGGCAGCAGCACCGGTCGCCGAAAGGAGATCGAGCGCGATGCCGAGCGCATTGGCGCTGGCGCCGGCAAATTCGGGATCATGATCGAGTTTCAGGGCTGCGACCGTCGAAGCAACCACCCTCGCCGACAGCAGTCCTTTCGCCGCGGCCTGGGTGAAGGCAGCGCGGCTTGCGGCATCGCTCTTCACCGCAAGCGTCGCCTCGGCACGGTAGAGGGCCGGCGAAGCTGACATCAGAGCCGGCAAGCCCGCGCCGATGATCGTCGCGGCGACCACCATCATCGCAAGGCCGATCCCGTTCGCCCGACGCCGCGGCGCTACCGGCCGGGGCTCGGCGGGTCCTTCACGGACCGCGGCCAGCGGTTCGGGTGAGATCATCGGCTCGTCGGCCGGAACAGTTAGCTCTTTGTCGTCCGCCGGCTCCTGAGGAAGCGGATGGCCGACGTCGTTGGCGGCCCGAAGGCGGTTGCCGAGGATGGTTTCGATGCGGTCGACCAGCGGTGCGGTGCGCGCCGCTCTTGCGCGCTGCTCTTCCAGCGCGCGGCCGATGGCGCGCAGCAATTCGGCCTCTGGCGGCGCGATATCAGGTCGGCTTGACCGGGGCGCCCCATAGGAATCGTCATGGGGGCGCGGCCCTGCGGCTGCGCGATCCTGGAAGCTGTTTCTGGCCCTGATATCGTACATTTGCGCCACATCTCATGCACATGATGGCCGAGTTCGCTCATCCGCACGGACGCAGATGATTAAATGACTCTAAATATTCATGGCAAAGAAATGGTTAACCGCAGCGGGCAAGAATTGCTAAACCGCGCGTCCTGTTAGACACGCGGTGCTATTGGGTCAGCTCGCCTTCTTGCGGTCCGCCTGCGGCTGCAGTGCGCTGCCGTGCTCTTCCGGATGGCTGAGGATCCTTTCGCGCCGGCGGAAGCGGTAGCGCAGGACATGGAAGAGGAAGACCGGGATGCCGATGACGTAACGGCGCCAGAGGCGCGCTGGCTCCTGCAGCAGGCGATAGGCCCATTCCAGGCGCATCATCCGCACGGTCTTCGGCGCACGCGGGACGGCGCCGGAGACGAAGTCGAAGAGAGCGCCCACGGTCAGCACCAGGCGCGCATGATCGGCGCGGATATTGTTGTGAACCCATTTCTCCTGCAGCGGCGTTCCCATGCCGACGATCAGGATATCGAGCTTCTGGTGCTCGAGCTCCTCGATGACCTCAGTGGAATCGACCTTGTCGAAGTAGCCGTCGGAAACGACGACGAATTCGTGCCAGGGCGTGTGTCTGCGGAAGTTTTCCGCCGCCGCCTCGACGACCGAGCGCTTGCCGCCGATGAGGCCGATGCGGCGCGGGGCCTCCATGAAGGTGAGGAAGGCCGGCACGAAATCGGTGCCATTCAGATTGGCGGGAAACGGCGAACCATGGGCGATTTGCGATGCGATGTTGAGGCCGATACCGTCCGGCAGCACCAGATTGTGCGACATGATCCGGTAATATTCGTCGTCGCGCAGCGTCGTCAGCATGTTGTGGGCGTTGACGAAGCAAACCACGGTCTGGCCGACGGGAATGGAGGCCAGCTCGTTGATGAAAACGAGGGCGTCGTCCCAGCCGAGATCGCAGACCGGCAGATCGAAGATCGTCCGCCGCGATGCGAGCACCGCGAAGTTTGCAATCAAATTCATTCCTACCTCCTGCCGAGGGTGCTGCATGCGCCCGACATCCCGGAAAACAAGCCCATATTTCCGCACCGGAGGTCTCGAAAGGGCCGGTCGCGTCCCGCCGGGTGGGCGTCGCTCCGATCCTGGAAAAGCGGCGCATGCCAAGCTGTGACACCTGATATAACAGCACGGTTTCAAACAACCCTTAGGAAAATTCCTTGAATTTCCATGCTCGTATAAGTCGTTTATTAACCACGCGCGCAAACGACAAAACGGCGCCCGCGGGCGCCGTTTTGTCGTTGATGATATGACAGTCCTTAGTGGGCCGCTGGTGCCGGTGCTTCGCTGGCCGGTACGGTCTCGACGATCTTGACGGGTGCGCCCACCTTCTTCGGCTGACCGGCGGAGCTTTCCTTGACCTCTTCCTTGGAGAGATAGTCGAGCTGCTCCAGCATCACGTCGGCGACGTATTCGCCGCCGAGGCGCTCGTTCATGCCCTTCTTGATCTCCTCGCGGAAAGCCTTCGGATCGAAGGATTTGATGTGAGCGATATCGACCATCTTGTTGCCGACCAGCAGGCTGAAAAGCTCGTCCGTCGTCATCTCGCTCAGCGGCAGCGTCACGCCTTTCAGCATGTCCTTGTTCATCATAAACGAAACGCGGCCGAGGAAATAGCCGGTGATCGCACCGTTGCCGATGATCGGCACCGTGATCGTTTCGCCCTTCACCAGTTCAAGCGCGCTCTGCTTGGAATCCGTTGCTGCGGGCGCCGGCGCGGTCGCCAGGTACACCGAGAAATAGACCGATGCCAAGGTGATGGCGCAAACCCAGACACCGGTGAGGACGAGCTTGATCATCAGTTTCCACGCGCGGCGAATTGTTCCTGGGAATAGGTGCCGTCGGCGTCGGCGTCCTGAACTGCGTTCTTCAGCAGGTCGGCGACAGCGCGAACCGCTTCGAGATGTGCCTCGACGCGACGGGCGTTGAGAACCAGCTTCTTCTTCAGGCCGTGCAGCTGATCGAGATGGGCAGCGGCAAGCTCGGCCGGATCGGTATCGCGGAAAAGCATCGACAGCTCGTAGAGGCAGCGGCTCTTATGCGCATTGGAGACCTTGAGATCGAACTGCGGATCGTTGCCGATCCGGGTGTTCTCATTGTCGATGATCATTTCGAGGCGTCCGAGAACGGATTTGATCCTGTATTCGTTCGAAATTATTTCCATGGTACCCTCGGTTATGCTTCGCTTAGAGCATGATGCCAAAAACGTACGCGGTTTTCGGACGACAGCATGCTCCAACTGTTTAATTGGAACGGGATTTGGATTTTTGGCCAACCGGCCTAAGATCATCCTGTTCTATCGGTCTTGGCGTCGGCGGTCGGCGTGCCAAAGGTCTTACGCTGGAAGTCGTCGATCATGCTGAGCGCGGTGTTGCGGTCATCGTCGTCGGTGGAGGCATTGACGATCTTGCCTTCCTGCCGGCGCAGAAGTTCGCTGTACATCTGCTTGGCGATGCCGATGCCGTCACCCTTGGCCATGGTGTTGCCGAGCTGTTCGGCCATCATGCCTTTCCAGATATCGCCGGTCGCGCCCTTGCCGTAGACCTCTTCGCTTTCGCTCGGCAGCATGGACTTGACGAAATTCTGCAGGACCATGGCCTCGAACTTCCGGTAGCTTTCCGGAACTTCCTCGGTCTTGGTGCGGTTCTGGATGTTGGCGAGGCCGCTCTTCTGGCCGACATGATCGAGAACGTCGACCGTATTGGAGAAGCCCTTGCCATTCTCGGCGAGGCTCGTTGCGGCAAAGGCCGCACGATTTGCCTTCAACTTTTCCTGGGCCGCCTGAACCTCCATGGGGTCGGCAGCTTTGACAACGTCCAGGACCAGATCACTGGGAGGCGAAATAGCCACGTTACAATCCTCTGAATTTAAGATCGTAACGACTATGGTTTTTGAAGCTTGCTGGAGGCTGGCGTTGCGAATTGCTGATCGATGACATCGTAGACGGCATTGTCATCGGCCTCACGGCGCTCGACTTCCAGGGCTTCCTTCATGCCGTCTTCAAGGCGGTCGCCCTTGGCGCGCTCGCGCGTCAGCCGCATCTCGTGGATCTGCTGCATGCCGGTCAGCTGCTGGTCCTTGATGGTGAGCCTGCCGAATCGGTCGGCGTAATTCTGCGAGAAGGCGTGGTGGACGGGGTCCATCGAGCCGAGCGCGAGGATGACGTCGTCCATCGCCACATTGACCTCGACACGCTGGCGGCTGGTTTCGGCCAGGTCGTTCTCGGCCATTCTTTCGATATGCCGCTGCACCGAGAGCAGCCGCTTGAGCTTCTGGGAGCGCTTCTTTTCGATCATATCAGCCTCATCGTCCGATATAGATCGAGCCGAAGGACTGGCCGAACTGGCTGACCATCGCCGCAATCGAGAAATAGATCAGGAAGAGCCCGCCCATCAGCAGATAGGGCGTGGAGATGAAGTAGACCGGGATCTGCGGCGCCAGCTTGTTGATGAAACCGATCGAGACGTTGAAGATCAGGCCATAGATCAAAAACGGGCTCGACAGCCGCAGCATGATGTAGGTGGTCTGCTCCAGCGTATCGGTAAAGGAGATCAGCGTCGCGCGCATCTGCATCAGGCCGCCGAAGGGCATGGTCGTATAGGAATCGATCAGCGCGCGGAAGACGATGTGATGGAAATCCATGATGAAGAGGATCATCATGCCGGCAAAGGTGATAAAGGCCGACAGGCTGGTCTCCGGCGTGTCTTCGAGGATGTCGGCGGAACCCGGCTGGGTGTAGCCGACCATCATGGCGGTGATCGAGGCGGCGAACTGCATGCCGAGCGTGTAGATCCTCGCCAGCATGCCGTACATCACGCCGATCAGCGATTCGCTGAAGATCAGGCCGATATAGGTTCCGGCACTGGTGTGAACGGCCGGATAGACGGTATCCCAGAGCAACGGCATGACGGCGATCGAGAGCGCGCCGGCGATGAAGACGCGAAGCTGTTCGGGCACGCGCGCCGAGGAAAAACCCGGAAGGGCCAGCACACAGCCACCGATCCGGCAGAAAACCAGAAACAGCGCGAGAACGGTCCCTTGCGGGTCTGTTATCATGAAATAGAGCCCAAAATCTTTATCTCGATGCCCTTGGCCAGTTCGACATGCGACAAGACCGGGAGCGTGGCGAACAGCCGTTCGATGATCATGCGCACATAGGAGCGTGTTTCCGGCGACGTGACAAGTGCGAATGGCAGGCCGCGATCCATGAACTCACGGATAACTTTGGTCGCTTGCTCACTGAACTCCTCCAGGCTGCGCGGATCGATGTCGAATTCGATCACCTCGCCCTTGGCGTCGCGCTTCAGCGCCTGATGGAAAGCGAGATCCCATTTGCTGCCGAGCCGCAGCACGCGCAGCACGCCGTTGTCGGCGAGGTCGCCGCAAAGCTGCTGGGCCATACGGATGCGGACATGCTCGACGATCTGCTCGGTCTTCCTGACATGCGGGGCGAGCTCGGCCACCGCCTCGAGGATAAGGTGCAGGTTGCGGATCGAGACGCGTTCGGCAAGCAGCAGCTTGAGCACCGCCTGCAGGCCGGAATAGGACATGTGCGACGAGCAGATCTCGTCGGCAAGCTTCTTGTATTCGGGATCGAGCCGATCGATCAGCACCTTGACGTCCTTGTAGGACAGAAGCTGCGGCAGGTTGTTGCGGATGACCTCACTCATATGGGTCAGCACGACGGAGACGTTGTCGATCGGCTGGAAGCCCTCGCGCTTCAGATCGTCGGCGAAGTTTTCGAGGATCGAGACGGCAGGCATGCCGAAAGCGGGTTCGCGGATTTCGTCGCCGGGAATGCTCGGCCGGCGACCGGCGCCGGTGACGACGAGGACTTCGCCGACGCGCAGCAGGTTGGAGGCGACGGTCGTGCCGTGGATGCGGATCTGGTAGGACTTCTCGGCGATGGCGATATCGTCGGTCACCTTGATCTCGGGCACGACGAAACCGTATTGCGTGGCGAACTTCTTGCGCATCTTGCCGACGCGGAAGGCAAGCTCCTGGTGGGCGCCGAGCAGGCGCGTCGAGACCATCTTGCCGAGTGCGAGCTCGATCTCCGAGGTGCGCAGCACTGCCTTGACCGAATCCTTTTCCAGTTCCTTGTTCTGGACGACCTTCTTTTCTTCCTGCTCGCGGCGAAGCATGTTCTCTGCCTCGACCTGACGCGGGATGAACCAGGCGCCGAAAGCGAGAAGACCGCCGAGGACTACGAAGGGCACAAACGGCAGACCCGGCATCAAGGCCAGGATGAACATCAGCACCGCCGAGACGGAAAGCGCACGGGGATAACCGCTCAACTGATTGACGACCGCCTGGTCGGTGGAGCCGGTGGTGCCGCCGCGAGAGACGAGAAGGCCGGCGGCGAGCGAGACGATGAGAGCCGGCATCTGCGAGACGAGGCCGTCGCCGACGGAGAGCTTGACGAAGACGTCAGCGGCTTCGCCGATTGGCATGCCGTGGCGGAAATAGCCGATGATGATGCCGCCGAAGATGTTGATGCAGGTGATGATCAGGCCGGCGACGGCATCGCCGCGCACGAATTTCGACGCACCGTCCATCGCACCGAAGAAGGAGCTTTCCTCCTCGAGCTCCCTGCGCCGGCGCTGAGCTTCCCTCTCGTCGATGATGCCGGCCGAGAGATCGGCGTCGATCGACATCTGCTTGCCGGGGATGGCATCCAGGGTGAAACGCGCGCCGACTTCAGCGATACGCGTGGCGCCCTTCGTGATGACGATGAAGTTGATGGTGATGAGGATCAGGAAGACGATCAGACCGATGACGAAGTCGCCGGACATTACCAGGCTTGCAAAACCGGCGATGACGCCGCCAGCTGCGTCATGGCCTTCATTGCCGTGGGAGAGGATCACGCGTGTCGTCGCGATGTTCAGCGCCAGCCGGGTCATCGTCGCGATCAGCAGAATGGTCGGGAAAGACGAGAAATCGAGCGGTTTCTGGATCCACAGCGCGACCATCAGGATCAGCACCGAGAAGGCGATCGAGAAGGCCAGTCCCATGTCGATCAGGAATGGCGGGATCGGCAGGAAGAGAATGCAGATGATGCCGATGATGCCGAGGGCAAAACCGACATCGCGCAGGCTCGGGGCGACTTTTGGAAGGGGGAGTGCAGGTGGTTGCGCCATGACGATTCCGTCTCTTCATGAGAGGAGGCGGACATGCAGCCCGCCCAATTCGGATCGAGAGTTAAATGGCGAAGCTTGCGCGAAGGTGGCTCAGAAGCCGGACTGGATGCGCGAGAAGACCAGATTGGTGAAAATGGATATCTGCGAGCCGACGAAAGGCGCAGTGACGCCGACCGTGATGAGAACCGCGACGATCTTCGGCACGAAGGTCAGCGTCGCTTCCTGCACCTGGGTCAGCGCCTGGATCAAGGCAATGACCAGACCCACCACCATCGCCGCGACGACGGCGGGACCTGCGGAAATCAGGACCGTCCAGATCGCCGCCTGGAACAGATCCAATGCATCAGCTTCATTCATCCGAAGGCAACCTCATATCGCCTTGAAGCGGCCCCGCCGTGGCCGGACCGCCATTGATTGGTATCATCCGAGCATGCGGCGCACCGGCGCCGTGGGTATCAGGTATCGCTGGTCGGCGCCTTGTCGGCAACAGTGATTCCCGCCTGCACGAGTATATTACCGCCATCCGTGGTCGTCGCAATGATTCCGTCCGAATAAACCTTGACGGATTCGATGGTGCCTTTGACGGTGCCGTCGGCGCTTTCCATATATTTGCCGACGTAGCTGCTGGCCTGGGTGAGGCTCGAGCTTGCGAGCAGCGTGTCCAGCTTGGTGTTGGTCTGGATCGTCTGTTCGACCTGCGAGAAGCTCGCCAGCTGCGACATCTGCTCGCTGGCGTCGACCGGATCGGTCGGATCCTGATTCTTCATCTGCGCGATGAGCAGCTGAAGGAAATTGTCGTAGTTCAGCGTCGCCTTCTGCTGGGCCGAACTCGTCGAGGTCGAAGTGCTCGTCGTGCTCACGCTTGATGTGGCATCTACCGCCATGGTGCAATCTCCCTGCGAATCTGCTCGACCATCGTCGGCGGCATTTCGTGGTTGTTGAGGATATTGTCTTCGATCGTGTAGAGGCCGCGGATCGCCTTCAACGCATCGAAGGCGCGGCCGGTCGAGACGAGCGCATCGATGCGCTTCAGTTCGGCGAGGATTTCCTCGTTCTTGAAGCAGGTGAGCAGCATGGTGATCGACTTGCGGAACATCGCCGTCGAGTGGTCCTTGCCCTCGGGGTTGATGAGGATCATCTGCGCGATGAAATAGAGCTGACGCAGCGGCGTCGTGGCTCCCTCCGGCTGGAGGACATGGTTTTCGAGAAGGAACGTCACATCATTCAGGAATTCCAGCGCGACCTTGCGGTCGACGCGCAGGACGGCGCCGTTGATGAAGATTCTTTCTCCGGCTTTCAGAGAAATGCGAAGTGTACTTTTCATTTAAGTCCATCCCTGATGATGGTGGTAACGTCGATGATGCCCTGGTAGTTATTAGACTGACGTTTTCTGATCCTGTCGCATTCCTTCAATATCCAGATCGCGATCGAGATGAGGTTGGCCCTGAGCTCGATCTCCAGCTGGTTGTCGGGATGTTTCAGATCCTCGATGAAGCTGATCCACACCCGGCGGGTATAAAACAGGGCTTCAATGGCTTCCCGGCCGTATTTTTCCTTTTCGCGCGCCAACGACAGCAGGTCTATGGACCGGTCAAGAACCTGCCATTCCCGCTCTTTCGCGTCGGCCACCGAGTCCTGCATGACTTCGGCATATGAGAACTGATACATTCATGCATCCTTCTTTATTGCGCGCCTTTGCTCATCAAAGGTAGTTTACAAGACTCAACTGCTGGATCTTCGAGACGATCGTGTAAGCGGTTTCAAGCTGCGTTTCCAAGGTCTTGACGAGGGTCGAGGCTTCGTAGGGATCGACGCCCTGGAGATCGACGAGCTTGTTCTTGATGATGTTGGACTGGGCGTCGAGGGCGTCGTTGGACTTCTTGACGCGCTCCTGGGAAAGGCCGAGCTGGCTTGCCTGGGTCACGAGGCCGCTGGTCGCCTTCGTCGTATAGCTGATCGCCTGCTTGGACACAGTACTCATCGCATCGCTGCTGAGGCCCTGGCCCAACAGTGCCGAGGTCATCACCGAGGCGAGCGCGAAGTAACGCATGCCCTCGGAATTGGCATTGGTCGAGGATTCGATCACTTCGGAGTTGCTGATGCGGCTCGTCATGTTCTGGCTCGATGCCTGCGACCAGCCGGTCGTCGGGTCGGTCCAGGCCGCCTCGGTGAACATCGGCTCTACCGTCGTGGTGATGAAGGTCTCCATTTCGGTGCCCGTGAGATCACTTACCGACTTGCCGAGACCTGTCGCATACGTGTTCAATGCGGTGACGATGTCAGCGCTCGTCGCGGTGGTCTTGTCGGTGAGTGGCTGAACATCGGTATTGATGCCGGAGAACAGATATTCGCCGTTCACCATGGTATTGGCCGTGTCCATCATGGTGGAGAGCGCGCTGGTCGCCGACTGGATGGCGACGGTGATGCTGCCTGGGTCGTGGCTGCCCTGGAGAGCCGTCAGCTTCGAAACGAGGCCGTCGCCGACATCCTTCATCTTGGAAAGGCCGAGCTGCGAGGATTCCATGCGCGCGGTGACAAGCGAATTGCTCGATTTGATCGAGGCTATCCGGTCGACCTCGCGGCTGAAATCCACGCTCCTGGCGGCATTGCCGCCGAGCGAGACGCCGATATCGGCATAGACTCCCGTCGTCGCTTCCATCGTCGCCTTCGTCATCTGGTTCTGCGCCTGACGGATGGTCAACCGCATCGCATTCTGAATGGCCGAACTTGAAATAAATGAGCTCTTCATGGCTTAACTCGCAATATCCAGCAATGACTTCAACATTTCGTCAACGGCGTTCAGGATCTTGGTTGCCGCCTTGTAGGACTGCTCTATGTCGAGGAGCAGAGTCAGCTCCTCGTCGAGGTTGACGCCGGTCTCATTGGAATAGGCTTCGTCGGAGCGCGACAGCGCCGCCGAGGTGTTCTCCGCCGCCGTCGTGGCGTTGCTGCGGTACTGCTCGAGCCAGCCAAGCGAATTCGTGGCGAATTCCATGATGCTGACGTTCGAATCGATACCCGTCGTGGCGTCGAAACCGACCGGCGTCCCCGCCGCCGGATCGAAATCAATGTCGGAGCCCAATGCGGTATAGAGACGATCGAGTTCAGTCGTATAACCGCTGGCGCCTGACGTGTTCAGGACGAGGCCGGTCAAGTTGATGCCACCATCGCGCAGGCGCATCGGATCGCCGCCTTGCGAGGTGATGACGCGGCTGCTCACCGTGATGGTCGCCGCCATGCCGGCAACCGCGGTGGCGCCGGTATCGACCGTACCGCCGCTCCAGGTGAAGAGGCCTGGCACATAGGCCGGACCGGCCACCGTGTTCTGCTCCTTGAAGAGCGAGACCAGGCCGCGAGCGACTTCGTCGAGCTGCTTCTGGAAGTTCGGGGCGATTTCGTCGCGCACCTGGAGGAGAGACTGAAGGCTTCCCTGCCCCGTCGTCGTCGAGCCACTGCCGCGCGGAAGTGCCACACCGTCAACATAGACCGAGTTGCCGGCGATGGTCGCGGTATAGACGTCCTGAGACTTGAACGTCACCTTGCGCGGGATCGTCTCGAAGAGGATCGTCCCGTCAGACGTGCTCAGCACCATGTCGTTATTGTCGCGCGTCGTTGTGTTGACACCGACGATCTGCGAAATCTGCTTGAGAGCCTTTTCACGTTCGTCGAGGGCGCCGGAGGCATCCGCACCCGAGGACGTGGCGGTCTTCACCGCGTTGTTGGCCTTCTCGAAGTCGCTGAGGAGTGTATTCAGCTTATCGACGTCGGTGGCGATCTGCTTGTCGGCGGTGGCGCGAACGTTCTGAACGGATTGCGAGGCATTGTTCAGCGAGTTGGCGACGTCCTGGGCGGCGGTGATGGCGCCCTGAGCGGCGACAGTGCTGCCCGGCGTCGTGCGGAAGGCCTGAAGCTTCTGCTGGAAAACACCGAGATAGGTGGATGGCGACGTTTCGTAGTCGTTGCCACCCACGATTGACTTCAGGTCCTCGAGACCGCTCAGCAGGGTCTGCTGGGCGCTGTCCTGAGAGGATGTCTTCAGGTATTGGCGCAGCAGCGCCTCTTCCTGCGCCCGGTCGATCTTGACGACCTGCGCGCCATTCAAGGACGTGGTGAGCATCGCCTGCCGGCGCACGTAATCTTTGTTGCCGGCATTCGAGATATTGTTCGATACGACACTGCTCTGAGTGCCCGTATTGTTGAATATGCTCTGCGCGGTATTAAGTGCTGACGTGAGCGACATGGCTTACCCGGTACCTTGCTTATCTCTTGAGGTTGACGAGAACGTCCATAATGTCGGAACCCGTCTGGAACACCTTGGAATTGGCGGTATAGCTGCGTTGCGATTCGATCATCTCGGTCAGCTCGCCGGCGAGGTCGACATTCGAGCCTTCGAGGGCACCTGCCTTGATCGTGCCGAGACCGTTGGTCTGCGGGAAGCCGGTGACAGTGACGCCCGACTGGCCGTTGGCGCTGTAGACGTTGCCGCTCATCAGCGTCAGCTTGTCCGGGCTCGCGACGTTGGCCAGCGGAATGCGGTAGAGCGGCTTGGTGCTGCCGTCCTCGTATTTGGCGTAGACGATGCCGTCACCATCGACCGTGACGTCCTTGACCGGGCTGGCGGCCTGGCCGTTCGGCGTACCGGTGCCGGCAAAGTCGGCGCCGAGCTGCGTGAAGCCCGTGAGATCCATGTCGATCATCTGGCCGGTCCTCGCCGTATCGTCGATCGTGACGGCACCCGTCGAGTTGGTTATTTTTCCAGTGGCGTCGAAATCGAGCGTGGTCGTGCCGATAGCGGCGGTGCTGTAAGGGAAGGAGGTCGTGCCGCCCGTCGCAGCATCGGCGTTGCGGAAGATCGCAACTTCCCAGGTGCTGGCAGTCGCAGGAGTTGCCGGCGGCGGTGTCGTGACCGAGGTCTTCGTGAAATAGAAGTCGTACATCACCTTGTTGCCGAGAGAGTCGTAGGCGACCATCGAGAACTTCTTGGTGTCGGCTGTCGTGGTGGCACTGTTGGCGCTCGGGCGATCCGCCGCGGTCGAAACGACATTGGCGCCGGAATCGAGGTTGCCCTTGAAGACCCCTGATGTCGAGGCGATGGCGGTCAGCCCTTCCTGATTGACATTGACGGGAACGAGGCCATCGAAGCCGTTGACGACGACGGCGGGAGAGCCGGCGTCATAGGAATAACCCATCAGCTGAAAGCCGGCGGCGTTGACGAGGTTGCCTTCGTCGTCCTTGGTGAAGTCGCCGGCGCGGGTCAGGACCGGCGTACCGTCCGCACCCTGGACGATGAAGAAGCCGTCGCCCGAGATCGCGAGGTCGGTGCTCGAGGTGGTGTAGGAAATATCGCCCTGGTCGGAAACGGCCTGGCGGACCGAGGTCTGAACGCCGCCGGAATTGTAGTTGCCGCCCGAGGAGGGCAGAACCAGCGACGAGAAGCTCGTCGACACAGCCTTGTAACCGGTGGTGTTAACGTTGGCGATGTTGTCGGCGACGGTGCTGAGGCGGTTCGCCTGCGCGTTCATCCCCGATACTGCCGTCTTCATGCTGCCGAAAATGCTCATCTGAAAACCTCGTTTTACATGTTATGCACGAGAGTATTTGTCGGGCCTTGCGTGAAGCTGTCTGTCATGGCGAGTTGCGAGGCCGGATATTGAGGTTCAGCCGGGCGCCGCCGCCCGGCCGAGAAATCAGGCCCAATCGATGCAGTAACCAAGGAAGCGCTTGGAATCGACCGGATCGACGCCGAGCTTTTTGCGCAGCTTCTTGCGCAGCTTCGAGATGTGGCTTTCGACGACGTTCTCCTCGACCTCTTCATCGAAGATGCCGTAGATGGCGTTGAAGATCTGGGTCTTGGTGACCCGGCGACCGCGATTGGCGATCAAATATTCGAGGATGCGGCGCTCGCGCCGGGGAAGTGCGAAGACTTCGCCGTTGATCTCGGGGTCACGACCATCCGAGAAGACGCGGATACCGCCGATCTCGGTGTAGTTGGTGATCGCCTTCAGCCGGCGCCGGATGGCAGCCGCCCTTGCGAGGATCTCGCGGGGATGCACCGGTTTGCGCACCACGTCGTCGACGCCGCAATCGAAAAGCGCAAGAGTGTTTTCGAGCGAGTGCTGGTCGCTGACCGCAATCACCGGCGCCATCGACCGGTCCCGGATCGCCCGGGGCAGTTCGAAGTTGCGCTGGCCCTGACCGATCAGAAAGGCCTCGACTGCAGCTATGTCGGAATCGGCGGCGGTCTGTACCCACTCGCCAAATTCCGCTGGATCAAAGCCGGTGGAGGGAATGCCCTCACGACCGAACAGAGATGTGTATCCATCTTTCACGAGCTCACGCTCATCAACCACTACGATCATTCGTCCGCCTCCGAATCAGTGTGGCACTTCGATGATCTATGGGTACGAATCGCACGAATCGGCGACAACTCGTTAAAGTTAATGGCAGAAACTAATAATTGATTAAGATCTGGGTAGCGATTTGATCTATATCTAGTGGGTACACCTGATTATGCACACCAAAATTTCGTGGAAAAGTTAACAGTCGGTTAAATATGACTTGCGCAGGGGATTCCCGCCGGATTCCCGCCACATTGTGACACAGTTTCGTCACAATACGCCTCTTCCATCTTTGGTTGAATCAATTTCGGCAAAAGTTACTCGCATTGAGAGTCCACTTGCCGTAACCCGTAGCCACGAGATTGGAGATGACGCGGCAGACATATTGCTTCTGCGCCGGATTGTTGTTGGGTCCAGCATGGTATCTGGCTACCGCCATCGTCCATGTCTCGTGACGGTCATGCAGATTGCGGAGGAATTTTGCCGCATACTCGACGTTGCGATGCGGGTCGAACATCTCCTCAGCGGAGCGGAAATTCTCGCCGTGAAAGTAATGGTTGATCTGCATGCAGCCGATGTCGATGAGCTTGGCGCCGCTGCTGCGGGCGACATCGAACTGCCGCATCGCGTCCTGCTCCGAGGGCGGAAAGATCGCCTTGCCTTCGACGTTCATGGCGTAGGGATAGAGCGAGCCCTTGCGGCCGGTCTCCGTCAGACCGACCGAATAGAGGATGCCTTCCGGGATGCCGTATTTGGCCGCTGCCGACTGGATCTCGCGTTCGCAGGCGCCGGTGGAGGCGATCGCCTCAGAGGTAAACGCCGCCAGTGCCGCTGCTGCCGCCAGAACGAGTGTCTTCAATACTGGTATCGCCTGCGCCATTGAAGCCTCCGTCCGTCCGCTGTGCCGTCTGATTTTGGCGCTCGCGCGCCTCGCCGCCCTGCCCCTGTTGAGGAAGCGACTGCTGCTGAGAGGCCTGGCCCTGATTGCCGGCGTCGGGACGCTCGACCGGCGCCATGCTGATGGTGACGTTTTCGACCGCGTAACCCTGGCTGCGCAGAGCTTCGAGAATCTTGCCGTGATCTTCCTTCATTTGACGATAGGCCGCTCCGGTATCGACCTTGAGGTCGATGTTCAGGGCGTCGCCGGACAGGCGCATGGTCGCCGTCACCAGGCCGAGATCGAGCGGGTTCATCTGGATCTTCAACGTATTGACCACCTTGCCGGTGCTCGTCCATTCCGCCGCGTTGGAGAGCGCCGAGCTCGGCTCCATGGCGCGCGCCCATTCGGTATCGCCGGCGAGAGCGGCGGTGACGGCGGCGGAATTCGTATTTTGCATCAGGCCGATATAGCGGCGCGATTCGAGCACCGAAACGTTTTCGACATCGGCCTTCTTCGTGCCATCTTTCGGCCCGGCCTGATCCGTGCCGATGTGGACATCCATCGACACGCCGCGGCCATCGGCGCGGCTCAACCAGAATGTCTTGCCATCGGCGGCTTCGGCAGTCTCCGATCCGGGAACCTTGATGTCATTCGCCTTGCCGCTCTCGTTATTGCCGCTGACCGCGGCAAGAGCGTCGGACGCATGGCCGCCCGCCTTGGCCTCGATACTATCGAGGCTCTTGTCGCCCGCTCCAGCCTGGTCGACCTTGGCGGAGAGGTGATGTGCGGTGGCCGCCGGCAAAGTCACGGTCCCGTCGGCAGGCTCCTGCTTCAGCAGACCCAGGACATCGGAAATGCCGCCGTCATCATCGTCGCTGACCTTGTCCGTATCGGTTTCCAACGCGTCGGCCTTGGTGTGTTTGCCGCCCTTGGCTGCCGGAGCGACCTCGTCTGCGGGACTGTCCTTCGGATCGAGCTTGCCGAAGGCGAGATCGGCCGGCATTTTGACCTCAGCCTTTACGGGCTTTGTCGTGGCCTTTTCAACACTGGCAATCGTTTCCGGCTGCACCTCCGCCTGTGCCTTCAGAGCGGCGTCGCTTAGGTCGATCAGCGGCTTTGCACTGCTGCGGCCGCGGATCGTCCGCGCCACTTTCTCGGCGCCGCCATCGGCAGCCACGCCCTGATCCGGCTGCGCATCGTCGGGCTCGCCATTGACGGCATCGCTGCCTGCCTTGGCAAGCGCGTCGAAGAAGCCGTTCTTTTGGCCGTCGGCATCACCTTTTCCGGCCAGTCGCGCGGATTTCGCAACCGCAGCCGTCTCCGTACCGGAGGCTCCGCCCGAGACGCTTATATCCATCATTGTTCGTTGCCTTCCTGCGCCAGAAGACCGTCGATCTCGTCGAGCTTGGATCGACTGGTCGTCACAAATGCGTTGAATGAGGGGTCGGTATCCTGGCTTTGGCCAGTCGATGCCACACCTCCCGGAACAGGCTCGGAAAGCGCGCCTGGCGCTCCCGGTTGCATGGCTATCGCCGCAGCCTTTTCAGAAGTGATTTCTTGATGATCAGTGTTAGGATTGGAGGCTTGCGTCAAGCTTGCCGGGTCGGGAGCGCGCAGGATCTGCTCGGCAACGGATCGCGCCGCCTCCTGCAGAGCCCGATCCCGCCGCGACAGCGCATTGCCGTCGATGCCGCTGACATTCTTTGCTGCCTGATCGATATCCTCCGTGGGAAGGCCGGCCATGCCGCCATAGAAATCCGCGAGCGGACCGAAAGCATTGTCGGTGCCGCCGCCAAGCGACTGCACGCGTCCGACCGCCATGCGCGCCAGCTCCGGCTTGCCTGATATAGCGGCGGCGCGGGCGATACGCAGATAAACCTCGCGTTGGCGGGGTGCGTCCATGAAGGACAGGATGTCAATGACATCCTGCGGTTTCACGTCGTGATCGTGGCCGACGACGAGGGTGACGAAAAGATCGGCGAACTGGCTGGCATAGGGCGAATGCAGGAATCGTCTGACATAGCGCTGTGAATAGGCCATTCCCCTGTCGAGCATCCCCTTGTCGACGCAAATGGCGACTGAGCGGCGCAACGCCGCCTCCTCGACGATCGTACCCGGCGCGGCAAGACGCGCCTGGTCGTAGAGATCCAGCGCGTCTGTCGGTTTCGTCGCGATCAGCACGTTGCCGCCGATCAGCGCAAGGTAGGGTCCGATCTTCTTGTCGCGATATTCCCTGGCCGTCTCCTGCAGCGTCTTGGCGACGAGGAGGCCCTTGCCGCTCAGATATTTGCGCAGCACGTCGGTAACGCGGTTGTCGAAATAGCCGTTGACGTCGTGGGCGATCAGATATTCGAGCGTCTGGGGATTGCCGCCGCTCATCGTGTAGATCAGCGCTGCGTCGACATTGCGGTCGTCGTCGAAGATCGAGGGATTGACGGTGCGCAGCCGCTCGTCGATCGTGCCCAGCATGAAGCGCTGCATCTCACCGGCCGAATGATCGCCGGTAACGACGGAATCCTGCACGAATTGCAGCGACCGCAGCATCTTGTAGGGCGCGAGATCGTCCGAATCCTGCGCATTGGCTGCGGCCGGCGAAAGCATCGCCAGGCCGAGGGCCACAAATCCGACGTAACGATGCTGCCGACGCGCCATTCGACTATCCTTGATCCGCCTGCACCAGAATCTCGATCCGGCGGTTGGTCGCGTTGAACGGGTCAGACGGCAGCTTCAGCCTACGGTCGGCGAAGCCGGAGACCTGGGAGATGCGTTTCTCGTCGAGCCCGCCACGTACAAGCATGTAGTAGGCGCTCTGGGCGCGGTCCATCGAAAGCCGCCAGTTCTCGTTCTGCGTGCCCTTATACTGGCGACCGTCCGTGTGGCCGCGGATGGCAACCGCACCACCCCTCTCCTTCAGGATCGCGCCGATCTTTTCCATGGCGAGCACCATTTCCTGGCGCGGAACCGCAGAACCGATATTGAACATCGAATCGTCGCTCTGGTCGGAGATGCTGACCAGCAATCCGCCTTCGGACGCCGTCACGGTCAGGCCTTCGGCGAGCTTGCCGGCCACGCCGCCGATCTGCTGGGCGATCTGCGCCTGCAACTGCTCGGCTTCCTTCTGCTGCTGCTCGGCCTCGGCGGCACTCTTGTCCGCATCCTTCTGATGATCGGCGTCCTTCTGAGCGTCGGCCTTCTTGTCTTCGGGCGATTTGCCACCCGGCGTCTTGCCGTCCTTGGCCTCGACCGCGCCCTTGGTTTCCTTGGTTTCTTTGGTTTCCTGGGCACCCTTCTGATCGGTGGTCAGCGGTATCGGCTTGGCATCCTCAAGCTTGGCGATCTCGGTCGTCTCGCTCTCGACCGCCTGGTCGTCGCTCTTGCCGGGCGGCAACGGCTTGCCGGCCGTCGTGACCTCGACCTGTTTCGTCCAGAAATCCGGATCGAAGGGATCACGATAGGCCTCGCCGCCATCGGCGCCGGTGGCCGGGCCGGAATCGGCGGCACCGCCATCGCCCTTGGCGCTGACATTGGCCTGCTGGCCGACTTCCTGGGCGATCTCGGCGAGAACCGAATAAGGGTTTTCGAAGAAATCGGCCTCGGAATAATTGGTTTGGTCGCCGGAGGTCGATGTCTGGTCGTCACCATCCGCCGCGGCCTTGCCGTCGTTCGGATCTTCTTCCTTCTGTTTCGACTTCTCCTGCTTCTCCTCACCCTCGGCATTGTCGACGGGCTTCTTCAGGCCCTTCTCGGTCGGCTTTTCGTCGGAGAGTTTGATCGGATTGAAGTAGGTCGCGACCGAGGCCTTGGTCTCCTCGTTAGCGGCATTGACCAGCCACATGACCAGGAAGAACGCCATCATCGCCGTCATGAAGTCGGCATAGGCAATTTTCCACGCACCGCCGTGGGCGCCATCGTGATCACCGCCGCCATGTCTCTTGACGATGATAATCTCGTTCTTGCCGTGGTGGTGGTTTTCGCCTTCGCTCATTCCAGAACTTTCTTCAAGCTGGCCGCCCAGGCGGACATACGGGTGACGATAACGGAATCACCGATTTCGACGGCAAGATCGATATCGTCGGTCTCAAAGTGGCGAACCGCGCCGGCATGTTCGCCGAGCTCGGCCTTCAATATGTCGAAAAGCCGGGTCGGGCCCCTGACGACGATTGCTCCGGCCGCGCCTTCGAGGATCGCATCACGCAGCAGGGCGGCGAGGCTTTCGGCAGCCTTGGCGGCGAGCGCTTCCGTCATCACAGGCGCGATGACCTGAGCAGCGCCGGCGCTGACCAGCTGAGCGACCTCTTCTGCAATATCGCGGATGCGGGATGCAATGACCGCCGCCGCCTCGACTTCGTAGCGAAGCTTCAGTTCCTCGAGTTCACGCGCATGGACCTCCGCCAGCGCCCGCGCCTCGCGTTCGTATTTCTCGGTCAATTCCACGGTCGCTGCGGCATGACCTTCCGCATAGGCTTCGCGGCGCTCCGCCTCGACGTCGATTGCGGGTTCGCTCGGCATTTCGGGGAAATCGTCGCCGCCGAAATCGTTCATGTCGAGGATCGGCGCTGACGATTCCGGTTCACCGAAATCCTTCAAATACCGGGAAAGCGTAATGCTCATAAAAAACCATCCAGCATTCGGGAGGCATGCAGCATGCCCGCCCCCGCTTAAAGTGACCTTGCGCGCCGGCATCCCCTTCGAAACGGGCAAGGGCCTGACCCTGCACCGGCATGGATTCGGACGATGCCTTCATGCCGGAAACTAGGCAGTCAAACTTGCGCGAGGATGAATGGCGCCGCCGCCACTCGTGATCGCGCCCACCCCTATTCCAGCAGGATCAGGATCTTGCTGGCGGCCGTGTTGAGGATCGAGATCGCTTCGACGGCCATCTGCTTCTGGGTCTCGATCGCCTTCTGCCGGATCGAAGCTTCGTCCATGTCGGTGTCGACGAGCGCGCCGACGCTCTTGTCGATCGAATCGGCCAGATCCGCGGTATAGTCGATCTGATCGTCGATGCGCGTCTTCATCACGCCGATGGACGCGGCCGTCGTCGTCAGCGAGGAGAGAAGCGCGTCGGTGACGTCAAGCATGTCGGTGAGTTGCGCATCGGTCGTGTTGTTGTCGATCGCAATTTCCGTACCTGTCGCCGGCGTGGTCGAGTTGGCGTTCAAAAGATAGTAGTTGCGCGACGTCGCACCGCTGTTGTTGATCGCGTTGGCATCGACCGACTTGGTCAGCAGGCCGCCGCTCGCATTGTTCTTGTCGATGAGGATGGTCTGCGACGATGGGAAATCTATGGTCTGGGCTTGGTATTCGCCGGTCGGAGCGCGCACGAAACCGGAAATGATCGACCATGTCGGCGGCGCAGCAGTGTCGCCGTTCAGCAGCCAGTTCTCTCCCGCAAACGACGTCGATTCAACGATCGTCTGCAACTGCTCTTTGTATTCACTGATCTCGGCGTTGATCTTGTCCTTGTCGGTGCCCGGCTCTCTTGCCGAAACCAGCTTGGCGCGAATCTCACCTATGAGATCGATCGCCGAGTTCATCGCCGTATAGGTCGCATCCACCTTGGCAGCGCCAAGACCGAGCGCATCTCCGACCGTTCCGAGATTGGTGCTGTCCGAACGCATGACGGTCGCGACCGACCAGTAGGACGCATCGTCGGCGGCCGTCTCGATACGATATCCCGAGGACACTTGCTGTTGGGTCTGGCTGGCTTCTTTGTTGATGCTGCGCAGCACCGCAAGCGCATTCACCGCGGCCGCGCTGGTAATCTTAACGGTCATCGACAGGTCTCGGAATCGGGGTGAAAGGGCAGGCCGGATTGCCGGCGGCGACTGGGGTGGCGTCATGCCTCCGGCAGGGTTTCCACCGGTGTGTCGCAAAAGCAAATCAACTCAAAGCGAAGTTAACTCGATATCAACCTGTTGGGCAAGAGCGCGGCGCCGAGCTTGGCGCGTCGACAGAAATTTCGATCAAACTATTGATATAAAAGAAGGAACCGCGCCGTTTCGGGCGCGGTCCGGGAGGCTTTACACGTGCTGCCAGACGATGGCGCAAGATTCGGTCCAGCTTCAGCGCCTGACTTAGCTGCGGAACAGCGTGAGGATGTTCTGAGCGCTGGAGTTGGCGATCGACAGCGACTGAATGGCCAGCTGTTGCTGGGTCTGCAGGGCGCTGAGCTTGGAGGATTCTTCTTCCATATTGGCGTCGACGAGGCGGCCGACACCGGAGTCGATCGAATCGCTGAGCGCGCTGACGAAGCCTTCCTGCAGCTCAATGCGAGTGGAAATAGAGCCGAGCTGCGATGCAGCCTTGGTCATCGCCTCAAGGCCTGCCTCGATCGACGTCAGGGCCATGGAGATCTCAGGCGAATCGAAGTTGGTGATGTCCATCGAGTAGATCGAGCCGATCGTACCGGATGATGTGCCGATAAGGCCGGAGCTGGTCTCGATCGCGCCGGTCGAGTCCATGCCGAAGAGAACGTTGCCCGCCGAGCTCGTGTCCAGAATGTAGTCCGTCGTCTTGACCGAGACATTGCCGTTGCCATCGCGGACGAACGAGGAAACGACGCTCTTGGTGCCGTCAGCGCCGGCAACCCAGTTTTCACCGGAGAAGGAAGCCGATTGCGCGATGCTCAGGAGCTGCTGCTGCAGCTGGCCGATTTCTTCCTGCACTTTAGCCTTGTCGACACCCTTTTCGGTTGCAGCGACGATCTTCGCCTTGATCTCGCTGATGACATCGATGGCACTGTCCATGGCGGAGTAAGCGGTGTCGACCTTGGCGGCGCCGAGGCCAAGAGCGTCGGAAACGGCGGAAAGTGCCTTGTTGTCGGAACGCATGGTCGTTGCGATCGACCAGTAGGCGGCGTTGTCGGCCGCCTTTTCGACGCGGTAACCCGATGATACGCGGTTCTGCGTGTCCTCGAGGCTGTCGTTGATTCCGCGAAGTGTCTGAAGAGCGGCCATTGCCGCGACGTTCGTCAAAATGCTGGTCATGAAATGATTGCCCCTTGTCGGCATGTGGAAAAAAGGGACATTCCGGAAAGCTACCGGGAACGGGGACCAGCCTCATGCCTGTTAACCGATTCTTAAATTTGGTTAACCCGCCGTCTCGTTGACCGCAGAAGACAGCATTATGGTTAATCGATCGTTAACGGAAATTAAAAAAGCCGCGCTCCATCGGAGCGCGGCTCGATACCAATGCCCGCCGGAGACCGGCGGGCTGATGTTTCCGAGGGTTATTAGCCGCGGAACAGCGTGAGGATGGTCTGCGAAGAGGAGTTCGCGATCGACAGCGACTGGACGGCCAGCTGCTGCTGGGTCTGCAGGGCGCTGAGCTTGGAGGACTCTTCTTCCATGTTGGCGTCGACGAGACGGCCGACACCGGAGTCGATCGAGTCGCTGAGAGCGGAGACGAAGTTTTCCTGCAGTTCGATGCGCTTGGAGATCGAGCCGAGCTGAGCGCCGGCGCTGGTCATCGCCTTCAGAGCCGATTCAACGTTGGTCAGAGCCGACTGGATTTCGCCGAGGGTGAAGTTGGTGATGTCCATTGCGTAGACAGAACCGGTCGCACCATTCGAAGTACCGAGGATACCCGTGGAGGTTTCGACCGAGCCGCCGCTCATGCCGAACAGAACGTTGCCCATGGAGGAGCTGTCGAGAACATAGTCGGTCATCACGACCGAAACGGCGTTGGAGCCGTCACGGACGAAGGAGGCAACGACGTTCTTGGTGCTGTCAGCGCCAGCAACCCAGTTTTCACCGGAGAAGGAAGCCGACTGAGCGACGCTCAGGAGCTGCTGCTGCAGCTGGCTGATTTCTTCCTGGACCTTGGCCTTGTCGACGCCGTTTTCAGTGGCGGCAACGAGCTTCGCCTTGATGTCGCCGACGACGTCGATGGCGCTGTCCATGGCGGAGTAAGCGGTGTCGACCTTTGCAGCGCCGAGGCCGAGAGCGTCGGAGACAGCCGAGAGAGCCTTGTTATCAGAACGCATGGTCGTTGCGATCGACCAGTAAGCAGCGTTGTCGGAAGCCTTGCCGACGCGATAGCCGGACGAAACGTGGGCCTGGGTTTCCTGGAGACCCTGGTTGATGCCACGGAGAGTCTGGAGGGCTGCCATTGCAGCGTTATTGGTGTTGATGCTCGTCATAGTTTGCTTGCCCCTTGTTGGCAGATTTTAAACAGGGACATTCCGGATTTTCGGCCGGCCCACAGCGATCAGCATCATGCCTGTTAACCATTTCTGTTAAGGTTAACTCGCCGTTTCGATGGGCCTAGAAAACACCAAGATGGTTAAGGAAAGCTGAATTCGAATTGGAAATTACTTAAAAATATCTGATGGTTAGAGGGATTTTCATTAACCTTATATTAAAATATTTCGCGGCCGGGGATGACCCGGCCGCGAGACTTGGAAACCTTGTGCCGACCGGTTTTAGCGGAAGAGCGACAGGATGTTCTGCGAAGAGGAGTTCGCGATCGACAGCGACTGGATCGCCAGCTGCTGCTGGGTCTGCAGGGCGCTGAGCTTGGAGGACTCTTCTTCCATGTTGGCGTCGACGAGACGGCCGACACCGGAGTCGATCGAGTCGCTGAGAGCGGAGACGAAGTCGTCCTGAGCGTCGATGCGGCTGGAGAGCGAGCCGAGAGCAGCGCCGGCGCTGGTCATGGCCTTCAGAGCCGCTTCAACGTTGGTCAGAGCCGACTGGATCTGGCCGGACGTAAAGCTGGTGATGTCCATCGCGTAGATCGAACCGGTCGCACCAGTCGAAGTACCGAGGATACCCGTGGAGGTTTCGACCGAGCCGCCGCTCATGCCGAACAGAACGTTGCCTGCAGAGCCGCTGTCGAGAATATAGTCGGTCGTGGTGATCGAAACGGCGTTGGAGCCGTCACGGACGAACGAGGAGACGACGCTCTTGGTGCCGTCAGCGCCGGCAACCCAGTTTTCCCCATTGAAGGAAGCCGACTGAGCGATGCTCAGGAGCTGCTGCTGCAGCTGACCGATTTCTTCCTGGACCTTGGCCTTGTCGACGCCGTTTTCAGTGGCGGCAACGAGCTTCGCCTTGATGTCGCCGACGACGTCGATGGCGCTGTCCATGGCGGTGTAAGCAGTGTCGACCTTGGCGGCGCCTACGCCGAGAGCGTCGGAGACGGCCGAGAGAGCCTTGTTGTCCGAACGCATGGTCGTTGCGATCGACCAGTAAGCAGCGTTGTCCGAAGCCTTTTCAACACGGTAACCAGAGGAAACGTGGTTCTGCGTGTTGTTCAGGTTCTGGTTGACGCTACGCAGCGTCTGCAGAGCGGCCATTGCGGAAGAATTCGTGTTAATGCTTGTCATAAGTCTGTCCCCTGGAAACTAGATACAAAAAGGAGGACATACCGGACTATAGTACCGGCGATGACGGACCAGCTTCATGCTACTCGGCGCCTGTTTTGTTTGGCCCAAACCCGTCATGTCCAGGGCAATCTCGCAGCCAATGCTTGCCAACTCCTTAAAAATACAGACCCTCGGCCGGCTCCTTGCGGGGCATAGTTAATGCCTTCTCACAAGGCTTAGTTAATGCCTGCTGAAGATAATTCTTGGCATCCGAATTCGAGCGGTAAAAGCGAATTTTACCGGCGGAAGGGGCGCTTTCCTGGGACAGTCGAGGCTTTCCGGACAAAGCAGGCACTCATCGCGCCACCGGTTTCAAGCAAGCTTCGAATGCCAGTATGGCAGATGCCGGGATAGCATCATCGGACTGACCTCGTTTTCGGGAGGACGGTCCATGCGCGCTTCGGCGATCGACAGTCACGCCAGAGCATTTCCTTCACGGAGTTGGGTTTTGAACAGCAAAGTTTCGTTCTCTGCGGCATCCAAGGATTACCAGATGGGCCGCTACACACAGTCCTTGGCGACGCTCAACCAGTTGATGGATATCCAGCAGGACGCCAAGACCTATGCGCTGCTGGCCAAGAACCTCGTGCAGCTCGGCTTCAAGGCCGACGCCGCGAAAGCCTATGGCCTGGCCGGCAACTGCGAAGGACCGAATTCCTACGAATACCAGAAACAGGCTGCCAAGCTGCATTACGAGACCGGCAACGAGGACGATGCTCTGCTGATCGCCATGCGAAACCTCACCAAGGCGCAGGAAGACGCGGAGCTCGCCTTCATCATCACCGCGATCTATCTGAAGCGGCAGCAGCGGGATATCATCCGCCCGTTCAAGACGGTGCTGTCGCAGAGTGCCAATCCCGATCATATGCGCCTGGCGGCCCTGCTGCTGAGCGACGATCTGAACGACGCAACCAACCAGAACCTCGCGCGCAACATCTTCAAGCGTTTTCCCGGCAACCTCGCATTTCGCTTCCTTCACCTTGTTTTCGCACGCGAATTCAATGAGTTCGAAGAGGCGAGCAAGCATCAGGCGGTGATCGACGCGGCCCTTGCAAAGGGCGATATCGAGATCCTGCGCAAGGACAACCCGTTCTATCACCTGCACTGGTGCGGCAACGAAGACTTCAACCGGTATGCGACGATCGGCACCAACCCCCTCAACCAGGAACGGGTGGCCTTCCGCCGCAACCAGCCGCACAGTTGGTCGGACAAGATCCGGATCGGCTACATGTCATCAGACTTCTGGGATCGCCACGCAACGATGAAGCTCTTGCAGCGCATCCTCGAACTGCACGACAAGGACCGGTTCGAGGTGACGCTCTTCTGCCATACAGGCCCGGAATACCTCAAGCATAACACGATCGACCGCAGCCGCTGGGGCCGGATCGTCACCGTTCACGGCTTCTCCGATCAGGCGGTGCTGGAAGTGGTGCGCGAGCACAATATCGACATCATGGTCGACCTGAAGGGCCACACTTCGGGCAGTCGCGCGACGGCCTTCAACCTGCCGCTCGCACCAGTGCATGTCGGCTGGCTCGGTTTTCCCGGCAGCACGGTCAATGTCGACCTCGACTACGTCATCGGCGACCATTTCGTCCTGCCCGAGGTGGCCAAGCCCTTCTACCATGAGAAGTTCTGCCGGCTGCCGGAGTGCTACCAGCCGAACGACCCGATGCATCGTCCGAAGCCGCGTCCTGTCACCCGCGAGCAACTCGGCCTGCCTGATGACGCCTTCATCTTCGCGTCCTTCAACGGTAACCGCAAGATCACGCCGGAGACGATCGGCAGCTGGTGCCGTATCCTGAAGCGCGCCCCAAACAGCGTACTCTGGTTGATGGCGAATACGCCGCGCAACCAGGCAAACCTTCTGAAGCAATTCCAGGGGGCAGGCATTTCGCCCAAGCGGATCATCTTCTGCCCGCGCGCGCCCTATGAACAGCACATCGACCGCCAGCAGGCGGCCGACCTCGGCATCGATACCTTCCCCGTCAACGGCCACACGACCACCTCGGAGCAGCTCTGGGGCGGCCTGCCGGTTCTGACCGTCAAGGGTACCAACTTCGCGTCACGCGTCAGCGAGAGCCTGCTCAGGGCCATCGACCTGCCCGATCTCGTCGCGCCCGACCTGCAGGCCTATGAGGATATGGCCGTCGAACTGGCTGAGAATCCCGGGCGGATCGCCGAATACAAGGCGCATCTCAAGGAGAAGCGTTATATCGCACCGCTCTTCGATGCCGAACGGTTCTGCGACCATCTGGAGAAGGCCTATGAAGTCATGGCCGAGCGCGCCAGGCAGGGTCTTGCACCCGATCACATGGACATTCCGGCGCTGCCGCCGCGCACGGCGCCGTTCGCGGCCGAGTGAGACTTTTCGACCGCTACAGCGTCGCGCGTCTTTCAGACGGGTAAGGGACGCTGTAGCACTTTGAATTGTTGCATAATGAAAGAACCCGCCGGAGCAAATCCGACGGGTTTTCTCATTGGCGAATATCCAAGCGGCGGCAGCCGGTCAGCTGAACGAGCGCACCAGGCTGCCGACGAGCAGGTTCCAGCCATCGATCAGCACGAAGAAGAGAATCTTGAAAGGCAGCGAGATCGAGGTCGGCGGCAGCATCATCATGCCCATCGCCATGGTGATGGTCGCGACGATGAGGTCGATGACGAGGAACGGCAGCACGACGAGGAAGCCGATCTCAAAGCCGCGGCGAATCTCGGAAATCATGAAGGCCGGGATCAGCACGCGGTAGTCGATCGGAGCGGTCGTCTGGATATTCTGTCCGCGTTCGCGCGCGAGATCGACGAAGAGCGCCAGATCCTTGTCGCGGGTATTGGCCGCCATGAAGGTGCGGAAGGGTTCAGCGATACGTTGGACCGCCTCGGTCTCGTTGATCTGATTGGCAAGCAGCGGCTGCACGCCGTTTTGCCAGGCCTGATCGAAGGTAGGCGACATGACGTAGAAGGTCATGAACAGCGACAACGACAGGAGGATCATGTTGGAGGGCGTGGAGGAGAGGCCCATCCCTGAGCGCAGAATCGAGAAGGCGATGATGAAGCGCGGAAAGCTCGTCACCATGATCAGGATACCCGGCGCGACCGAAAGAATGGTCAGCAGGCCGAATGTGCGGATGATCCAGGCAGCGACGGAGCCATCGACCGGCACGTTCAACAAGTCAGTCGGCAGCTGCTGTGCCACCGCCAGTTCCGGTACCGCCATCATGGCGGCAAGGAAAACTATGAGACGAATCATTCGATGACAAATGTCCTGAACATGACCTTCGATACCCGCCCTTGCGAGCGAAGGTCAACACGTTCCTGTATGTCATCCTTGAGATATTGAAAGCCCCGCGGTCCCTCGATCTGCTGGAGGGAAACGGTCCTGATATAAGCGAGGATATCCTGGTGAATATCCTCGGAAACCTTGACATCCGGAGGCCCGTTGAACAGCAGCGCGACTTCGAGTCGCACCCAGTTTTCTGAGGGGTAGGCGAGGTTCGAGGTGATCGGCTCGAGCTGGACGACGTTGTTGGCCTCGGTCGAGATGCGCGCCAGGCCTTCCTCGGCCTTCTTCTTCGCCTCTGCATCCTTGGCCTGCTCGACCTCCTTGGCACCCTTGATGTTGGGTGCGACAATCGTACCGACCGCCCAGCCACCGCCGGCGCCGAGCAGGGTCAGGACGGCGATGCCGATGATCGTCATCAGCGAGCCGGATTTCTTCTGCGATTGACCTGCGCTTGCGTCTGGCTCTGCCATTGTCGTTCAGCCTCAAAGCGGCGAGAAAAGATCGACGGCCTGCTGGCCGCGCGGGGGCTGCTGCACTTCCATTAGGCGGCCGCGGCCACCGTAGGAGATGCGGGCTTCGGCGATCTTGTCGTAGGATATCTGGTTGTCGGCATTGACGTCCTGCGGGCGAACGATACCGGCGACATTGAGGATGCGCAGCTCCTGGTTCAGGCGAACTTCCTGCGAGCCCGAGATGACGAGGTTGCCGTTTTCGAGAATGCCGGTGACGACGGCGGCGACCAGAAGGGTGAGCTTGTCGGTGCGCTCGATCTTGCCCTTGCCGTCGGTGCTGGTATCGGAGCCGTAAGTCAGGTCGGTCTTCGACTCGGGCGTCCAGCCAAAGATCTGGGCGTTGACATCCCAGTTCATACCGCTCGAATTCGTGCGGCTGCGGTTGGTCTCGTTGTCGAAGGAGGCCTTGTCGTTGATCTGGATGTCGACGGTCAGGATGTCGCCGACGTTGAGCGCGCGCGCGTCCTTGAAGAGGGCGGCCTGCGAATCGCTCCACAGCGAATAGCCCTGCGCCACGGCGCGCGGCTGCTTCGGATAAAGCGCCATCTGTGGCGTCTGGCCGTAAGCGAGGCCGCTGCCGATCGGGCTCATGGCAGGCGCACGGCCGATCTCGCTGACCGCCGTCGGAGACTGGCAACCTGCAAGGAGTGCGAGGGCGGCGATCACGGCCGGGAAACGCATATTCATGAAGGATCCTTCGACGTATTGGGATCGGACGCACTGGCGATGACGCTGGCGATGACCGCGGCCTTCTCAGGGTCCATCTCGTTGAGGATGAGGCTCGACTGACGCGGGCCGAGCCGCATGATCACGGCGGAGGCCACCTCGATCTTCATGTCCTGCAACTGAAGTGCGGCCGCATCCGGCTTCATCTTCCTGTAGATTTCGGTGAGGCCGGCTTCCGCCTGCTTCAGGAAATCGTCACGCCGCTTCAGCCAGTCCTGGTATTCGGCCTTGCGCTTGTCCATTTCTTCCATGCGGGCGTCGATGTCGGCGCGAAGCTTTTCCAGTTCCTGCTTCTGCAGGAGGTAACGCTGGTCGCGGGCGGGCTCGGCGATGTTGGTGCAGAACTGCTTGATCTCATCCTGGGAGGTGATGTCGCCTGCCGGCGCATGTTCCTGCGCGAAGGCGCTGGGGATCGACAGAAGGACGAGGCCTGCGGCCGGCAGCGCCAGCCGGCGTAGCAATTGCAGAACCGTCATGTCAGGGTTGATGATGTCAATCATTGCAGCACAAGCTCCGCCTGCAGGGCGCCTGCCGACTTGATGCCCTGGAGAATGGCGATGATGCCATCCGGTTTCACACCGATATTGTTGAGGCCGGCGACTAGGGTCCTGAGATCTGGACCATCGATGATGGCGACGCGCCCACCGGTCTGCTCGGCCGCGATATCGGTCTGCGGCTGGACGGCGGTCCGACCGCGCGAGAAGGGTTCGGGCTGGATGATCTGCGGCGTCTCGGTGACCTGAACCGTCAGGGTGCCGTAGCTGACGGCGACCGGCGAGACGCGGACGTCGGAGCCGATAACGATCGTTCCGGTGCGCTCGTTGATGACCACCTTGGCCGGCGTATCGGTTTCGACGATGAGATTTTCGACGTCGGCCATCAACCGGGTGAGATCGGCCGCGCGCGGCTTCTGGATCACGACTTCCTGCGAATCCTTGGCTTCGGCGACCGGGCCGCCGAAGCGCGCCGAGGCATAACCGTTGACGATGTCGGCGATACGGATCGCCGTCGAGAAGTCTGGGTTGCGCAATTGCAGGACGAGATTGACCGAGTCCTTGAAGCGGGACGGCAGTTCACGTTCGATGATCGCGCCGCCGGGCACGCGGCCTGCAGTGGTGACGCCTTCGGTCACGGTCGCCGCCTGGCCCTGCGCCTGGAAACCGGAGACGATGACAGCGCCCTGCGCAACGGCGTAGATCTGGCCGTCGGCGCCGGAAAGCGAGGTCATGACGAGCGTGCCGCCGCGCAGCGACGTCGCGTCGCCGAGCGAGCTCACCGTCACGTCGATACGACTGCCGGGACTTGCGAAGGGCGGCAGGTTGGCGGTGACCATCACGGCCGCGGTATTCTTGGCGTTGGACTGACCGCCCTGCGTCGAGATGCCGAGATTTTGCAGCATCGCCCGCATCGACTGCTCGGTGAAGGGCGAGGCACGGAAGCCGTCGCCGGTTCCCTGCAGGCCGACGATGAGGCCATAACCGATCAACTGGTTATCGCGCCCGGCCTGAAGGGAGGCAATATCCTTGATGCGGGAGGTCAGCGCCCAGGCGGGCGCGACATCAGCCAAACTCATGGCGAGAACCGCGACAAGGGTGACGAAACGGAAGAACAATTTCATTTTGCCCTCACATGGACCGTGCCGTCCGCAAGCACCGTGCCGCTGACGATGACGCCGGAGTCCATATTGCGCGCGCGAACGACCTGCCCGATCGTGCCGTCTTCGAGCGGCGTGCCGGCGGCGGAGATCGTCATCGCGCCGAGCGATAAGACCAGGCGGATCGAAGAGCCGCGCGTCACCGTATAGGCCTCGCGCAGACCCGAAACCGAAATCGTGCGGCCCGGCAAAAGCGTGCGCTTGGAAACCATGCCTTCGACCTGGGAAATGGATTTGGCATAATCGCCGGCGAGGTTGGGGTTGGTGACCTCGACCTCCTGAAGCTGGCTCGACGACAATGTGTCGCCGGGGTAGATGATCGTCGTCGGGACGACGGCATAACCCATGCCGGCATCCACGTCCGCGGGCAAGAAAATGCCCGCGACTGCGATCGTGGCTGCCGCCACCCATCCTGAGATGTGTCCTGCCCGGCAAAACATCATGTTTCGGCCCTTCCCTTTACTTCAGGTTCTTGCTGACGATGGAGGCCATTTCATCAGCGGTGGTGATCACCTTGGAATTCATTTCGTAAGCGCGCTGGGCCGAGATCAGCTCGGTGATTTCCTTCACCGGGTCGACGTTCGAAGATTCCAGGTAACCCTGCTTCATGTAGGCGAAACCTTCCTCGTCGGGATTGCCGATGACGGCTTCACCGGAGGCCGGCGTTTCCTGGAAGAGATTGTCGCCGAGCGGCTGGAGACCGGCCTCGTTGACGAAGTCGGCAAGGGTCAACTGGCCGAGCTCGGTCGCCTCCGTCGCGCCCGGCAGCTTGGCCGAGACCTGGCCGGAGCGGCTGATCGTCAGTTCGGTCGAGCCCGTCGGAATGGTGATGCCGGGAAGGACCTCGTAGCCGTCGATGGTGACGAGTTGGCCCTGGTCGTTCTTGTTGAAGGCGCCGGCGCGGCTGTAAAGCGTCGTACCGTCGGTCGACTGGATCTGGAAGAAGCCCTTGCCGATCAGCGCTACGTCGAGATCGTTGCCGGTCTGGGTCAGTTCGCCCTGGAGATGCAGGTTGCGGACCGCCGAGGTCTGGACGCCGAGGCCGATATTGGCACCTTCAGGAACGACGGCCTGGTTGGCGCGGTTGGCGACACCCTTGGCACGTTCGGTCTGGTAGAGGAGATCCGAGAATTCGGCGCGGGCGCGCTTGAAACCGGTCGTATTGATGTTCGCGATGTTGTTCGCGATGACTTCCAGATTGGTCTGCTGGGCATCCATGCCCGTTGCTGCGATGGCGAGCGCTCTCATGTGTTCGTCCTCAAATCAGTTACATCTGCATCTTGGTGACTTCGAGAAAGGCCGAGACGACCTTGTCGCGGATGGCAATCGCGGTCTGCAGCGTCTGCTCGGCCTGGAGCATGGAATCGACGACTTCGCGCGTCGTCGCCGTGCCCTTGATACCGGCAAAGGACATGCTTTCCGCACCCTTCAGACTGCTGACCGCGTCGCTCGCCATGCTGCCCATGACAGAGGCGAAGCTCATGCCATTGGCCGCACCGGCGGCACCCGACATGGTGGCGGCAGACGACGAGGCGGAATTTTCGGTGTCGACGGCGCCGAGCGCACGGGTCATCGAAAGGTTGCTGACATTCTGGACGCTGCTGATCATTATTATTGGCTCTTCAGGAGGTCGATCGTGGAGGAGATGAGATCGCGGGTCTGTTTGATGGTCTGCAGATTGGCGTCATACGAGCGGTTGGCTTCGCGCATGTCGGCCATCTCGACCAGGATATTGACGTTCGGCAGTTTGACGACGCCCTTCTGGTCCGCAGCCGGATTGCTGGGGTCGAATTCAGTGCTGAAGTCGCCTTCGTCGACGCCGACCTTTTTGACGCCGACAGTCTCGACGCCGTTGCTGCGATCCATCTGCTGGCCGAAAGTAATCGTCTTGCGGCGATAGGGGTCGGCGCCGGGCGTGTCGCCGGTCGAGCGGGCGTTGGCGATGTTTTCCGAAACGATGCGCAGGCGCGTCGACTGCGCCTCGAGCCCGGAACCGGCGATTTTCATTGCTGCTGAAAGCGGATCCATGACTTTACCTCCTGACCGTCATCAACATCATGCGGTTGAAGGAACTGACCAGCGAAGTGTTCAGATCGTACTGACGCTTGATATCGCCCGACTTGGAGAGCTCCTCGGCCAAACCGACCGTATTGCCGGATTCCTGGACGCCGATTTCCTGGTCGAGTGCGGCGTCCTTGACGTCGATATCGCCGCTGTCGCTGAAATCGTTGCCGCTGAGATGCGCCGGATTGGTGCGCGCCATGTTGATATTGGAATTGTCGAGCACCGCATCAAAGGGCGTAACGTCCTTGGCGCGGAACTTCGGCGTATTGGCATTGGCGATGTTGCCGGCAACAACCTGCTGACGGATCGTCAGCCATTCCGCCTGCCGCGAAGCCAAGTCGAAAAGTTGGATCGGTTGCATGAGAACTCTCCGTTTTTACTGTCCCGAACCTAGTGCGGTAATCTTGCGTGGGACTTACGGGAATTCAGGCTTCGGGGCGGTTTTCGGCGAAGGCCGCCGCGATGACAGCGCCGCGCGTCTTTCGGACGCGCATGGACGCTGTAACTCTTTGAATTGCTGCGCCATTTCTTAAACTGGAATCGATTTAAGGAAAAAGGGGCTCCGGCCGGTTCGCGGCGGAGCCCCTGTTGCCTTCGGCGTTTACGGACAGGTTCAATTGTTCCGGTAGATCTCGCCCTTGGAGGTGACGATCACCCATTTGCCGTCGCGCTGCTCGAGTGTCGCAAGGCGGCTTTCGTCGGGCAGGATCGAGCCGATGCGCACCACATACATGCCCGAGGGATCCTCGATCAGCGCCCGGCCGTTGGAAACATGCAGCAGGCGGAAGGAAGATTTGCCGGGGAAAGGCTGATCTTCCTGTATGGCGCGGCCATCGCGCTCCTTGCCGAGATCGGAGACCGTCGCCGTCGTCAGCGGATCGATCGGCGGGGCCTTCTTGTCCGCCTCGTTCTTGTTAACCATGGCAAGCGGCGAGACGCTGAAGACGTTGCGGGCCGGCCAATCCGGCAGTTCACGCGAATTCTCGTTGGCGGCGACATTGATGCCGAATTTGTCCGCGTTGAAGAAGACGTACCAGGGAAAGAAGGCGGAGGCGCCGGCAAGCGCCAGGCCGGAGAAGGTCAGAAACCGATCCAGGATGGCGGCTTTCCTGCGCTGCTTCAGGGAAGCGATACGTTCGTCGTCGAAATCAGCCACGTCTAGCCTCTCCTCTGAATAGGGGCGCCCTGATTGCCCATGCCGGCTGCAGCCTTGAGCGCGCCGGCGAGATCGGCGAAAGCGTCGAGCGAGTCGCGATCGCCCGGAGACTGCTTCAGAACGTCGTAAATAATCGGCACCTGCTTGATCGCCATGTCGAGATCGGGATCAGCACCCTGGCGGTAACCGCCGATCATGCGCAGGTCGCGCGTCTCTTCGAAACGATGGATCAACACCTTCAGCCGCGATACCAGCTTTTCCTGATCCGGCGTCCAGGCCTTGCGGGCAAGACGCGAGATCGAGGCGAGCGGATCGATCGGCGGATACCGCCCTTCTTCGGCGAGACTGCGCTGCAGGACGATATGACCGTCGAGGATGCCGCGGGTCGAATCGGCGATCGGATCATTGTGATTGTCGCCGTCGACGAGGATCGAGATGATCGCCGTGATGGTGCCGGCGCCCTCCGGACCGGGACCGGCGCGTTCCAGGAGGCGCGGCAGCTCGGTGAAAACGGAAGCGGGATAACCGCGCGCGATCGGCGGTTCGCCGGAGGCGGTCGCCACCTCGCGGATCGCATGGGCGAAACGCGTGACGCTATCGACGATGAAGAGGACGTTCTCGCCCTTGTCGCGGAAATGCTCGGCGATGGTGACCGCCGTCAGCGGCGCCATTTTGCGCAGCATCGGGCTCTCGTCGCTGGTGGCGACGACGGCGATCGCCTTCTTCATATTGCTGCCGAGCGTATCCTCGATGAATTCGCGCACCTCGCGGCCGCGTTCGCCGACGAGCGCAATGACAACCTTGTCGAAGGCATCGGCGCGGGCGAGCATGGACAGAAGCGTCGACTTGCCGACGCCGGAACCGGCGAAGATGCCGAGGCGCTGGCCGAGGCAGAGCGGCGAGAAGATGTCGATCGCGCGCACGCCGGTCTTGAAGCCGGTCTCGACACGCTTGCGGGTCATCGAGGGCGGCGCGGTATTGGAGATCGAGCGGCGATCGAGGCCCTCGGTGATCGGGCCTAGCCCGTCGATCGGCTCGCAGAGCGAGTTGACGGTGCGCCCGCACCAGCTGTCCGTCGGTGAAATGCGGAAGGCACCCTTGCGGATGACGGTATCATGGATACCGATCGGTTCGCCGGGTTCGATCGGGCAGACATAGATCAATTCCGGCTCGACGCGCACGACCTCGCCCAGATGGATGCCGGTGGCCGATTTATGGGCCACGAACTCGCCGAGACGAACGTGGCGGGAGAGACCGTGAACCGTGTAGTGGCCGGCAGCGATGGTCTGCACGCGGCCGCCATGGGCAACCGCAAACTCCGGCGATGCGTATCGGTCGACGAGGCCCGCCAGATGCGCCAGCTTCGGGGAAAGGCCGTCCTCGGACAGTAGTGTGGTGCTCATGCTTTAACTCTAGCCTAGCGGCTGCCCCCAAGCGTCTGGACGGCTTCCTTGAAAGAATCCTCGCTGTCGCGCATCAGTGAAGAGACACTTTCGAAGGCGCGGTTGACTTCGATCAGCTGGGTGATCTCGCGCATGGCGTTGACGTTGGAGTTTTCGAGATAACCCTGCTCGACACCGACATTGAAGCGGTCGACGACGGCGCGCGGCTGCTCGGTAGTCATGATGCCGCTGTTTTCATAGCGCAGGTAACCCTTGCTGACATCGGCCTCGAACAGGCCGAGCGAGCCGATCTGGCGGCCGCCCTGATAGATGATGCCGTCTGTGCCGACGGCCGGCTCGCCGCCTGTCGTGTTGAGCTGGATCGGCGCGCCGCCGGCGTCGAGAACCGGGTATCCGCGGATCGAGACGAGTTCGCCGGTATCCTTGATCGTAAAGCGGCCGTCCCGCGTCAGAACCTGGCCGGCCGGCGTGTCGAGCGCAAACCAGGCATCCCCTTTGATGGCGAAATCGAGCATGTTGCCGGTGTGCTGCAACTCGCCATTTCCCTCGTTCAGGTAGTCGTTGCCCTGGGAAACGAAGGCGACCTTGGTGTTCAGCTTGTTCTTGGTGGCTGCCACCATCTCGTCGAACTTCACCTCGGTGGCGCGAAAACCGGTCGTGTTCACGTTCGCCATGTTGTCTGCGATGGTGGTCAGGCGCTTTTCGAGGGCCATCTGCGACGACAAAGAAACATAAAGACCGGATTGCATGTCGGTAAGCTCCAAGCATTGGCGATGAACGGAACGAAAGGCCGGGCGTCGTCTTATGTGGTTCGGCCGGGATTTCGCTGAGGCGGCATCTCAGAAACGGGCGCTCGCACCCATTCGTCCCCTTTAGACTGACGGCAGATGCTTGCGCGAAGCTGGCACGCGGAAATGCCTCGCGAGCGGGCCTTTCATCAGCCTCACGCAAGGCAGAAACCCTATCGGTCTCAATGAAAAGCAACGTTCAGATTGGGCTGACGATGAACATCATTATCGGATTTATAGTGACTTGCGGCTGTGTCATCGGCAGCTTCATGGCGATGGGCGGCGACGTGAACGCTCTATTCCAGCCCTTCGAATTCGTCATCATCGGTGGCGCCGGTCTCGGCAGCTTCATCATGGCGAACCCGATGAAGGTGGTGAAGGATTCCGGCAAGGCGCTCGGCGAAGCCTTCAAGCATGCTGTGCCTAAGGAACGTAACTATCTCGATACGCTCGGCGTGCTCTATTCGCTGATGCGCGACCTGCGTACCAAGTCGCGAAACGAAATCGAAGCCCATATCGACAATCCGGCCGAATCGACGATCTTTCAATCGGCTCCGACCGTTCTGAAGAACAAGGAACTGACGGCGTTCATCTGCGACTACGTGCGCCTGATCATCATTGGCAATGCCCGGAGCCACGAGATCGAGGCGCTGATGGATGAAGAGCTCAACACCATCATGCACGACAAGATGAAGCCCTATCACGCGATCCAGATCATGGGCGATTCCTTCCCGGCGATCGGTATCGTCGCGGCCGTTCTCGGCGTCATCAAAGCGATGGCCCACATCAACGATTCGCCCGAAGTGCTCGGTCACCTGATCGGCTCGGCGCTCGTCGGTACCTTCCTCGGCATTCTCTTGTCCTACTGCGTCTGCTCGCCGCTGGTCTCCCAGATCAAGGTCGTGCGCAACAAGCAGCACCGCCTCTACGTCATCGTCAAGCAGACGCTGCTTGCCTACATGAACGGTTCGGTACCGCAGGTCGCTCTCGAATACGGCCGCAAGACGATTTCGGCTTACGAGCGTCCGTCCATCGATGCGGTCGAGCAGGAAATGATGAACCCAGGTGGCGAAAACAAGGCGGCTTAAATGACTATGAGCAATGCTTCGCACGACAAACCGGCAATGGATCCCGCCCTCCTCGCCAAGCTGACAGGCGGGCTTGGCGACAGAGGCAGGGTCGCCAAGATCTGCAGCTCCTTCGGGGAAATCTACAGCGAATTCTTTCCCGACGTCATCAAAAGCGAGACCGGCCTCGACGTGACGGTCAACTATCTCGGCTGCGAGATCGGCTACAAGAACCACCTCATCGAAGACCTGAGCGCGAACGTCACACTCGTCGACGCGACGCTGCGCAACTGGTCGCAGAACATTACGCTTGCCTGCGGCAACGGCTTCGTCATCACGCTGATGGAGCATCTGCTCGGCGCCACAGCCGATACGATCGAGGAACCGGCCGACCGGCTGCTGTCGATCATCGAGCTCGATCTGGCGGTCATGGTCTTCGACAAGATCGCCAAGGTGCTGCGCTCGGCCGTCAACGCGCCGGGCGGTTTCGAACCGAGCCTTTCGGCCCCGTACGCCCATGACATGCGCGCCCGGCCGCAGGAGGATCGTCCGGATGAATTCGCGGCCGCCATCAACATGTCGATCACCCTTGCCGGCATCGTTTCGGAATTTTCGTTGATCGTTCCGCAGACGGCACTGCTCAAGACCAAGGTGACGCCGCCGAAGCCGAAACGCCAGGCCAGCAGCAACTCAGCGGAATGGACCGAACAGCTCGGCGACCAGGTCCGCCGCTCGCATGTCACGCTCGAGGCCAAGATCAGGCTGCAGGACCTGACGCTGCGTACGATATCGAAGCTGATGGTCGGCGACGTCATTCCGTTCCGCGACCACGGCGACGTGCGTGTCGAGGTCAGCGCCAACAGCAAGGAATTGTATGTGTGCGAGTTCGGGCGTTCAGGCGAAAACTACATGGTCCGCGTCAAGGATACGATGAACTCGGATGACGAACTCATCCGTCATTTAATGAATTAATCGGTTCTCTGGCTTTTGGGCTGCAAAGGCAGTTTGAGGCAAGTTTCAACTGGAATAGTGATTTCATGGCTACGAAGAAAACACAGCAGAACAGCGACCTCTCCCTGGATCTTCCGGGCAGCGAAGCCGATCTCGACCAGGCGATCGACGATCTGCGCGGCGTGCTGAAGCAGGATGCCGATGGCGACCTGTCACAGTTTGGCGACGACCTGCAGAGCGACCCCTTCGCAGCAGGAACGGACCTGGCGGCCTTTGGCGGCGAGGCTTCGGAAACTCCGTTTGGCAGCGACGATTTCGGTGGCGACTTCGGCGGCGGCGATGCCAGCCCGGCTGCCGGCATGGATTTCGGGAGCAGCCCCTCCTTCGAGGCGTCGCCGGCCCCGCTCGGCAGCGCTTTGAATTCCAACTTCGACCTGATCATGGACATCCCGATCGACGTCCAGATCATGCTCGGCACCAGCCGCATGCAGGTCTCCGGCCTGATGAACCTCAATGAAGGGGCGACGATTGCCCTCGACAAGAAGATCGGTGAACCGGTCGAGATCATGGTGAATGGCCGCAGGATTGCCCGCGGCGAAATTACGGTGCTTGATAACGACGACACGCGATTCGGTGTGAAACTGATTGAAGTTTTGAGTACGAAAAAAGCCTGATCCCTGTGTGGGACGGAGAGGTTAGACCATGATGGACTTTGACGATTTCGGCGGCGCGCTAGCCGGGAAACCGTTGACCCAGGCTGAAAAGGCGGCGGCTGTTCTTCTCGCTATGGGAAAGGGCGTCGCCGGCCGGCTGTTGAAATATTTTACCCAGGCCGAACTGCAGACCATTATCTCATCCGCCCAGTCGCTGCGCGCTATTCCGCCGGACGAACTCCTGTTGCTCGTCTCCGAGTTCGAAGACCTCTTCACCGAGGGCGCCGGACTGATGGACAACGCCAAGGCGATCGAGGCCATTCTTGAAGAAGGCCTGACGCCCGACGAGGTCGACAGCCTGCTCGGCCGCCGCACCGCATTCCAGGCCTACGAAACCTCGATCTGGGATCGCCTCAGCGAGGCGGAGCCGACATTCGTCGCACAGTTCCTGCTGCGCGAACATCCGCAGACCGTCGCCTATATTCTTTCGATGATGCCCTCCTCCTTCGGCGCCAAGGTGCTGCTGCAGCTTCCCGACAACCGCCGCGCCGACATCATGAACAGAACGGTCAACATGAAGGCGGTCAGCCCGAAGGCTGCGCAGATCATCGAGAACCAGGTCATGACGCTGCTTGCCGAAGTCGAGGCAGAGCGCAATGCGGCCGGCTCGACGAAGGTCGCCGATCTCATGAACGAACTCGACAAGCCCCAGGTCGACACGCTGCTCAGCTCGCTCGAATCGATCAGCCGCGAGTCGGTCAACAAAGTTCGCCCGAAGATCTTCCTGTTCGAGGACCTCATGTACATGCCGCAGCGCAGCCGCGTCATGCTGCTCAACGACATCTCGACGGACGTGCTCACCGTCGCGCTGCGCGGGTCGCCCCCCGAGATCCGCGAATCGGTTCTCTCCGCCATCAGCCCACGCCAGCGCCGCATGATCGAATCGGATCTGCAGAGCGGCATGGGCGGCGTCAATCCGCGCGAGATCGCGATTGCCCGCCGCGCCGTGGCGCAGGAAGCGATTCGCCTGGCCAATTCCGGCCAGATCGAGCTCAAGGAAAAGGAAGGCGACGCTTCGGCGGCCGCCTAACACGTCGAGACTGTTGACAAATCCGGCATGCCGAAAGGCGGCTGTTGATCGCCGTGCCACAGGCGACTACCCTTCCAGCAATAGACCGTGCTCTAAAGCGCGTCGCATAGAACTCGGTTCTTGCGACGTGCTTTAGGTCTTTGTTCTGATGCATGTCGTCCTCCCAAAAGCGCCGCGCGTTTTTGGCCGACATGCATTGGCTGCGGCCTGTTTCTTTGACGGAGGGCCGCGACTTGGCAGACGATGACAAGGACAGCAAAACAGAAGCCCCAACCGCGAAAAAGCAAAGCGATGCCGCGGAAAAGGGCAACGTGCCGTCTTCGCGGGAACTGTCGATCTTTGCGACGATCCTCGCCACCTTCATCTATCTGGTGTTCTTCCTTCCAGAAAGTGTCGGGCGCATGACTGAAATGCTGCGCGACATCTTCGAGCAGCCCGACCAGTGGAAGATCGAGACGGGACCGGATGTCCTGGCGCTGTTCGTCCGGATCGGTTGGGCAAGTGCGGCGCTGGTGGCGCCTGCCTTCATCCTGTTCATGGTGTTCGGCGTCGCCTCCTCCGTCTTTCAGAACCTGCCGACGCCGGTGCTCGAACGCATCCGCCCACAGGCCTCGCGGATCTCGCCGATCAAAGGCTGGTCACGGCTGTTCAGCCTACCCGGCCTGGTCGAATTCGGAAAATCGCTGTTCAAGGTCGTCGTCGTCGGGGTGATCCTGTTCTTCGTGCTCAGGAGCGAATATTTCGGCTCGATCGACGCGATGTTCTCCGATCCGCAGACGATTCTCGTGCGAATGATGGCAGCGATGCGCAAGATCATCATCGTCATGCTGATCGCCACGGCGATCGTGGCGATCGCCGATCTTTTCTGGACGCGCCATCACTGGTTCACCGAGTTGAAGATGACGCGGCACGAGGTGAAGGAAGAAAACAAGCAGGCGCAGGGCGATCCCTTCGTCAAGAGCCGGCAGCGCTCGCTGATGCGCGACCGGGCGCGCCGGCGCATGATCGCCAACGTGGACCGCGCGACGCTGGTGATTGCAAACCCGACGCACTATGCGGTGGCGCTGCGTTACGCGCGCGAAGAGAACGACGCGCCGGTGGTGCTGGCCAAGGGGCAGGACCTGATTGCTCTCAAAATCAGGGAGATCGCCGAGAAGAACGGCATACCGGTGTTCGAAGATCCGCCACTTGCGCGCTCCATGTTTGCGCAAGTCTCGATCGATAGTGTCATCCCGTCAGTCTTCTATAAGGCGGTAGCGGAGCTCATCCACCGGGTCTACGCTGCGGACGCCAAGAACAAACGGGTCAGATAAGCCGAATGAAAAAATGCCCCCACTCTACCCAGCGTGAAAAGATCCTTGCAGACGCGATCAGCCCGGTCGCCACTGAACTGCGCCTTCTGGATGCTTCTGACCTCATTTCACTGCTGCGCTTCGAGTATTACGGCAATCTTTCCGATCTCGTCGCTTCGGCGGCGGAGCTTTTCTTTCATCCGGGCACGGTGAATTTCGGCCTGGGCGGCAATTATACTTTGGAGTGGGGCGGCAAGCCCGAAGTCGTTCTCGATCTGGAAATCAAGCCGCGCGGCGTCACCGTCTACGCGCAGCTCACCCTTGCCGAAGATCACGCCGGCATCGAGATCAGCCATATCGCTTTCCAGGAGCCCTCGGCCGATCCGGACGAAAACACCATCTTCCTCAAAAAGAGCCTTCGGGAAGCGCGCTACAGCGTCAATGAGCCGCCGCAGGCGCTGGCAGGCTGACCTTCTTTTTGCGCGACATGCTCTCGCGCGCCTGAAAAGACGCGCCGGCGCTGAAAGGGACAACGCGTGGGTTCAGCTGATATAACCAAGCCGGATCGCCTTGGCGATCGCCTGGATGCGATTGACGGAATCGAGCTTGATGGTCGCCGAGCCGAGATAGGCGTTCACGGTGTGCACCGACAGGCCGAGCTTGTCGGCAATCTCTTCGCTGATGCGGCCGTCGCCGGCAAGCTGCAGACAGGCAATCTCGCGTTCGCTGAGCGCCTCAGCGGCAGCCGTGCGGCGTTCGTCGAGCGAGAGCAGATCCATCATGATATGGCAGCAGCGACCGTGCAGCTCGACGATGGTGTCGCTCGAGGGATCGATCTCATCGCCGGTGAAAAGGATGAAACCATTGCCGACGGCCCCGAGCCGCACCGGAAAGGCAAGGCCGGAGAAAGACAGAATACCGTCCTGCAGCCGCGTCATGAACGGCGAGAAGTCTGCCGGACCGGGTGCCGCACGGTCGTAACCGCCGGCCCATGAGAGCGGCAGCAGCGACTTGTCGATATGATCGAGAAGAATATCGCCGTAGGCATCCGTGAAGGCCTTGCCGAATCCGGCATTGGAAGAACCCCAGTTCTCAAGCTCGCAGACAAGCCGCTGCTTTGCCGGAAGGCCAGAGCCGCTGACGCGGAAGATCGCGAAGCCTTGCGCATCGGCGAGCTTCTGCATCGCGATCAGCCGCGGAAAAAGATCGGACCGGCTGGAAATCCTGTTCACACGCACCGTGCGCAGCTGCTCGGCGCTGCTCATCGTCCTGCCTGCTGGATAGCCCATAGATCCCCCTATACGAGATTATTGCGGACGGCGAAGGCTATGGCCTCGGACCGGGTCTTGGTCGCCGTCTTGCGCATCACGCTGGTGATGTAGTTGTTGATGGTATTGCGAGAGATTCCGAGGATCATCGCGATCTCATCGCTGGTCTTGCCTTCGGCGATCCAGAACAGGCATTCCAGCTCGCGGTCGGTCAATTCGAAATCGCGATCGACCTTCGTCCCACCGCAGCGCAGGAAGCTCGCGACATAACCTGCAAGCAGTCCTACGTCCCGCAGGCGCTCCGGCGAAAGGATGAACCCCTCGCCGAACAGGAACATCAAGGCCAGCCGCGACCGGCCGACATTGAAGGTCACCGAACAATATTGACGGCTGGCGCCATCCGGAACCTCGGCACTGTCAGGCAGAAGAGCAAAATTCGGCTGGAAGACCTGCATGCATTTTTCCAGCTCCGTCGACCGGGCATAGCCGCGAACCAGATCATTGGCTATGTCCCTGACCAGATCGAAAGGCCAGTCCGACGAAACGATGAAATCGAGGCCACTTTCCTGAAGAAGATCACAGCGCGCCAGAAGGTAGTGCGACGCACCCACGTAGTCCGTCAGAGCGCGCAAACCGGACTGCAACCTGCCGGTGCTGGCGACGCCGTGGAGGCGCTGGAGCAGCTCATCGCGCGGCAACAGATCCGGCACCACCGCACTCGCGAAATTCGCCATATCCCTCTCGCCTTTGCTCGCCTGAATTACATTCATATCCATTGGCAATGTCCTGCGGCTGAGAAACGATCGAACTCGGTGTAACAGCAATTTTTCTGCAAGGGATTCAATTCAAGTCCCGCTCGAATCCCACTTCGAATCAGCCAAGGGTAAGCCAGCCGATGCAAATCACCATCTCCGACTTCTAGGGATTTACTTTCGCTGTCGCCAATGCACTGATTCGACCGCTCGTTCCAGCCTTCAAGATATAGGGAGGCTAAGGTGATTCTGGCGGTATCGCAACTTGCTTCGCGTTTTACGAGAGTCCACCTCATCATATCGCCCTACAGCCGCATTTTAGTGGTCGGGTCTTTCGCATTTCCAGTCACGGCTTTTCAGCAAACATCGGTTAGGGATCCAGCTTCGGTACCGACATGAAAAAAGGCCGGTTGCCCGGCCTTTCCTTTACGCTGCTTCGTCGATCGCCCATTTCCTGAGGATTTTCGCGGCGCGTTCCTCGTTGATCTCGACCATACGGGAAAGCTTGCGTTCCGGGCCTTCCTTGACGCGACGATTGAAGTTTCCATCGTCGTCGCCGAGGCTGAGCAGGTCCTCGGTACTGTCGAAGCCGAAGTCGGACCCGAAGCCGTCCATGAGAGCGCCGCCGGGTGCTCCCGATGCAGGCGCGAAGTCCGGAAGCTCGAGGCCGGCCGCTTCCGGCGTCGCGTCGCCGAAAGCCGCGGAGCTGCCGTTGCCGTTGATGCTGCGCACCAGAGGCCGCAGGCCCATCCAGACCACCACGAAAGCGACCGCGACAAAGGCGAGCGAGTTGATGATGCCGGCAAGGTTGCGGCTCAGCATGTCCATGACGCGGACACCACCGGTGGCGTCTTCGAGCAACTGGTTCTCAAGGAAGTCCATGGCCGTCACGGTGACGACGTCGCCGCGCTTGGCGTCGATGCCGGCCGCCGAAGCGACGATCTTCTGCATTTCGGCAAGATAGGCGTCGACCTTGGCCTGATCGGCGGGCTCACCGACCATCTTGGCGATGCGGCCCTTGTTGACCACCACGGCGATCGAAAGCTTTTCGACCTTGTAGCTGCTGCGGGTCGTCGCCGTCGTCTTGCTGTTGATTTCGTAGTTGGTCTGCTCTTCGCGCTTGTCGGACTTGTCCTGCGATTCAGGCCCGGCGGAACCGCCGGCCTCGGGAGCCGCCTGCGGAATGTTCTGCTCGACCGTCGTCGCGCTATCGGAGGTCTTCTGCTGCGACTGCTGGGCTTCCTTCGTCGATCGGACCGAGCGTTCGACCTTGGATTCGGGATCGTAGGTCGTTTCCTGGATCTGCTGGGCGTCGGTGTTGAGATCGGCGGTGACGCTGGAGCGGAAGTTGTCCATGCCGAGGAAGGGCGCCAGCGCCTTGTCAATGTTGGATTCGACTTCCTGCTGAACGTTCTGGACGATGTTGAGCGAACGATTCAGCGAGCTGTTGCTCGCCTCGTCGCCGGAAGCGAGCAGCTGGCCGGCGGAATCGAGGATGGTCACGTCATCAACGTCAAGCCCCGGCACGGCCGAGGCGACGAGGTGGCGGATCGAGGTCGCTGCGCTGCGTCCAGTGGTGGCGCTCGCGCGAATCATGACGGAGGCAGTCGGCTTCTGCTCCGCCTTCCGGAAGTTTCCAACCTCCGGCATGACGATATGGACGCGCGCGGCTGTGATACCCGAGATCGACTGGATGGTGCGGGCGATTTCGCCTTCCAGCGCTCGAACCCGCGTTACCTCCTGCATGAAGGAGGTCAGGCCAAGGGAGCCGACATTGTCGAAGAGTTCATAGCCGGCATTGGCGCTGTTCGGCAGGCCGCGCTCGGCAAGCATCAGGCGGGCCTTGCCCGTCATCCCCGCGGGAACGCTGATGCTGGAGCCATCCGTGCCGACCTGGAAATTGATGTTGGCTTCGGCAAGCGCCATGCTGATCTGGTTGAGATCGGGCGAATCCAGACCGACATAGAGCGTTTCCTGTGCCGGCTTGTTGACGAAAAGGGCGGCCGCAAGGATGATTGCGATGGAAACGGCACCGACGCCTCCAAGAATCATCAGGCGTGTTCGGCCCAGGGAACCGAAGTTCTTAAAGATCTGAACTAATTGATTTAACAGATTCATTCTGTTCTCGCACGATCCGTCAAAGACAAAGCAGGCTTATTGCCTCATCAGACGAATAGTCGGCGAAACTTGTGCGAGCGTTTCGTGAGAGCGTGCGGGAGCGAAAAGGCGTAAAGTAATTCCAGCCAAACTGCGCAGCGGTTTTGCGTCCGGAATTGCGCAAGAACAAGGAGAGAGCGTTTCCGTGACTCGGAGAAAAACGGGGTCGTTCTAAAGCATGTCGCGCAAAAGTGTGCGGCGGTTTTGCGACAACGACATGCGTAAAAACAAAGACCTAAAGCGCGAGGAGCGAATCTGAAAGATCGCGACGCGCTTTAGAAGAAATCGAAGTCGCCGGCTGCCTTGCTCAATGGCTGGGAGTGGCCGTGGCGTGTGGCGCCGCCCAATGCCTTCTGCATCTCCGCCAGCTTGACGAGGCTGAGCGCGGTTGCGACGTCGACTGCCCAGCCGTGCGGGATTTCGCCGGTGATGGTGTCGATGAATTCGGCAAGGCCGCGTGATTTCTGCACGGCCAGATCGATGCCCTGCATGACCTTCATGGCATCCGGCGAATTCAGGATTTCGGCGCCGCCGATTTCGAGAAGCTGCGGCTCGATGCGCTCGATGAGGTAGGCGACATCGTGCAGTTCGGACACGATGCGCATCAGGATGTCGCTCAGCGCTTCAACAGGCGCAGGCGGCTCCATCATCTGGGTAAATGTCATATGAAAATCCTCGCCATCAAAAAAATTCGATACTGGTTTCGACGGGCTTCTGCGGAGCGGCGGGGCGCTGCTCGAGAGCGACGGTTCTCTGCGTTTCGGCGCCGGTCAGGGGGTATTGCCGGGCACGACCGGAGACCGGCCAATATTCAAGCTTTCGTCCATGCTCTCCGCCGGTTGAGGAACCGACCACCGGAATGCCTTCATCCCTGAGGAACTGCACGGCGAAGGCCGCGTTCTGCTCACCGACATTGGAGAATGTCGAGATCGTCTTCGCGCCGCCGAAGATCTTTGCCTCCAGCCGGTCGCGCCGGGCGCCCTGCTTCAGGAGACCGTTGATCAGCAGTTCCATCAGATGCACGCCGTAGCGCGTGGCATCGCCGCCTGAGGTCGGCGACGTCGCCGAACCGGGCAGCAGAAAGTGGTTCATGCCGCCGACACCGGCGACAGGATCTCTGAGGCACGCAGCCACGCACGAACCGAGAATGGTCGAGAGGACCGCATTCGGATCGTTCAGAACCTTGTACTCGCCCTGAATGATATGCACGCGGCGGGCTGCCCCCTCAGTGATCATTTCAGGGCTCCAAACACGGCTTCGATCGCCGCTTTCATCTTCTCGATCGTGAACGGCTTGGCGAGCACGTTGTTGGCGCCGAGCTGGGCCGCCTTCTGCACGAGAGCGCGGTCGCCCTGGGCGGTCAGGATGATGAAGGCCGCCTTCTTGGTGTTCGGGTTGGTGCGCACCGCCTGAAGGAAGCCGATGCCATCCATCTTCGGCATGTTGAAGTCCGAGATCACCAGATGGTGCGGCTGCTCGGCCATGATCTTCATGCCCTGCTCGCCGTCACCGGCCGACGTGATCTGCTTGAAACCGAGCTGGGTCAGCGCATCGCTGAGCAGCAACCGGCTCGTTACCTGATCATCAACGATCAGAACTTTGATTTTCTCCGCGAGCGACATTTATTCGGTTCCTTCCTTTCGGGCGGCTGTCATTTTCAATATTTCTTCACCGATAGCAGACAGTGGTAGCTGCTGCTCGACGGCGCCAAGTTCGTGGGCAACCCTTGGCATTCCGTAAACGACACAGGTTTTTTCGTTCTGGCCGAGTGTTCTGGCGCCGGCGTGGCGCATTTTCAACAGTCCGGCGGCGCCATCGCGGCCCATACCGGTCAAAATCACGCCGACGGCATTACGGCCAGCCAGTTCCGCGACCGAATCGAATAGTACGTCCACCGAGGGGCGGTGACCGTTGACCGGCGCGCGGTCAATGAGACGGCAGGACGGCGCCGAGGCGCCGCTGACCTGCAGGTGGCGCTCGCCGCCGGGCGCCAGATAGATCTTGCCGATTTCGAGCCGGGCACCGTCGGTCGCTTCCTGCACCACCGGCGCACAGAGGCGGTTCAGCCGTTCGGCAAAGCTCTTGGTGAAGGTCGGCGGCATATGCTGGGTGATGACGGTCGGCGGGCAATTGGCCGGGAATTTCTGCAGAACGGCAATCAACGCCTCGACGCCGCCGGTCGACGAGCCGATCGCGACGATCTTGCGGCCGACGCGGAAATCGGCAACCGAGGGTGGTGGCGCGACAGCGGCGACGGGCTGGGAATACTGGCGTTGCGTGCGCGCGGCGGCCTTGACCTTCTCGGCGAGGTCGCCAAATGGCCTGAGTTCGCCCGGCCCCGGCTTGCCGACGCAGTCGAACGCGCCGATCTCCAGCGCCGCAAGCGTCGCCTCGGCGCCGCGATGGGTCATCGTGGATACCATGATCACCGGCATCGGACGCAGCGTCATGATTTTTTCGAGAAAATCGAGGCCGTTCATGTTCGGCATCTCGATGTCGAGCGTCAGGACGTCGGGGTTCAACCGCTTGATCGCCTCGCGCGCTTCCAGAGCGTCGCCGGCCTGGCCGATGACGTTGACCTCGGGATCGGAACTCAGCACGGCGGTGATCAACCCCCGCATCGTTGCGGAGTCGTCAACAACGAGAACTCTTGCCGGAGCGCTCATGCCTTCCTCCCGAGACCTTTGGCCGTGTAGCGATAGGTCGTGATGCCGATATTCTCGAAGACGTGTTTTGCCTCACCCGACACACGCTCGGAATGGCCGATATAGAGATGACCGCCCTCCGGCAGCAGACCGGCAAAACGCTGCCAGATCTTCATCTGCGTCGGCTCGTCGAAATAGATGACAACGTTGCGGCAGAAGATGACGTCGAACTTGCCCTTGAACGGCCATTGCGCCATCAGGTTCAGTTCGTTGTAGGTGATCAGCCGCTTCACGCGGTCGTCGACCTGGAACTTCCGGCGGCCCTGCACCTCGACTTCGCTGAACCATTGCTTGCGCATGGCCGGCGACACGGTTTCGAGTGCGCTCTCGTCATAGGCGCCGGCCCGGGCGATCGCGAGGATCTTCGGATCGATGTCGGTCGCCAGGATCTTGAAGTCGTAATCCGCGACATTCGGCATCAGCGACAGCACCGTCAGTGCGATCGAATAGGGTTCCTGCCCGTCGGAAGAGGCGGCCGACCAGATGCGCACCCTGCCGCCCGATCTCGCTCGCTGCAGAAGCTCCGGCAGGACATGATCGCGCAGATGGTCGAAATGGTGGTTTTCGCGAAAGAAGCGGGTAAAATTGGTCGTCAGATGCGAGAGCATCTCGCGGCGCGGCGCAGCACCCGCCGGCGAGGCGACGAGGTCGCAATACTCCCGGAAGCCGGACAGGCCGAGATTGCGGATATGCTTCGACAGGCGCGAATAGACGAGCGACGCCTTGGTCTCGTTGAGGAAGATGCCGGCATCCGAATAGATCATCGCGGCGATCTCAGTGAGGTCGCGGCGCGTCAGCGGATATTCTCCGCTTGCCAGGACCTCGTCGGATCCCTGCCTCTGATCTTTTGCGCCCATTACACTCATGCGGCTTCGCTTTCGGTCTCTGGAAAGAGGGATTCGAGTTCGATCAGGCAGATCATGCGCTTCTCGATGGCGAGAACGCCGCGGGCAAATTGACGCTCGAGTTCGGAGGAGATCTCGGGCGTCGGCTGGATGGTTTCGTCGGTCACCGTCAGGATATCGGAAACGGCATCGACCAGCAGGCCGACGACCTTGCGCCGGACCTGGGCGACGATGATGACATGACGGGCAGTCGGATCGGCCGGCTTCATGCCGAGCCGGGCCGCAAGATCGATGATCGGCAGCACCGCGCCGCGCAGGTTGATGACACCCAGCATATAGCCAGGCGAATGCGGCATCGCGGTTGCCGGGGTCCAGCCGCGGATTTCGCGAACCGACATGATGTTCACGCAAAATTCCTGATCCCCGATGCGGAACGCGATCAACTCGCGATCCCCTTCGTTCAGATTTTTTACAGTGTACGACATTCCCTTATCCCACTGCTGCTAACGACATTTCCGCTTTGAGCGACTGGCCGCGCGAGGCGCCGACGACCGCGTCGACATCGAGGATGAGGGCGACGCGCCCGTCACCGAGGATGGTGGCGGCGGCAATGCCCGGCACATGGGTGTAGTTCGCTTCCAGGCTCTTGATGACCACCTGGCGCTGACCCTGGATGGCATCGACCATCAGGGCGCGCTGGCCACCACCTTCGGATTCCACCAGAAGCGCCACGCCCTCGACCGGATTGGCCTGGGTCGCACGGAAGTTCAGGATGCGACCGACATCGACCAGAGGGCAGAAGCTGTTGCGGATCGAGATCAGCCGGTGGTTCGCACCGAAGGAGTGGATCGCGGCCGCTTCCGGCTGCAGGGTTTCGACGATTGCCGTCAGCGGCACGACCAGCGTCTGGCCGGCGACGGTGACCACCATGCCGTCGAGGACGGCGAGCGTCAGCGGCAGGCTCATGGTGAAGACCGATCCGTGACCCGGCTTCGAGGTGATGTTGATGCGGCCGCCGAGCGCCTGGATCGAACGCTTGACGACGTCCATGCCGACGCCGCGGCCGGAGATGTCGGAGATCTTGTCGGCCGTCGAGAAGCCCGGCAGGAAGATCAGGTTGTCGATTTCCTCGTCCGACAGGTTGGAATCGGCCGGGATGAGGTCGTTGTCGATCGCCTTCTGGCGAACCTTCTCGCGGTTGATGCCGGCGCCGTCGTCGGCAAGCTCGATCAGGATGCGTCCCGAACGATGCTTGGCGGTCAGTCGGACCGTGCCCTCGGTGTTCTTGCCGGCGGCTGCACGCTTTTCAGGCGTTTCGATGCCGTGGTCGACGGCATTGCGGATCATGTGGGTCAGCGGTTCGGCCAGCTTGTCGATGACCGTCTTGTCGACTTCGGTGTTTTCACCCTCGGTGATCAGGCGGATCGACTTGCCGGTCATGTCGGCGATTTCGCGGACGATACGCGACATGCGCTGGAAGACCGGCTTCACCGGCTGCGCGCGGATGGCCATGACCGAGTCCTGGATCTCGCGGGTGAGCTGCTGCAGCTCCTCGAGGCCCATATTGATCGAGGAGGTGCCGGTCGTGTCATTCTCGATGACGCTCTGCGACAGCATCGCCTGGTTGATGACCAATTCGCCGACGAGGTTGATGAGGCGGTCGACGCGGTCGAGATCGACGCGGATCGTCTGGCCGGCACCGGCGGCATTGTTCTGGGCGGCGGCACTTGCTGCGGCCGCTGCGGCGGCTGCCGATTCCTTCTTCTCGACGCGGGCGGCGACAATCTGCGTGACGTTGGAGGCAGTCTCGGCGGCGGCAACGGCTGCGGCCGTCTCCTCGGCCCACGCGTCCGAGGCGGAAACCTCGTCCATTGCGCCCGTTTCGTCGAGGATCGACAGATCGAAGGGAACCGGCACCATCGGCAGTTCGTCGTTGCTGGTTGCGTCGGCCCTTGCTTCTTCGACCGGCTTGACCGTCAGTTCACAATCCCACTCGGCGAATTCGAAGACGGTACGGATGGCGTCCTCGCCCTTGTCCGTCTTGATCGTGACGTTCCAGAAGAAATAAGCGCCTTCCGGATCGAGTTCCTCGAGGCCCGGCAGATCATCCGTATTGCAATAGATCGTCATTTCACCCAGGCGCGAGAGATCGCGCAGCAGCAGGGTGGCGTCATTGCCCTTGGAATAGAGTTCGTAGCGCGGCTTGAAGATGACTTCATAGGTCGGCATGCCACCCGCATCGTCTTCGCCGCCAAAATCGTCGAAGGAAAAGGGGACCGGCTGGAAGCCGCTGTCGTCAGTCGGTTTGGGGGTCGGCGCCGGAGCGGTCGGAGAAGCCTTTGCGGCGGCCTTCGGCGCAGGCGCCTCGGCTGAGGCCGAGGGAGACGGCAATTCGCCGTTGGCCAGCGCCTCGAGCTCCTTGACGAGGCCGCGGCTGCGGCTTTCATCGACGCTGCCGCCGTCGCGCGCAGCATTCGTCAGGTCGGCGAGCACGTCGGCCGACTTCAGCATCACCTTCAGGACATCCTGGTTCGGCTCGAGCTTGTTGGATCGAACGCAATCGAGAGTGGTCTCGAAAACATGGGCGAAGGCGACCAGATCGTCAAGGCCGAAGGCGCCGGCGCCACCCTTGATCGAATGCACGGCGCGAAACACCGCATTGACGGTTTCCGGATCGCGATCGCCATCATTCATTTTCAGAAGACCGGATTCCAACTCGGCGAGCTGTTCCTCGCACTCCTGGAAAAAGATCTCTTTGATTTCGTTCATATCCATAGGAGCAAATCCTGGGTTTAAGCGGTTACACGCTCAATGGCATCGATCAGCTTGGCCGGGTCGAAAGGCTTGACGATCCAGCCCGTGGCACCGGCCTGGCGGGCGCGGTTCTTCTTCTCCGCGTCGCTTTCGGTGGTCAGGACCAGGATCGGGATCGCCCGATATTTCTCGTTGCGGCGCACACCTTCGATGAAGCCGAAGCCATCGAGGCGCGGCATGTTGATGTCGGTCACGATGACATCAGGATTGGACTCTTCGAGGACCTCGAGGCCCTCGATGCCGTCTTCTGCCTGGATCGTCTCGAAGCCGGCATTGTTCAGCGTCACGAGAAGCATGTTTCGGATGGTGCGGGAATCATCCACGGTCAGCACTTTTTTCTTCATTGCCGAATCTCCTTGGCAAGCAGGTGGTCAATATTGACGCCAACCAGCTGCATGGTTTTCTGAAATGCGTCGGACACCTTGGAGAAGGTGAACGGCTGCTTGTCCTGCTCCCAGGTCTTCTCGGCGGACATCAGAACCTGGGCGCAAAGAGCACCGATCCGTTCGACGCCGGAAGCGTCTATCGAAAGACCGCTGCCCCGGAGAGAGAGGAGTTTATCGCGCAAGGCGGAAGCCTCGTTGAGGTCGAGCACCGCTGTCAAATCCAGCGTCTTGCCACTCTTCTTTGCTGCCATCAGCTTTTCCTTGTCCCCTTGTCCCCGGCCCGAAAAGACGAGCTGAGGCAATCATCCGATAGGTTAGTAAACATTCCGCCCACCTCCGACGCTTGCGAGCGCCTGCGGAAGGCCAAAATCGTCATTTTCGTATTCGTCGACGACCGGTGCCGGGCGGCTAGCGCCCTCAAGGGCGCGCGGCGGTGTCACGCGCACCGGCGCCGGGCGCCCGGCAGTGGCGTTTTCCCGGGCGATGCGGAATTCGCGAATCGTCTGGCCAAGCTCGAGAATGACGGTTTGGAGGTGGTCGGCGCCTTCGGCCGAGCGCTCCGCAAGGTCGGCGCTACCGGCCACCTCACTACCCAGGCCCTTGACGTCTGATGTCACGCTGTCGAGGCTTGCGGCATGTTCGCCGGTTCGGGTGGCGATGCCTGATATGGCGGCGTTGATGTCGGTGACCTGGCGCACGATGCTGCCGATCGAATCCTGTGTGCGGCCGACCATCTGCACGCCGGCGTCGACCTGCGCCTTGGTCGTCGTCACCAGGGTCTTGATCTCGCGGGCGGCTTCGGCCGAACGCTGGGCAAGGGCGCGGACTTCCTGAGCGACGACGGCAAAGCCGCGGCCGGAATCGCCGGCGCGGGCGGCTTCGATGCCGGCATTCAGCGCCAGAAGATTGGTCTGGAAGGCGATCTCGTCGATCGCGCCGATGATCTGGCCGATCTTTTCGGCCGACTGCTCGATATCGGCCATGGCGCTGATCGCGCGGCCGACGACTTCGCCGCTTTCCTCGACGGCAGCGCGCGTCGTGGCGGCCGCCTGTTCGGCAGCGCGGCTGTCGGCAGCACCGTCGCGGACACTACCGGCGATGCCGGCAAGGGCAGCAGCGGAAAGCTGCAGCCGGTCGGCCTGGCCGGACGCCGTGCCGGCAAACTGCCGCGACAGGCCGGCAAGCGAACCTGTCGCCGCTTCGGCCTTGACCGTGCGCTCGGTAATGGTGGTGAACTCGGCCTGGAGGCCGTCCAACGCGCCGTTCAGCGCGACGGCGATGCCGCCATAGGCGCCGTCGCCGTCGACCGGCGCGCGCCGCGTCAGGTCGCGTGCGGAGAGGCTTTCGATAACATCGCCGAAGATCCTGATGATTTCGGCCTCGTTGTCGGCACGCTGGTCGGCGAGCGCGCGGCTCTGGGCGGCGCGCAGCGCATTGAAGCGGAGCGAGACGGCGATTTCCACATCGACCATGACGATGCGGATGATCGCCGTCATCAGATCGGAGATTTCGCGGGCGCGGCGCTTGGCCGACGGCAGCAGCGGACGGCCGGCGATCTCTTCGGCGAGACCGGAAACGACATGCTCCAGCATGACGCCATGGCCGGCCACATGCCAGCGCGGGTCGAGGCCCATCTTGCTTTCGGTATCGGAGAGAACCTTGACGCGCTCGGCATAGAGGCTGTCGAACCGCGCGTCCGTCAGCACGTCCCAATGCGAGGACTGCAGATCGTGCAGGCGCTCGACCTGGCGCTCGCTCTCGAAATTGCGCGAGGCGTCGGGGAATGACTGAAACCTGTGGAAGAGATCCCTGAGGCCTGCCTTCAGATGCGCTTCGAGCGCCGGCCGGTTACGGCGCACCAGCTCGCACTGATCGGCATCGAGACCGGCAAAGCGCAGGCGGTCGCGCAAGCTGCCTGCCTGCGCTCCACGAGCCTGATCTGATGGCATGTCCTGCCTCAACGCCTGTCCCCAACCACTTTCCGGGCGAAGGCCCGGCCAAAAACTTGCGCAGCATCCGTTGAACGCGAAGCATGGAGACGGTCCTCACCACCGGTTACAACCGGCGGATCGAAACCCCCTGATCAGCTATGTTTCGGAGCTGTCTGAAGAGATGGATACCGGATCAACCCGGTACGGCGGGACGGCGTCATGCCTGGTGGGAACGAGTGCATCTTCCCATTCCGACGTGTACATCAATGTTTATGGTTAATTCCTTGCTTGAAGGTTAATAAGCCTTTCGGAGGACAGGCTTTTGAAGCAATTCAAGGCCGTTCGCAGCAAATACTGTTGCGGAGTTGCATGGCTGCTACAAGGCACACGCAAGCTCCGTGTTATATGCCGGTCGATAACCAAGACATGACGTCGACAAGGACAGAGCAATGATTGTTCTCGGATTGGGTGCCTGCTTGATTGCAATGACGCTGCTTGCAGCCGTCGCCCGCCTCGATTCCCTCGCCGCGAACCGCGATATCCGCGCCCTTCGGGTGTTCTAAAACCCATCCTTCCCCCGTTGGCAGTCCGGCACCTTTGGTGTATCGCACTCGCGCCTTTCATGTCAGCGGAACTATCGGTTCATGTCCCCCAGATCTGGTCTCCTCATCGTTCTTGGCTTCACGCTCTGGCGCGTCGTCATGCTCAATTTCGATGCGACGGACCTTTTCGTCGACGAGGCGCAGTACTGGTTCTGGTCGCAAAACCTCGACCTCGGCTATTATTCCAAGCCGCCGATGATTGCGTGGGTGATCCGGGCGATGACCGAGCTTTCCGGCTCCAACGCCATCTATTGGATCAGGCTGCTCGGACCGCTGATCCACATGGCAGCGGCACTGGTGCTGATGAAGACGGCAAAACGTTTCGTCGGGCCGGAGATCGAAGGCTGGACGGGCGCCACCTACATCACGCTCCCCGGTGTGGCGCTTTCTTCGGTGTTCTTCTCAACCGACGTGATCCTGCTGTTCTTCATCGCGATCGCGCTGCTTGCCTATTTCGGCCTGACGCAGCGGCGCTCGTTCGGGCTGGCGCTGGTCATGGGCCTTGGCGTCGGCCTCGCCTTCCTGACGAAATATGCCGTGCTGTTCGTCGTTCCGGGCGGCGCGATTGCCCTCCTCCTCATTCCGGCGGCGCGCATCGCCATCCGGGATTTCATCATCGCGGTCGCGGTCGCGGCGGTCGTCGCCCTGCCGAATCTCTGGTGGAACCTGCAGCACGACAACACGACGGTAAGGCATACGCAGGATATCGCCCATTGGAGCGAACTCGGCATCAATCTCCGTCGCGGGCTTGAATTCTTCGCCGCCCAATTCGGCGTCGTCGGACCGATCATCTTCTTTGCGATGCTCTGGGCGGTCTACCGGATGATCAGAGGCAGGAGCGACGATCGGGAAAAGATACTTGTCTGGCTGTCGATGCCGGTGGTGCTGCTCATCACGCTGCAGGCAACGGTCGCCAAGGCCTATGCCAACTGGGCCGTGACTGCCTATGTCGCAGGTACCATCCTTGCCGTCTGGCTGCTTTACCTGAAGTGGCCGAAGGGGCTCAGGCTGTCGCTGACCATCAACGGCATCGCCAGCCTGCTCTTTCCGCTGGCGACGATCTTTCCGCATCAGTTGCTGCTGCCGAACGGCGACGAGGTGATGAAGCGCTATCTCGGCCGCGCCGAGGTCAGCCGCGAGGCCGCCGCGTTCGCAGCTCAGGCCGGCACCGACATCATCGTCACCGACAATCGCGATATGGTCGCCGATCTTTTCTATACGCTCCGCGATGCATCCTACAGGATCTATGCGCGGGCGCCCGCGGGCCTTCCGGAAAGCTATTACGAGCAGGAATTCGCTCTGCCCGCCGGCATCACCGGCAAGGTTCTTTTCCTGACGGACGGGGCCTTTACCTGTGCCACCGAGACGCCCGAAGTACTGAAGAACTGGCAGCCGACGGAGGGCTACTACAAGGGCAAGACGCTTTCCATCTACAAGGTCTCTGCCAACTGCCTGGCGCCCTGAGCGTGTTCAGCCTGCCCGACGACAGCGCCAAGCCTCTTTTCAGAGGTGCGACGAAGTAACACTTTGAATTGCTGCACCATTTTATGCAGTGGGCAGGCAGAGGCCGGTGCCCGCCCCTTCGATCTCCACGAATTTGACGCCGCCTTCTTCGAAGGCGAGGCGCAGTTGCGCCTCAGTCGCGCGATGGATGTCGTGGTGCCGGCCCTCGTAATCGCGGATGGTGCTGCGCGAAACGGCGGCCCTTTCGGCAAGGTCGGTCTGGGTCCAGTCCAGCAGACCGCGCGCCGCGCGGCAGAGAGCGGGAGTGAGAATTGTTTCCCTTGCGCCTTGACCCATGATTTCAAGTTGCCCATATTGGTTGATATAGACCATATATGTCATATTATAAACGGGATTTCCAGAGCGGAGACAACGATGCCACACGATACGCCTTTGATTTCGACAATCGTCGGCGGTCTCGTGCTGGCTTTCATCTTCGGGGCCTTCGCCCATCGGCTGCGGATGCCGCCGCTCGTCGGTTATCTGATCGCCGGCGTGCTCGTGGGGCCACATACGCCGGGTTTTGTGGCGGATCAGAGCCTTGCGCCGGAGCTTGCCGAAATCGGCGTCATCCTGCTGATGTTCGGCGTCGGGCTGCATTTCTCCCTGAAAGACCTGCTGTCGGTGCGCGGCATCGCCGTGCCCGGCGCGATCGTGCAGATCGCTTTTGCGACATTGCTCGGCTGGGGGCTCGGCGCCTTCATGGGCTGGCCGACCGGCGGCAGCCTGGTCTTCGGCCTGGCGCTTTCGGTCGCTTCCACCGTCGTGCTCTTGAAGGCGCTGCAGGAGCGGCGCATGGTCGAAACAGAACGCGGCAGGATCGCCGTCGGCTGGCTGATCGTCGAGGATCTCGCCATGGTGCTGGCGCTGGTGCTGATTCCGGCCGCGGCCAGCATCGGCGGTGAGGGTCACGCTCCCGTCGAGCCGCTCTCGGCCGCGCTGAGCCGCCTGTTCGGCCTCGATCTCGGCATCGGCGGCATGATCGCCATGACGCTGGTGAAGGTGGCATTGTTCGTGGCGCTGATGCTGGTTTTCGGCCGCAAGCTCATTCCCTGGACGATGCACCGCATTGCCCATACCGGTTCGCGCGAGCTCTTCCGGCTCGGCGTGCTGGCGATCGCGCTCGGCGTCGCCTTCGGAGCGGCGAAGCTCTTCGGCGTGTCGCTGGCGCTCGGCGCCTTCTTTGCCGGCATGGTGCTTGCAGAAAGCGAGCTCAGCCATCGCGCCGCACAGGAAAGCCTGCCGCTGCGCGACGCCTTTGCCGTGCTGTTCTTCGTCTCGGTCGGCATGCTGTTCGATCCGAACATCCTGATCGACAAGCCGCTGCCGATCCTCGCCACCATCTTCATCATCGTCATCGGCAAGTCCGTCGCCGCTTTCCTGATCGTGCTCGCCTTCAAGAAGCCGCTCGGCACGGCGCTGACGATTTCGGCAAGCCTCGGCCAGATCGGCGAATTCTCCTTCATCCTCGCAGCCCTCGGCGTCGAACTCGGACTGCTGCCGGAAGAGGGCCGCGATCTGATCCTTGCCGGCGCCATCATCTCGATCATCCTCAATCCGCTGCTGTTCTTCCTCTGCGACCGCATGCGGCCGCTGCTGGATGGTGCAAAGCGCGAAGACGTCGTGGCAGACCCTGCTCCCGCTGCAGATGCGATAGCAGCGCAGGAGGAGATCCCGCCCGAAGACGACGAGGTGCAGCCGACCGCTCTCAGCGGCCACGCCATTCTCGTCGGCTATGGGCGGGTTGGCAGCATCGTCGGACAGAATCTTAAATCGTCAGCCACACCTTTTCTCGTCATCGAGGACTCCGACAAGCGCATCGGCGAGCTGAAGGCGCAGGGTATCGAAACTCTGGCGGGCAATGCGGTGATGCGGGAAACGCTCGACCTTGCCAATCTTTCTGGCGCCCGCAGCATTGCCATCGCCATCCCGAACGCCTTCGAAGCCTGCCGCATCGCCGAGCAGGCGCGTAGCGTCAATCCATCGATCCTCATCGTCGCCCGCGCCCATTCCGACGCCGAGGTCGATGAACTGAAGCAATATGGCGCCGACACCGTCATCATGGGCGAGCGTGAAATTGCGCTGGGCATGGTTGACCGGCTCGCCCAAGTGCATCATGAGAGTGTGCCCTATGAAGACGGGCATGGGCCTGATACAATTATGCCGACGGATGACCCTCCGCCGGAAAGAGAATGAGAGATTGGCGCGCTTTTGAGCCGATGCGGGAGTGACATCGCCGGGACGGAGAAGATGGAGCTGGACCAGCGCCGTCTGACGAGCCGTATCGCCGCTTCCCTCCTCGTCGCCGTCCTTGCCTATCTCGGCCTGCTTTTCGGCGGCAATCTGGTGATCTCGCCGGCCGCCGCCGCCAATACGCTTTCCTCTTCCGATCGGGATTCGCAGCCGCAGCAGCTGACTGCGCGCGATGCCGTGCGCGGGTTGCTTGCCACAGAACGCAAGCTTGCACCGAAGCAGGCGGCGCATGACGCCGGACCGCTTGCCCTTGCCGCCGCCCCGGTTGTCGATTTTTCCGGCTGGACCATGGCCGCGCCTTTTCCGGCATTTGAAGCTTTGCTTCATGCCGCAGTCTCCAGGACCCATCAGCCGCGCGCACCGCCGGTCGCTGCCTGACGCTCGCGCCGATCGGCGCTTCCGACCATTGACGACATTCCGCCAGCGCCCAAGCGCCGGCCCTCGATATCAAGGAATACAACATGCGTACTTCACGATGGCTGGTGGTCACCTATACGGTGATCATCCTACTCGGCCTATTGATCGCCCTGCCGAACGTCCTGCCGCAATCCGTCCTCCAGCGCCTGCCGGCCTGGCTGCCGCATGAGCAGGTGTCGCTCGGCCTCGACCTTCGCGGCGGTTCGCACCTCGTTCTGGAAGTCGACGAAGCCGACCTTACCAAGGAGCGGCTGCAATCGCTGCTTCAGGACGCGCGCCGCGTGCTGCGCGAAAAGGGCATCCAGCCGAAGGCCGTGGTCCGCAGCCAGAACCAGATCGTCGTGACGCTCGCCGATGCCGCGCAGAGCGATGCTGCCGTCACCGAACTCAAGACGCTTGCCAACCCGATCAGCACCGGCCTCAGTGCCGGCCAGGCGGATCTTGATGTTACGGCGAACGGCGCGACCATCACTGTCGGCTTCTCGCGGGCCGGCATCGCCGCCAATGTCGACAACGCCGTCCAGCAGAGCCTTGAAGTCATCCGCCAGCGCGTCGACCAGGTCGGCGTCTCCGAGCCGACCATCCAGCGCATCGGCGCCAACCGCGTGCTCGTCCAGCTTCCGGGCGCGCAGGATCCGTCGCGCCTGCGCGAACTGCTCGGCTCCACCGCCAAGATGTCGTTCCACATGCTGGCGCCGAACAATGCTCCCGGACCCGGCGTGACCATGCTGAAGGACGATGAAGGCAATACCTATCCGGTCCTCGACCGCGTCGAAATCTCCGGCGACCGCCTTTCGGATGCCCGCGTCAGCTTCGATCCGAATACGCGTGAGCCGATCGTCAGCTTCCGCTTCGACAGCGCCGGCGCCACCCGCTTTGCCGAGATCACCCGCCAGAACGTCGGCAATCCCTTCGCCATCGTCCTCGACAACAAGGTGCTGAGCGCGCCCGTCATCCGCGAGCCGATCACCGGCGGCTCGGGCCAGATCTCAGGTAGTTTCTCGGCCGACAGCGCCACGACGCTGGCCGCCATGCTGCGCGCCGGCGCCCTGCCCGCCAAGCTGACGGTCATCGAAGAACGCACCGTCGGCGCCGACCTCGGCGCCGACGCCATCAAGATGGGCATTTACTCCGGCATCGTCGGCTTTGCTCTCGTCGCGCTCTTCATCTTGGTGCTCTACGGAACCTGGGGCGTCCTGGCGAATATCGCGCTGTTGATCCATACGATCCTGACCTTCTCGGCCCTGACACTGGTCGGCGCGACGCTGACGCTGCCCGGCATTGCCGGTGTCGTTCTCGGCATCGGCCTTGCGGTCGACGCCAACGTTCTCATCAACGAGCGCATCCGCGAGGAAACGCGCAAGGGCAAGAGCGCCTTCGCTGCCATCGACACCGGCTTCCGCCGCGCCTATTCGACCATCATCGACGGCAACATGACCGCCCTGATCGCCGCGGCCATCCTGTTCTGGTTCGGCTCTGGGCCGGTTCGCGGCTTTGCCGTCACCATGGCGCTCGGCCTGATCATCTCGATGTTCACCTCGGTCGCCTTCGTGCGCGTCGCGATGATCGAGATCACCCGCCGCCAGAAACTCAAAGTGCTGAATATCCGGCCGCTAATCCCGTTCAGCCCCTATGACAAGCACATCCAGTTCATGAAGGCGCGCTTCTTCGGCGTCACCGTTTCGGCGCTGCTGTCGATCGCCTCCGTCGTGCTTTTCATTCACCCCGGTCTCAACTACGGCGTCGATTTCCGCGGCGGCATCCAGATGTCAGTCAGGACTCAAGGGGCGGCCGATCTCGCGAAGTTCCGCGAAGGTCTTGATAGTCTCGGCCTCGGCGAAATCACGCTGCAGTCCTTCGGCGACAACAATAGCATTCTCGTTCGCGCCCAGCGGCAGGAAGGCGGCGAAGAAGCGCAAACCGCGGCGGTGACCAAGCTGAAGGCCGAAGTCGCCAAGATCGATCCAACCGCCACCGTCGAAGGCACCGACGTCATCGGTCCGAAGGTCAGCGGTGAGCTTGCCTGGGCCGGTATCCTGTCGGTGGTGATCGCAAGCTTTGCGATGCTCATCTACATCTGGGTGCGGTTCGAATGGCCATTTGCCGTCGGCGCCATCGTCACGCTGGTGCTCGACGTCACCAAAGCAATCGGCTTCTTCGCGATCACCGGCCTCGACTTCAACCTGACGGCGATCGCCGCCATCCTGACGCTTGTCGGTTATTCGGTGAACGACAAGGTCGTCGTCTATGACCGCATGCGCGAAAACATGCGGCTTTATAAGTCGATGCCGCTGCGCGAGATCATCGACAAGTCGATCAACGAGACCCTGGCGCGAAGCCTTTACACCAATGCGACGGCCTTCCTCGCGCTGGTGCCGATGGCGATCTGGGGCGGCAGCGCGGTCTCGAGCTTCGCGATCCCGATGGTCTTCGGCATTCTCGTGGCCGGCGCCTCGTCGATCTTCATCGCAGCACCCATCCTGCTCTTCCTCGGCGACTGGCGCCGCCGCCATGCCAAGGTGGCACCGGCAACCGATGCAGCAGTCGAGATCATTCCGCCGGAACAGGGTCGCCCGCGCAAGTCCGCGAGCTAAAATCCAGTTAACGCATCCTTGATAGGGCGCCGGTTGCAGAGCCGGCGCCCTCTTTCTATTGTCGGCTACTGCATTATGTGCCAATTCAAGGTGTTACAGCGTCCTTCGCGCGTCTGAAATGACGCGCGGCGCCGTAATTGAGATCGGGGAAGCCGCCAGATGTCATCCGACCCGACGAGACCGCCGGAATCCAACAGTGCCAATGACAGCGAGAAGCGCATCAAACGTTTTCTCGCGACCGCCTCGCACGACCTACAATCGCCGCTCCGCCATATCGCCATGTATGCCGAGCTGCTGCTCGACGATCTCGAGGGGACGCTCGACGGCGAACAGCTTCAGAGCCTGCGGATGATCATGGAAAAGGCGCAGACGGCGCAGCGTCTCACCAAGGCATTGATGAGCCTTGCCGGCGGCACACCTCAGGTGACGCCTGAAGAGGTCGATCTGCAGGCGCTCGCCGAAAATGTCTGGGGCGAACTGACCGACGAGACGGCGGTCGGCGAGGCAACGCTCGAAAGCGACGGCCTGCCCTCCATCCGTACCGACCCTGCCCTCTTCGGTCTGGTGCTGCGGCATCTGCTGACCAATGCCCTCATTTATCGCGGGGAAGCGCCGCCGCATGTGGCCATTGCCGCGGAGCGCGAGGGGACGGACTGGTTCATCCGGATTTCCGACAACGGGGCGGGCATCGATCCCGCTTATCGGGAGCGGATATTCGAGCCTTTCTGGAAACTGCCGAAGCCCGGAACGGTCCAAGGAGCCGGTCTTGGACTGACGACGACGCGAGAGTTTCTGGCCGCGCTTGGCGGCGATATCAACCTCGAACATTCGGATGAAGGCGGCAGTCGCTTCATCATCCGCCTTCCGATTGCTTGAGATTGGAGCAATTCCAGCAAAAGTGTGCAGCGGTTTTGCGTCCGGAATTGCGAAAGTACAAAGACTGAAGCGCGACAAGCGAATCCGAAGGATCGCGACGCGCTTTAGATGCTGTAATCGTCCTTCCAGAAGTCCGGAACGTCATAGGTCACATATTCACGGATGATGTGCTGCAGCGTCTGGGCATCGATTTCGTCCTTACCGATGCGGAAATCGACGCCGTAATCCGGGAATTCCTGGAAATAGCCGCCCGATATATCGGTCGAGACGACGCCGATCGGACCGGTGTAACCGATGCCGCGCAACTCCGGCACCGTGTCGCGGAAATCGGCATTGGGCAAAAGACGATTGTCGAGCAGGATGAGATCGAAGCGTGCCGCGCGAATCTTTTCCAGCGCGTCACCGATCGATTGCGAATATTCAACCTCGACGGCCGGCTCGGAGAGATCGGCGATCTTCTTCTTGAGCGCGCGAAATTCGATGAATTCGTCGTCGACAAAGAGAACCTTTACGGCATTCCTCCGGCTCGTTTCGGTGATCATCGTCTCATTTCCCCAATCCCGAAACCAACTTCACGAAACCAAACCATTCCTCAAGGCGATCGCCACCATATGAACGCGGTTCACAGCGTCAAGTTTGCGCGCAGCCGCGGTGATGTGCGAATTGACCGTATGTTCGGACAGACCGAGAATGATGGCGATTTCCGCCGACGTCTTGCCTTCGCTCGTCCATTTGACGATTTCCGATTCGCGCTGGGTCAGGCGTCCGGACATTTCCGGCGTCAGGATTTCCTCGTAGAGCTTGTCAAAAATACGCATGGCGTCGAGAAGCATGTCGGCGATCTCGCTCTGATCCGGCTCCAGACGTTCGCCGCTGAGGACGAGGCAATATCGCCGACCTTCCGGCGTGAACAGCGGGATAAAGAGAAAGACGCCGCTCAGGAACTCGTTGAAAACAAGATCGGACGGATAACCTTCAGGCTGTGCGCTCCGGCCATGGACCGGCGTTGCCAGGAACTGGGCGGTCTTCGCCCGGACGGTGCCCAGTGCTTCCTTCAACGTCGTGATGAAAAGGCCGACACGCCGATCGGCAACATTGGTGATGACGATATCGCGTTCACCGAACGGGGCCGAAGCCTCGGAAATGCGGGCAAGCGCGAAATTATCGAAGTTGTAATGCTGTGCCGCCGATTTCAGCAGACGGAAAAAATCGGTGCGGTTGATCGCCCGGCTCAGCTCCGGTCCGGCATGAAAGGGAATTGCCGGGGCATTGTTCATTCCCACTCTTCCTCTCCTCCCGCCAATGCCTCTAATCCCGAAATCTTGGGATATACGTCTTAAACGCGAAGAGCTACAAAAATTGCGAGACGGTTGATGAGAGATATCGAAAACGGGGACTTTCGATATGTAAGGCGGAAATCATCAATTATCTCAACGACAGGTGATGCACGGGCAGATTTTACTGAGGGGCAGTAGTTCTTACCTGGGTATCGTATTCTTCCTGCATTCAACATCCATGAATGCGAGAAGGCAGTGCCAGACGTAAGCGCGAGAGAGCCGATAGACCCATTCAGCTAAGGGGTTGGCTGATGTTCGTGGCGGCGAACGCGGGTTGATCGGTTCTCTCAGCGCTTATTTTGCGTTCCATATTCTTCGCTTCGGTTGCATCTTGTGATGCGTCCTCGCCCTTGTCAATTGCGGTTTGTCATATGGTTGGGACGAATGAGGAGGAACAGGCCATGCGGCTTTCGCCGTTTTCTACATCTCGAGATTGAGAATGATCTTGGCAAGGTCAAGTGGCTTTTCCAGATAGACATCGGCGCCGGCATCGAGTGAGCGCGCGCGGTCCTCGGCAGCATCCGATCCGCTGCAGATAGCAAGCCGCATCGCCTTGAAACGATCATCCAGGCGCAACCGAGTGATCAGGCCTATACCGCTATCGAGCGGCATGTAGAGATCGGCGACCAGCAGATCGGGCGAGGTCTTGCCTTCCGCCGCGCGCGTCTCCAGTACCTCCAGCGCCATTTCGGCGGTCGAAAAACAGAATAAATCGACGTCTAACTGCTGCTTTTTGCTCATATAGTCGACATAGAAGAGGTCATCCTTGCTATCGTCGACATAAAATAGGGTGGTCATCTAGCACCGTGATCTGGATATTGTTCGAATGAACCTCGCTGTCCTTCGACATCACCATACCGCGGTTCCACTAAAATTCGATATACCTCATCGCAGATCATTTCGCAAAAAGCGCGGCACTGCCCTGCCTTGCCTATTGAGTATTCCTCGATTTCGGAAAAGATGGCCGCGCAAACCGAAGGAGGACACACGGGTGCAGGATCAGGGCAACGTGGACCTGCAGGACCAGCCAAGGCGGCACTACCGTGCCTTTGCGATTGCCGTCGGCTGCCTGATGTTGCTTCTCGGCGTGACGGCGCTTACCGGCTGGCTGCTGCAGGTCGAGATTGTCATTTCGCTGGTTCCCGGCTTTCCGTCGATGGCCTTCAATACCGCGCTCTGCTTCGTGCTTTCCGGCGTGGGGCTTGCCGCTTCGACACTCGCCGCCCGCCGTTTTCGAGCAACGGCGATGCTCACGGCGGGGCTTGCGGCGGCGATCGCCGCGGCCCGGCTCGTGGAAATCGTCATGATCGGGCGGAGTTTTCACAACGTCGACGTATTGATCGCGCGCTTCCTGGTTTCGCCGGATTTCATCGCCGAGATCGGCGGCGGCATGGGGCCGAACACGGCGCTGGTCTTCCTGATCGCCAATCTTTCGCTGCTGCTCTCGCTCCAAGTGGAGAGGTCGAGAAGCCAGGTGGTGCAGGAATTGACGAGCTACGTCGTCATCACCCTCGGCATGATCGCGCTGGCCAGCTATGTCACCGATGCCGAACAGGGCTACCGCTGGGGCCCCTATGCGGCGATGGCGCTGCATACGGCGGTCGGCATGGTGATCTTCGGCTCCGGACTTCTCGCCCGCTCCTGGTGGATGCAGCCGGCAAACCGGGCGCAGATCCCGCTGTGGATCCCGGCTGCGGTCTGCTTCACCGGCCTTCTCGCCGATCTCTATACGCCGCTGGGTGTTGCTAACGGCATTCTCTATGTACCGCTGGTGCTGACGGCGCTCTGGTTCGGCAACAGAAATGCGCCGCTTTTCTTCGCCTTTGCCTGCACCGTGCTCCTGATGCTCGGCTTCTTCGCTGTCGGGCACGACGAGGCGGGGTTCTGGCAGGAGATCGCCAACCGCACCATTACGGCTGCCACGCTTTGGCTGATCGCGCTCTTCGTCTTCTATTTCATGCGCAACACCCATCATCTGGAAAGCGAGCGTGTCCGCTTCGGCGCGCTGGTACGCGGCACGCCCGATGCCGTCGTCGTCATCGACGAGCGTGGGACGATCAAGAATTTCAATCCGGCGGCTGAAAGCATGTTCGGCTACTCCCCGCAGGAGACGATCGGCAAAAACATCAAGATGCTGATGCCCGAACCCTACCATTCCGAGCACGACGGCTATCTCGCCCATTACCGGCAGACCGGCGAGGAGCGCATCATCGGCACGACGCGCATGGTCTCCGGACGACGCAAGAACGGCATCGTCTTTCCGATCGATGTTTCCATCAGCGCCGTCGTCACCGGCCATACGAAGACCTTCGTCGGTATCGTGCGCGACATCAGCGAGCGCGTCCGGCAGGAAGAACGGATGAAAACGACGCTTTCCCAGCTCGAGGCCTATACGGCCGAACTCGAGCGTAGCAACCACGACCTTGATGAATTCGCCTATATCGCCTCGCATGATCTCAAGGAACCGCTGCGCGGCCTGCACAACCACTCCCGCTTCCTGTTGGAGGATTATGAAGACAAGCTCGATGCGGACGGCGTGCGCCGGCTGAACCGGCTCGTGCGTCTCAGCCAGCGCATGGAGAAGCTCGTCAACGAGCTTCTTTATTTCTCCCGGCTCGGGCGCCAGCAGTTGGCGGTCAAACGCACCGATATCGGCCTGATCGTCAAGGATGTCGTCGCGACGATGGAGTTGCTGCTGGAGGAACGGCACGCCAAGGTCATCATCGACGGCCGGCTGCCGGAGGTGGTCTGCGACGCGCCGCGGTTGACCGAAGTGTTCCGCAATCTCATAACCAATGCGATCAAATACAACGACAAGCCGGCGCCGCTCGTCTCGATCGGCTATCTTGACCGGTTCGTCGGCAAGGACGGCACGGTTGCCCGCAACGTGTTTTTCGTTAAGGATAACGGCAAGGGCATTCCGCAGGAATTCCACGAGGATATTTTCCGCATTTTCAAACGGCTGGAAAAGTCGCAGGATTCCGACGACGGGACCGGAGCAGGCCTCACCTTCGTTCGCAAGATCATCGCACGGCACAATGGCGATATCTGGCTGGAATCCGAGGTCGGCACCGGCACAACATTCTACTTCACTCTGGGAAAAAGGCGCGAGGGGCAGAATGCAGCAGCGTGATACGCAACCGATCCTGATCGTCGAGGACAGCGAAGACGATTTCGAAGCGACGATGCGCGCCTTCAAACGCACCAATCTGCGCAATTCGATTCGCTGGGCGGCCTCCGGTCAGGAAGCGCTCGACATGCTCGCCGAGATGGTGCCGAAACCCGGGCTGATCCTGCTCGACCTCAACATGCCGGGTCTTGACGGCCGCAAGACGCTGGAGGCGATCAAGTCGAACGCCGGCTGGCGCAAGATCCCGGTGGTGATCCTCACGACCTCCGACGACGAACGCGATATCGAAGGCTGCTATGCGCTCGGCGCCAATACCTATGTGCAGAAGCCGGTGGATCTCGACGGGCTCTTCGCCGCGATCCAGCGGCTGAAGGAATACTGGTTCGAAATCGCGATTCTGCCACTCGAGGACTGACAGATTGGCGGAACGCTGCTCTATTCTCATCATAGACGACAACATCGACGATCTCGAGGTCTATCGCCGCATATTGGGCCGCGTTTCCAGCACTGCCTATACCGTCGTGGAGGCGGAGACGGGCGAAGAGGGTCGTGCGCTGAACGGCCGGAAACGGCCGGACTGCATCCTGCTCGATTATTCGCTGCCGGGGCGCGACGGGCTCGGCGTTCTTGCCGATATCCTGGAGGATGATCCCGCCGCCAACGTCATCATGCTGACCGGCCAAGGCAACGAAACCGTCGCCGTCGAGGTGATGAAGAGTGGGGCACGCGACTATCTGACAAAGGATTCGCTTTCGCCCGAGACACTGCATCGCTGCATTCAGAATGCCATCATGCATGGCATGCTGGAAGCGAAGCTGGAGCAGAAGCGGCAATCGCTTGAGATCTTTACCCGCGCCATGGCCCATGATTTGAAGGAACCGCTCCGGACGATCAAATCCTTCAGCCGCATCCTGCACGGTTCTGCAGCGCTCCCGGCCGAAGACCGGGAATTGCTGGATTACGTGCTCAGCGCCGCCGACCACATGGAAGACCTGATCGTCAAGGTCTCGGGCTTCACCAAGCTCGAGGCCTCGGGCGGGCTGGAGCTCAGGCCGGTCTCGCTCTCCGATGTGCTCGACCAGGTGGAGGACAATCTGCGCCAGCAGACCGAAAGCCGCGGAGCCGTCATCATCCGCGCGGCGCTGCCGGAGGTCATGGGTGATGCGACATTGCTGACCCAGCTCCTGCAGAACCTGGTGTCGAATGCCGTCCGCTATTGCGAGCAGAAGGTTCCGGAGATCAGCATCACAGGCGAGGCGCAGGGCGATATCTGCCGCCTCACGGTGCGTGACAACGGGCCCGGCATCGACCCCGAGCACCGCGAGCTGATCTTCCAGCCGTTCAAGCGTCTCGTCGGGCGCGGCATCGAAGGCACCGGGCTCGGCCTTGCCATCTGCCGCCGCATCGCGCAGATGCATGGCGGCTCGATCTGGTGCGAGGCAGAAAATGGGCCGGGCGCCACCTTCATTTTCGAAGTGCCGCTCGCCGAGGCGAGGCCCGTGCCATCAGCCGCATCGGCCGTCCCGCACAGCGCCAGATCGGCGGAGCAGCCAGGCGAAGGTTCGGGCAGGCTCGCCGAAGTGCTGCTGGTCGAGGACAGCCCGGCCGACATCCAGCTTCTGAAGATCAAGCTGATGCGGCGGGACAAGGTGAATTTCAACCTGCATGTCGCGACCAACGGACGCGAGGCGATGCGGCTGCTCGAAGAACGCGCCGGCATCGCCGATGTGCCGCAGATCGACCTGATGCTGCTCGACATCAACATGCCGATCATGGACGGCTTCGAGGTGCTGCATGCGCTTTCTGTCGACATCCGCCTCAAGCAAATTCCCGTGTGCATCCTCAGCACGTCAAGCGACGAGAGCGACATGCGGCGGGCCAGAAATCTCGGCGCGCGCGCCTATATGGTGAAGCCGCCGACCCTGCAGCAACTGGAAGAGGCACTTGAAGATGTCGAACATTTGGAGTTGTTGCAGCGCGGCGATTCGCTTGCGCTTTGTGCGGAACAAAATTAAGCGATCGTCATTGGCAACGGTATGACCTTCGCAGCTCTCATACTCGCGCTCCTGACGACACCGCTTCAATCAGGACTGCTCTCGATGGTATCAGGTATACATCACATCACGGCCGTCACCCGCAAGGTGCAGGCGAATGTGGACTTCTACGTGGGATTTCTCGGCATGCGGCTCGTCAAGCAGACGGCCGGTTACGAGGACGCGACGCAGCTTCATCTGTTCTATGGCGATGCAGTGGGGACGCCGGGTTCGCTGCTGACTTTCCTCGCCTGGGAAGATGGTGCGCCCGGCCGGGCCGGTTACGGTCAGATCAGCGAAATATCGCTGTCGATCAATCCCACCAGCATCGGCTACTGGCTGACGCGCGCCATGAGCTTCGGTCTGAGTTCGGAGGGACCGGCCGACGAATTCGGCGAGCCTGTCCTGCGGCTGAAGGACCCTGACAACATCATCCTCAAGCTCGCGGGCGCAAAGAACCTCCGATCGCCTGCCGCCTGGGACGGCGCCTCGATCCCGGTCGAGCATGCCGTTCAGCGGGTGCGCGGCGCAACGATGCTGACGGAGAAACCCGCCGAAAGCCGCAGCTTCATCGAGGCGCATTTCGGTTACCGCTTCCAGGCCAGCCGCGGCACGATCGACAGGCTGGTGTCGCAATCCGGCGACGTCATCGACGTGCGCGATGCACGCGGCTTCTGGTCCGGCGCGCCGGGCACCGGGACGGTCGATCACGTCGCCTTCCGCGCCGCCGACGAGGAGACGCTGCATTCCGTTCGCAGGGCTCTGGAGGCGACCGACGCCTCGCCGACCAATATGCATGACCGCAAATATTTCCGCTCGCTGTACGCCCGCGAACCCGGCGGCACGCTGTTGGAACTCGCCACCGACAAGCCCGGCGTGACCGTGGACGAAGAGCAGGCCGCCCTCGGGGGGAAGCTGTTCGCGCCGCCCGAAGCCATCGCCAATCTTCACGACCTGAAGGTGATGCTGCCGCAATTTTCAATGCCCGGCCAGCCGCGTGTCAACTATCGCGAGCTGCCATTCGTCCACCGCTTCTATACGCCCCCGGACCCCGATGGCAGTGTCTTCGTGCTGTTGCACGGCTCCGGCGGCAATGAGACGACGCTGATGCCGCTCCTGAACAAGGTGGCGCCGCGGGCGACACTGCTCGGCGTGCGCGGCCGGGCGACGGAGGAAGGTTTTCCGCGCTGGTACAAGCGCATTACCCCCTTTTCCTTCGACCAGAACGACATCAAGACCGAGGTTGAGGCATTCGCGGCCTTCATCGAGGGTGCCGTCAAATCCTACGGGCTCGACCCTCAGAAAGTCGTCTATGTCGGCTACTCGAATGGCGCCAACCTTTTGAACTCGCTGCTCTACCTGCACCCGAACCTGGTTCACAAGGCGGTGCTGCTGCGCTCCATGCCTGTTCTCAGCGACTATCCGCATGCCGATCTGAAAGGCACGGACCTGCTCGTCATCAGCGGCAAGACGGATGCCTACGGCAAATATGCGAGCGAGTTGGAAGAGAGGCTGAAGAGTTCGGGCGCCACCGTCGATTCCGACGTCATCCCCGGCGGCCACGATCTCGGCGATGCCGACGTGCCGATCATCCAGAAATGGCTGCTGCAGGAAAATCGCTGATCAGCCGCGGCTTCACACCTGAACGCGGGACGTCCGGGCAATCATGATGCCGGCAAGCACGACGGCACCGCCAAGCGCCTGCATCGTCCCGATCGCCTCGTTAAGCAGCGCCCAGGCAAGGATTGCTGCAACGACCGGCTGCAGCAGCAGTGTCAGCGAGGAAAAGGCCGGCGGCAGATAGGCGAGCGCATAGGTGATCGCCACCTGTCCGCCAGCATGGCTGATAAAGGCGAGGCCGAAAACGATCGACCAGCCATAGACGGTCGCGGGCAGCATATGGCCCTCGTAGATCAGGCCGATCGGAAAGATGCAGACGGCAGCGCAGGCCGTGCTCCACAGCATGATGCGGATCGTATCGAAGCGGCTGCGCAGCCTGCCGATCGCAAGGATGTAGCAGGCATAAAAGAAGGCGGCGATCATCGCGATGCCGTCGCCGCGGAGGTCGCCATTGCCGATGGCTGCCGGTCCGCCCTTCAGGATGACGACGCCTGAGAGCGCCAGGAGAAGCCCGAGCGCGAAGACGCGGCTGATCCTCGCGCTGAAAAAGACGAAGGCGATCAGCGTGACGAAAACCGGTGCGAGGTTGGCAAGCAACGTCGCATTGGCGACCGACGTCATCGTGAGCGAAAGGTGCCAGGCGGCGAGGTCGAGCGCCAACATGACGCCCGGGAGAACCAGCATGGCATAGTCGGAAAGGCTTTGCGGCTTCGCCCCCCTTTCCTTCTTCATCAGCGAGACGATGACGATCGGGATCAACGCCAGCGCCACGCGCCAGAAGGCCGTCGCCATCGGACCGACTTCGGAGAGCCTGACGAAGATCGGCGAGCCGCCGATCGCCGCCCCGCCGAGAAGGAGCGCCGCAAGGGCGAAACGATTGGAAGGCGAGGCTTCAGAAAGGGTGGGAGCGGCCTGCGACATGATCTCGATATTTCTGGTCGCCCAAATGCCGGGCCGGCGAAAGTTGGTGGCCGAGTGACTATCAGAAGTCGATCACTGGGGACAGTCGAAGAGCGACATATTGATGGAAAATCAGGCAGGATGCCTATTCGTCGCGCTGGTCCGCAGCTTTTCGGCGATCGCGGTCGCGACGAAGAAGGCATGCTCGGTCACCTGCGGCAGTCCCATCAACTCGCCGAAGGTGCCGCGCGCCAGCGGACCGGAGATCAGCAGCGAAGGATCTGCCTTTCCTGACGGGCCGATCGCCTCCGAGCGCTCGGTGCAGGTAAGGCCGAGGCCGGTCGGATCGAGCGTCAGGTGATCATTTGCCGCAAGTGCTGCGAGCCAGGGCTGGGTTTGGAGAATACCGCCATGCGCCGGGCCGGTGGTGACAACGACGGCGTCATAGCGTCCCTCCAACGGCTGGCGCTGATGACGCGGTTGCAGGGTGCAAAGAATGAGCTCGCCCTCGATGCGCGCATCGACAACCGACCCGGCCAGGATATCGAGGCGGCCCGCAGCAACCGCCGCGTCGAGCACGGCCTCGACCTGCGGGGCGATACGGAAACGATGCACATCCCAATAGGGACGCAGATGGCGGACGAGACGGCGTCGTTCGGCAACCGGCAGCGCCTGCCAGAGATCGTATCCCTGCGCCCGCACCTGATCGATCACCCCATGCCAGCTGATGCCCTCTTCCTTCGCCGCATCTATGGCGGCGCGGATCCCTTTCAGCAGCGACACGGCGGATTGGGCCGCATCGGAGATAAAATCGCCGAAGAGCTCCTGCGGTACCGGCGGATGGCCGCGAGACCGCAGACCGCGGCGCGAGATCGCGGTCACCGGACCGTTATGCCCGCGCTGCGCCAGCGAGGCGATGACATCGGCGGCCGTCAGGCCGTTGCCGATGACCAGCACCCGGTCCTGCGGGCGGATCACGTCGAGCGCGCCGGGCTTGGTGGTATCGCCGACGAAACGGGGATGGGCGGCAAGCTGGCCCGCAAGCCGGCCGGGGGCTGCCGGCGGCGGATGGCTGGTGGCGATCGCGACGATATCGGCCTCCGTCACGCCGCCTCTATCGTCGAGGATCGACCAGCGGCCGGCACGGCGTTCGACAGCCGTCACTGCAGCGCGGCAATGACGCACGGTACCGTCTTCCAGCAGCGGCTTCAGCAGCGAGGCGACATAATCGCCGAACAGCCGGCGCCGGGGGAAGAGCGAGCCATCGGGCTGCCTGGCCTCAGGGTCGTCGGCGATGGCGTCGCGGGCTTCGATCCAGGCCAGGAACTCACCCAGGTCATCGGGCTGCAGGCTCATCTTGGCGGCTGGAACATTGATGCGGTGGGCCAGATCGGCCGTGTCATAGGCAAGGCCGCGGCCGAGTTCGGCGCGCGGCTCGAAGACCACGATGGCAGGGCGCTCGCCGCAGTCGGCTCTGGCGAGATGATAGGCGACACCGGCGCCGGAGACACCGCCGCCGATGATGGCGACGACGGGCTGTTCAGACGTCGGGAGGGGCTTGGGCTGCATGGTGGCCGGGATCATTGCTTTCGATGCCGGAGCATAGAAGCGGGGCAGTGGTCCCGCAATCCTCTCCCCGATCGTCTATAATTATGATGTAGATTTAGCCTTACCCCGATATCGTCGTCGAGAACTCGGGATTGCCCCGGATGGTGTTGCTCACCGTGCAGATCTCATCTTCGGCGGCATGGGCGATTTTCTGTCGGGTTTCTTCGTCGATATCGCCCTTGATCGAAAAAACGATGTTGAACTTGGCAACGCGCGAAAGGCCTTCCGTTGCCTTCTCGCCGGTGACCTCGGCAGTGATCTCGCTGATCTTGTCGAGAACGCCCATCTGGCTGGCGGCGATGCGGGCGCTGAGCACCAGACAGGCCGAGAGCGAGGAATAGAGCAGATCGAGCGGATTGAAACCCGGCTGCGACGGCGCGGTGACGATATCGATCTCGCCCTTGGTGGCGGAGGTGACGTGCGGAAAACCGGTACGGCCGACAACGGCGGTGGCGCCGGTCGGGCGGGGACGTGCCTTGAGATCGGCCATGTTGAAATCCTCTTGCGAATATCTTGCAGATGGTGATTTCCGCCTGAGGCGGCAATGGCAAACGCCGCCATGGGTTTCGGAACCTTTCCACCCGTCATCAGTTGAATACACCTGAACGAAATCAGTGACAAAGGTGGATTGCGATGCCTGACGTCCGCAGCATGGATAACCAGGGCCGGCGGATGGATGCTCGCGATCGGCTGATCGTTGCGCTCTATGCGCAGCTGAAGGCCGAGCGCGAAACCCGCGAAACGCTGGAATGGGCGATCCGAAATGGCGCCGTCTCACAGGAGGTGCTGGAAGCCATCGCTGCCGATCCGGTTCCGGTCGTCACCAGCGAGGATATCGCGTCGCTAGAGAAGATCATTGCGCTCGATGAACGGCGCAAACCAAATCGGAACTAGCCGACGACGACATGCACCCTATTTGAGTGAGAAGAGGAGATCCGAAATGGCCGATATCACCTATCAGGTCGTGCCGCATGACAATGGCTGGGCCTATAAGCTCGGCGACACACTCTCGGAAACCTATGCGACAGCGGACGAAGCGATCGTCCATGCCAAGGACGCTGCATCGCGCCAGAAAATCGGCGATGGCGATGCGCTACTCGCCTATCCCGCGCCCGACGGCCGCGGCTGGGCATTTCAGGAACTCGAAACCGACAAGAGCGGCAGCCGGCTCTGATTTGCGACGGAGGATGGAATGGCCGCTCGGGCAAGCTGGAAGGGTCATCTGAAGGTGGGCGACCTTGCCTGCGCCGTCGGGCTCTACACCGCCGTTTCCTCCTCCGAGCGAGTCTCCTTCAACATTATCAACCGCAGGACCGGCCACCGGGTGGAACGGCAATTCGTCGACAGCGAGACTGGCAAACCGGTCGAGCGGGGCGACCAGGTCAAAGGCTACCAGATGGAAAATGGCGACTACATCGTCATCGAGGGTGACGAGATTGCCGAAATCATGCCGGAAAGCGACAAGGTCCTCAATATCAAGGCTTTCATCGCCTATGACGATATCGACAAGCTTTATTTCGACCGCCCTTACTATCTCGCGCCCGTCGACGAACATGACGAGGAGGCGCTGTCGCTGATCGCCAGGGGCATGCGTGACGGCAAGGTCGCGGCTCTGGCCGAAGCCGTGCTTTTCCGGCGCAACCGGACGCTGCTGATCCGTCCGCATGACGACTACATCGTCGCGACCATGCTGAATTTCGACTATGAGGTGCGCTCGGCCGAAACGGTCTTCAACGACATTCCCGACATCCAGTTCGACAAGGAAATGATCGCGCTTGCAGGCCATATCATCGGCACCAAGCAAGGCAGCTTCGAACCGAGCGAATATGAAGATCGCTACGAGGCTGCCCTCGTCGAGCTGGTGAAGGCGAAGATCGAGGGCCGGGCGCCACCGAAGAAGAAACCGGCCCCGGAACGCAAGGTCGTCGACCTGATGGAAGCGCTGCGCCAGAGCGCCAAGATGAGCGGCAAGGCTCCAGCAAAGAAGGCCGTGGCGAAGAAGGCGCCGGCGCGCAGCGACAGCCGCAGCAAGAAGGCAAGCTGAGATGGCCTCGCCCCTGGCGGGCGATGGGCAATCTCAAGAAATCGCTGGCCACTTTTCATTGGCGCGGCTTCTCGCCGCCTTCGGCCGCCAGGCTCTTTTTCAGCGCATCCATGATATTGATGACATTGCCGGTCGATTTCACCGGTGCGGGTTTTTGCGCGGGCGCCGCCTTCTTCAGGCTCTTCTGCTTGCCGCGGATCATCGACTTCAGGCGTTTCTGGATCGGATCCTGCACCATGGCCGGGCTCCAATTCTTCGTCTCTTCCTTCACCAGTTGCGTCATCAGCGTCAGCAGCTTGCTGTCGATCTCGGCCTTGCTGTCGAGTTCGGCCACGGGATCACGCACCTCGTCGCCATAGCGCAGGGTCCAGAGAACAATGCCTTTTCCTAGCGGTTCCAGCAGCACCGCACGCTCGCGGCGATAGAGAACAAGGCGGGCGATGCCGACGACGTCATTCGCCTTCATCGACTCGCGAATAACACAGAAGGCCTCCACCCCGACCTTGTCCTCGGGCGCCAGAAAATGCGGTTTGTCGTACCAGATCCAATCGATCGAGCCGCGCGGCACGAAACTGTCGATCTCAATGGTGCGGGTGCTTTCGAGCCCGACCTCCTCGATCTCCTCGTCCTCGAGAAGCACATAGTCGTCCTCGCCGCGCGGATAGCCCTTCACCTGGTCCCGCTCAGGCACCGGCTTGTGGGTGACGCTGTCGACATAGCGGCTTTCGACGCGGTTCTTGGTCTGGCGATTGAGAACGTGGAAACGGACCTTGTTGCTTTCGGTCGTCGCCGGCGTCAGCGAGACGGCGGCGGTGACAAGCGAGAGCTTGAGATAACCTTTCCAGAATGTCTGACGTGCCATGTCTGCCCTGCTCCCGGACACGGTTGGACATGGCAATCAACGGCGGGTTCGGTCTTTGGTTCCGGGAGTTGAAGATTTCGTCGATAAGATGCGGTCGGTGCATTTCCATTTCATGGATCGGCCCGAGCATTGCGGGCGGAGGGACCAGAGCCACTCTTTCCTTGCCACCGCCATTTTCCTCTTCAATAATGAAAGCCCCAAGACGTCAGGATATCGGTAATCTGAATGTTGCGACTTTTCGCCAACCTCGTCATCGTCCTCGCATGCAATTTCTTTTTCATCGTCGGCAATGCTGGCACGTCCTTCGCACAGGAATGCCCTGACCCGACAAAAGCGATGAATGCCTCGGCCCAGCAAAAGCAGGCAAGCAAGCGACTTAATCGCGCTCTTCCCAGCTATCGCGCCAGATCGGCCCGATACAACATGGCTCTTGTCGGTGATTCCCTCGTCGAACTCTGGCAGCCCTGGATCAAGGACAGCTTTCCCACCCGCCCGGTGATGAACCTCGCGGTCGCCGGCGACACCACGCAAAATGCATTGTACCGCCTCGAGGGTTTAGGCCTTCCGGATTTCCATCCCGCGGACGTCGTCGTGCTGATCGGCACGAACAACCTGGGTGCGAAAACCGCGCCATGCGCAGTGGCAGCTGGTGTCGTGGCTGTTGTCAGCAAGGTTCGCGCTCTTTGGCCGGGCGCTCATATTTACGCGTTGTCCATACCGCCTCGGGGTAAACGCTACGCTTTCTACGAGGATGTACGAATTCCGGCCAACCAGCTTGTCGCATCGTCATTGGCTGAAATGCCGGGTGTCACGTTCGTTCAAATGAACGATGATATGTTGCGGTGCGGTAAGCCAAGCGATAAGGATTGTTCCAACTACAAGCCTGACCATCTTCATTTCAATGAAGGGGCATACAAGCTGATCACGAGCTTCCTCGCCGCAGCGGGTCTACAGCTTTGATTTTTGCCGCTCAGGTGGTTACCAAAACGTAAGGCGGAATGTCATGAGCACCTCATTTGACAGCTACCAACCGATTGGCCTGCAAAGACATAGACCCAGAGCTCGCGCGCAATATCGCATTCGGCGTGAAACCCTCGTTCGGATCGTCCTCTCGGCAATATTTTATATTTCCCTCTGGAGAGCGACCGGCATGTGGTACGGGCTGCCCGCCGACTTCCAGGAGGGTGTCGGCAAAGATCCCATGCCAATGCGACTGTTGCTGATGTCGCTCGTTCCACTCATTGGCCTCTACTGCTTGCTGGAGCCCAGGCGAATCGTTGAATTGCTCCGCAGCGCCTCGCCGCTGGTTGGCATAGTCTGCTTATGCGTCTTTATGTCGATTGCTTTTTCCGTCAGCGTTACAGCCTCGCTCCGGGCTCTCGTCGCCGTCGCATTGCTGACGGCTGGACCCCTTCTTTACAGAGCCCGTTATGGAGCCGTCGACACATTTGAAAGCCTGGCGAAATTTGCCATTGCGACGGCGTTCATCAATATTCTTTACACGGCAGCCTTTCCCCGGTTTGCGGTGATGAGAGGCAGTTATGCCGGGATGGTGAAAGGGGCGTTCTACCACAAAAACATGCTCGGCCAGTTTTCGGCAGCAAACTTCATCCTGCTGCTTCCAGCCCTGCCGATGTGGCGTCTGCGCTATTATGATCTCCTGCGATGGGCAGCAATGCTGCTCTACCTCGTGCTCATCCTGCTGGCGAAATCATCAACTGCGATCATCCTGCTTTCCATCGGAGTAGCCGTATACTACGGAATGAGCTGGATTCAGCGCTTTCCAGGCCGCATCTTCAGATCCTTCATCGTTCTTCTTGCATTCGCCCTGCTGGGCTTCGTCGTCTCCGTCGCGTTGATGGGTGTGGCACAGGCGATTGCCGAGTCATTCGGGAAAGACCTTACGCTCAGCGGACGTACGAATGTCTGGGAACAGTTGCTGCCGCTGATCTACGAGCGGCCGCTTTCAGGCTGGGGATTTGCCTTGTTCCGGCAACCCGACATCATGGAGCAATATGTTCGCCTTACGTGGGACGCTCAATCCACCCACAACACCTATATCGAACTTGCGCTGAACATGGGCATACCCGCGACCATCATCTGGACCTCGTTCGTCGTGGTGCGGCTCGTGGCGAAGATGACCTCGTCGCCCCTCAATCAGGCGCTCGCCATCACCAAGAGAAAGGAGGTTGTCATTATCCTCCTGATCTTGATCGGTGCGTTCACCGAAGCCGGAATGATGCTCGCCCCCTTCATCTTATGGCCCCACACCGTGATCGCGCTTACGAGCCTTGGCCCGGAGTTCCTGTCCCGCTTCCGCAAACCGACCCAGGCAGGCGCGCAACATGCATCAGGCTAAAAAGATGACTTCAAATAATCGTAGACTGGTTGGCCTCGATGGCATTCGTGGCTTGGCGGCTATTTGTGTGGCAGTGCATCACACCGAAGGTTTTGTCGGATTTGATGCAGCGCCGGCTGCCTATCTCGCCGTCGACCTGTTCTTTTGTCTCAGCGGCTTTGTGATCGGCCACGCCTATGAGAGGAAACTCATCCAAGAGTCTTCGCTCTCTGCCAATGATTTCGCCATCAAGCGTCTCATCCGCCTGTATCCCCTCTATCTGCTCGGTTTGCTGCTCGGTGTGCTTGCATATGCAGGCATGTCGCTCAGCAGAAATCAGCAAATGGATCCGATGCTGTTTGCCACCTCGTTGATTGCCTCGATGTTCTTCCTGCCGGCGATCGGCGGAACATCGCTGAAGGCGCCGAACCTGTTCCCCTTCAACGGTCCGTCATGGTCCCTATTCCTGGAGATCGTGATCAACCTCGCCTACGGCTATACGGCGAGATTGCTGTCCAACGGTGTGCTCGCTGTCATCCTGCTTGCGTCATGGGTTTGGCTGGCGGCGCAAACGCTGGCCCATGGAAGCGCCGACCTGATCCCGCTCGACGGCGCCTTGCTCTCCGGATTTCCCCGCGTTCTCTTTTCTTTCAGCCTCGGTATCCTGATGTACCGCTACCGTCAGCGGCTCTCCCCTTCGGGCATCGGAAAAGCAGCCGCAGTGACAACAATCGTCGTCGCGACTGCTCTTCTCGTCTTCCAGGCGCCAGCCGCACTGGTTGGCATAAAGGACCTGATCGTCATCACTGCTTTATTTCCTCTCGCCGTGCTTGTCCTTTACACAGCCAACTTCGATGGCGTGCTGCGGCAGCCCCTTCTTATTGCGGGAGAGGCGTCCTACGCGCTCTATGCAATTCATGTTCCGCTGCTGGGATTGCTGTTGGGAGCCTGGAAGGCCGCTGGCATGGGACAACCGCCGGCTTGGGCGATCTTTGCCATCGTTCTTCCGCTGATCGTCCTATTGGCCATTGTCGTCACCCGCCTCTACGATGAACCGGTTCGCAAAGCGCTCAGCGCAGGAAAGGCCATGAGGCTTGGCTGGCGTCGATCCTGATTTTGCGCGATCCGGGTCTCCGTCGCATCGTCTAAATCGAGAGATAGCGCTTCTGCCACGGCAGCTTGTGTTCCTGCCATGCCCGCGGCGTGAAGTCGTCATAGGCAGTCTCGGCGATCGCCAGCATCCAGTTCTGCGCCTTGCGGGCCAGTAGGACGCATGACAATTCCATGCCAGGCTCAACCGCGATCGAGGGCCGATTGGCGCCTGGGATATCGATACCCTTGTTCCGCCACTGGATGCGGATTTCGTCGGGCTCGGATGTCCATTCGCCGGAGGAAACGGAAGCGTTGCCGTCAGGCTTGAAGCGAAGCGGCGGCGGGGTGACGTTCAGAAAGCTGCCATCGTTGCGATAGTTGCCATCGATATCACCCGCAGTCGCTTTGCCGTTTCCCTTGAGAACAATGTCCTGCTCGCACCGCAGAAATATGTTGCGCCGAAAGCTGCCGGACCACCGACGGTTGGCGAAGAACGCGATGTCGCATTGGCTAATGACGTTGTCGTGGATATCGATGTCTTTGCGAAATGCCAGCTCCTGATCCGAAAAGCCGCTCAGGCTGACGCCACGATTGGTGTTCTCGATCCAGTTATCATAAATGTGATGGTCGGCGTGGTCGGCCTTGTCGCCGACGCCGTAGCCGAAGGAATAATCATTCATCCTGCCATCGCGCATGATGTTGCTGCGCACCACGGCGTCATCCCCAATCGACGAAAAGGAGAAATTCTTGCCGCCGATGAAATTGTATTCGACCAGGTATTTTCGCGTTCTGTCGCAGACCAGCGCGCCCTTGTTCGATGCGCTCGCCGGCGACTGCAGGAAGAGATTGCCGCGGATCACGATATCGGAGCTGATATTGTCGTCGCTGTTTTGATAAGCGAACTGGCAGCAGTCTGCTCCCTCGCCCGGTGCCGCGCCGATGCGGTTATTCTCCAGCAACACGTGCGTCGTCTTCGTCAGGTAGATGCCGTCGCCGTTCACATTCTCCGTTTCGCAGCGCCTGACGGTGAGATTCCTGCCATTGTGAAATTTGAAGCCTCGAGGAGAATTCTTGACGATAACGTCTTCGATCACCGTATCGGAAAACACCTGATAGGCGACGCCGACATCGGGCGCACCATCGATGACCTGTCCGCGTGTAGACGCGCCGTGAACTTTCTTTCGCAGGATGGCGGTCATTACATTTCCTTCGATATCGGTGCTGCGGGGAATTAAGCAGAGGGCATGTGGCGGATGTTTGAATATTTGGAAATTCAGCTTGTAAACCGCCCATCTTGCAGAAACGACAGGGTCTGGCTCCACATCGTCTTGTTGACGGGCAAGAAAGTGTGGTTTGCCGGAATGACGATATGCGCTGCCGCGCCGTCGAGACGGGTGCTCTCCACCGAAACCTTTCCATCATTCGGAACCCTGACGCCGATGATAAGCGAAGAGACCGGGTCGATGGTTCGGTTCCCGGCAATGATGCCAAGTTCGAAATCGACCGTGCCGAACAGCGCGGTCATGGCGGTTTGATCGGTAATCAGCTGTTGCCCCGCCGGTCCATAGAACTTTCTGTATAGTGGCCAGTTCTTGAGGAAATCGGCAATCTGACTGCCGTTGTTCGGCGTTCCGACCATCACAACTCTCCCCAGGTTGGCCGGGCGATAACGCGTAAGAAAAGCGCGGATGACCAGCCCACCCATCGAATAACCGACGAAATGAACCCGGCCATCGCCTGCTTTCACGGCGTCGTCGATCTCCGGTCGAATGATGTCGATGAGGTCGCTGATCGAAAATTTGGTGGAGGGGTAACCGACGTTCACAACCCGATAACCGTAGCCGGACAGGAAGCCGGCGAGCTTCGCCATGCTTTTCTTCGTCCGGGCAATGCCGTGAAACAGGAGGACAGTGTCGTTCATCATGTGGCCGCTTAACCGGGCTGCTATCGATCTGGCCTATTCTGTAGCTCTCGCGGTGAAGATTGTCGATCAATGCGGAATGGCCAGACATCCGAGCAGTTTTGCTGTGGAGCACGCGTGCTCGAAGCTAAGAGTGACACGGCAGTGATCGGTGAGAACGAAATCCAAGCACTCCCTTTCGACGCTGGAGAGGCGCAGGCCAGCCTCCGCTCTTCCGCCGACGGAATTAGCGGCTTACTCCGTTGGCGCCCGAGCAGCCCTCACAATACATCCAAACACATTGATTGATTGCATTCAATATAGTTATAACTTTCCCATTTGATGCGGCAACGCTTCTTGATGCGGAGCCCTCCCTCGCATCCATGGCTATGTGACCGGCACCAGAAGAGGCGGCACGCTCGAAGAGCTTCCCCGGAACCCAGCCGCGAAAGCGGCTCATGCTGCACAATATCATGTCTCCTTGCCCTGATTGACGATCAATTGAATGCATCTGTTTTGAGCTTTCATGCATTCGTTTTTTGCATTCGATCGCCCAGAAAATTGGCTTTAAAACTTTAACTCTCGCAATTGATCGCATAATTGAATGTGTAATTGGTAGATTTGACTGCTATTTATGCATAATCAATCTGGCATGACGCTTGCAATTGGATGGATGCTCCCCGGATGGGGATCGGATTTCAATCAAGGAGCCATCCATGCCCGCAGTGACCAAGCCAGCCAATCAAAAAGGCGACTTTCTTGTCGATTACGAGGACAAGGTTTTCGAGGACGTACAGGCCGGCGAAGGCGAAAAAGCCCTCGTCACCTTCCATACCGTGGCCTTCGAAGGATCGATCGGATTCGTCAACCTGCTGCAGGCGACACGCCTGAAGCGGAAGGGTTTCGAAACCTCGATCCTTCTCTACGGCCCGGGCGTGACGCTCGGTGTTCAGCGCGGTTTTCCGACGCTCGGCGCGGAGGCCTTTCCCGGCCATCTGAATTTCAACAACCAGATCGTCAAGTTCATGGAAGAAGGCGGCAAGGTCTATGCCTGCCGTTTTGCCCTTCAGGCGCTTTACGGCCATGGCGAAGGCGCGCTGATCCCCGGCATTACGCCGATCAGTCCGCTCGACGTTCTCGACCTGATCCTGATCCATCGCCGCGACGGCGCCTTCATCCTTGATACCTGGACGCTCTAAGAACCAGGCGCGCGCCGAAGAAGAAGGGGCGGAGCCTGGCGCTCCGCCTCCCCACCGTCAATCGAGGATTTCGTCATGGAGAAAAAACCGAGCGTCCGGGTTGCCGCCGCGCAGATCGCGCCGGATCTGACCTCGCGCGAGAAAACACTGGCCCGCGTGCTGGATGCAATTCGCGAAGCGTCCGCCAAAGGCGCCGAGCTCATCGTCTTTCCCGAAACCTTCGTCCCCTGGTACCCCTATTTTTCTTTCGTGCTGCCGCCCGTTCTCTCCGGCAAGGAGCATGTGCGACTTTACGAGGAAGCCGTCACAGTGCCGAGTGCTGCCACCGATGCCGTCTCGGCAGCCGCCCGCGAGCATGGCATCGTCGTGGCGCTTGGCGTCAACGAGCGTGACCACGGATCGCTCTATAATGCCCAACTGCTGTTTGATGCCGATGGCACGCTCATCCTCAAGCGTCGCAAAATCACCCCGACTTTTCATGAGCGAATGATCTGGGGCCAGGGCGACGCCTCCGGCCTGAAGGTGGTCGATAGCGCCGTCGGACGGCTTGGGGCGCTGGCCTGCTGGGAGCATTACAATCCTCTGGCCCGCTACGCCCTGATGGCACAGCACGAGGACATCCATATCGCCCAGTTTCCGGGCTCGATGGTCGGGCCGATTTTTGCCGACCAGATGGAGGTCACCATCCGCCACCACGCGCTGGAAAGCGGTTGCTTCGTGATCAATGCCACAGGCTGGCTGAGCGACGAGCAGATCGCCTCCATCACGTCCGACGCCGGCCTGCAGAAGGCCCTGCGCGGCGGCTGCATGACTGCGATCATCTCGCCCGAAGGCAAACACGTCGTGCCGCCGCTCATAGAAGGCGAAGGCATCCTGATCGCCGATCTCGACATGAGCCTGATCGTCAAACGCAAGCGAATGATGGATTCGGTCGGCCATTATGCCCGGCCCGAGCTGCTGCATCTTGTCATGGATGGCCGCGCCACGGTGCCGATGGTCACCACCACCCAGCCATCCCTCCCCACAGCCGAAGCAAGGACCCTTTCCGATGGAGAATACGACACGTCTGCCGACCGAGATTCTGATCAACGAATTGCAGTCCTACGGAGCCCGGCTCGTTGATCCCAAGGCCGGACATGAAAGCCGCCGCGGCGGGGCCGGACCTTCCGACCACAAGGCACTGACCATTGACGGCATGACGGTGATGGTGCCGGTTCACACCGCACCTGCGTTCGAGAGCCCCTATCTGGTGGAAAAGCCGGACGAGATGGGCCGCAGCCGTATCAGCCGGGACGGCACGGTGCTGGGCGAGGTCTCCTTTCCCCTGCGCCCGCGCTTCTATGAGCGCTCGACCGCCGACGGCATTCCCTATTCGCAAATCGCCGTTCTGCACGGCAAGGACGTGCTCGCCACCACCGTGCTGCAGACCTGCATCCGCTATCAGAGCCGTACCAAGACCTGTCAGTTCTGCGCCATCGGCCAATCGCTGGCCGCCGGCCGTACCATCGCCCACAAGACGCCGGAGCAGCTCGCGGAAGTCGCCAAGGCCGCCGTCGAACTGGACGGCGTCAAGCATATGGTGATGACCACCGGCACGCCGAAGGGCGACGACCGCGGTGCTGCGATCCTCGCCGACAGCGCCCGCGCCATCAAATCGGCCGTCAACATTCCCATCCAGGCGCAATGTGAGCCGCCGGAGGACGATCTATGGTTCACCCGCATGAAGGAGGCCGGCGTCGATGCCCTCGGCATGCATCTGGAGGCCGTGACGCCGGAGGTCCGTGCCCGCATCATGCCCGGCAAGGCGCAGGTCTCGATCGCCAAATACATGGCCTCGTTCAAGGCCGCAGTGGAGGTCTTCGGGCGCGGCCAGGTCTCGACCTATGTTCTGGCGGGGCTCGGCGACAGCCGTGAAGCCATTCTGGACATCTGCGAAAAGCTGGTTGCGCTCGGTGTCTATCCCTTCGTCGTGCCCTTCGTACCGATCTCCGGCACGCCGCTCGAAAGCCACCCGGCACCGAGGCCCGACTTCATGCACTCGATCCTCGGACCCTTGTCCAGGATGCTGGTCGCCAGCGGCTTGAAGGCCGTCGACATCAAGGCCGGCTGCGGCAAATGCGGCGCCTGCTCCGCCCTTTCCACCTATGAAAGGATGCTCACCAAATGATGCTCGAAGCCTTTGCTCCCTATCGCTCGAGCGAGTTCCAGGTGAAGTTCGCGACCTCCGCCTGGGAGCGCAGCCAAGCGCATGCGCTGCGCCGTGCCGTCTTCTGCGAGGAACAGCGGATCTTCGAGGGCGATGACCGCGACGCGATCGACGATCACGCCATCCCGATCGTTGCGCTCTCCATGCTCGGCATTGCCGCCGACCAGCTGGTCGGAACGGTGCGCATCCATCAGGCGGAACCCGGTCTCTGGTGGGGCTCGCGACTGACGGTCCATCGCGATTTCCGCAAGATCGGCGCCCTGGGGGCGACCCTGATCAAACTCGCCGTCTCCTCCGCCAACGCGATCGGATGCCACACGTTCCTCGCCAATGTGCAGGTGCAGAACGGTCTGCTGTTCCGCAGGCTGCATTGGGATGTGATCGAGGAGTTCGAGGTCTATGGCAAGCCGCATCTCAGGATGAAGGCCGACCTTGCCTACTATCCGCCCTGCGCCACACCCGAGGCAGGCTTCACCGCCCTTTCCAGAAAGGCGGCGTGAGGATGGCCGCAATCGACATCAAGAGCCTGGCTGCAAAACTCTCGGCCAGCAGCGGCATCGCCGCCAAGCAGGATATCGGCACGATCGCGGCAAGGCTCGGTCTGCAGGGGCAGCAGATTGCCGTCGGCGACGATTGCGCCGCGCTGCCCGACGGCGACGACTATCTGCTCTTTGCCATCGAAGGCTTCATGAACGAGTTTGTCGCCGCCGACCCCTGGTTCGCCGGCTGGTGCGGCGTCATGGTCAATATCTCCGACATCGTTGCCATGGGCGGCCGGCCGATCGCCGTGGTCGATGCCGTCTGGGCCAATGGCGAGGCAGGCGCGACACCCGTTCTCGAAGGTATGCGGGCGGCATCCAGCGCCTTTGGCGTGCCGATCGTCGGCGGCCATACCAATATCCGCAGCGAACGCGGCCAATTGTCGGTCGCCATTCTCGGTCGCGCCAAGAAGCTGCTGACGAGCTTCGATGCAAAGCCGGGCGATGTGCTGGTTGCAGCCATCGACCATCGCGGCCGTTACCGCGAACCCTTCAACAACTGGGAAGCCGCCACCGACGCCGCGCCGGCGCGCCTGCGCGGCGACCTCGAATTGCTGCCCGAGGTCGCCGAGGCCGGGCTGGCGCTGTCTGCGAAGGATATCAGCCAGGGCGGCATCGTCGGCACGGCCATCATGCTGGCCGAATGCTCGCATGTCGGCATCGACATCGACGTCACCGCCATTCCCCTGCCCGCCGGTGTCAGCCTCGATCGCTGGCTCGTCACCTTTCCGAGCTTCGGCTACCTGCTCTCGGTCGCGCCGGAAGATGTGGCCGATGTCGTCGCCCGCTTCACCGCGCGCGGCATCAGCGCTGCGGTCATCGGTGCGGTCGTGGCCGGCGCCGAAGTCGCGCTGGTCGATGGCGGAAGCCGTGCAGTGGTGCGCAATCATGTCGAAACACCACTGCTGCAGCTCGGCCGACAGGATGTCGTCGCATGAGCCTCCCGTCGCACCGAACTCTGCGCATTGCCATGCTGACCCATTCCACCAATCCGCGTGGCGGCGTGGTTCATGCCATGCAGCTTTCGGAAGCGCTGACCTCGCTTGGCCATGAAGTGGTCCTGCATGCGCCGGATGCCAAGGGGACGGGCTTCTTTCGTCAACCCTCCTGCGGCACGGCCTGCATTGCCGTGCCGCCGGCACCCGCCGACATGACGCAAATGGTCGAGCAGCGGATTGCCGACTATGTCGACTATTTCCGGAGAACCGGAACCAGTGGCTTCGACCTCTTTCACGCCCATGACGGCATTTCCGGCAATGCGCTGGCGACCCTCAAGCTGGAGGGCCTGATCCCGAATTTTGCCCGCACTGTCCACCATATCGACCAGTTCGCCGATCCGCGCCTGATGGCTTTGCAGGATCGCGCGATCGATGCGGCCGATATCTTCTTCGCCGTCAGCCGCCTCTGGCAGGACAGGCTGAGAGACGAGCGCGGCATCGAGGCGGCAGTGGTGGGCAATGGCGTCGACACCAACCGCTTCTCGCCTGCCTGGAGCGGGGAGCAGGTCGCTCTGCGCGACAGGCTGCAGCTGGGAAGCGGGCCGATCTTCCTCAGTATTGGCGGCATCGAGGCGCGAAAGAACACCCTCGGTATTCTGGAAGCCTTTCGTCAGGTCCGCGCCATCCAGCCGGATGCCCAGCTTGTCATTGCCGGCGGCGCCTCTCTCCTGGACCATGGAGACTATCAGGAGGAGTTCCGCTCTTGCCTCGCCTGTCTCGGTCGGGACGCCGCAGCGGTGCATATCACCGGTGCGATCGCGGATGCCGACATGCCGAGCCTCTACCGGTTGGCGGATGCGCTGGTGTTTCCCTCGCTCAAGGAAGGCTTCGGCCTCGTCGTTCTGGAAGCCATGGCCAGCGGCATTCCGGTTGTTACATCCTCGATTGCGCCCTTCACCGAATATCTGGGTCCCGGCGACGCGATCTGGTGCGATCCGCATCATCCGGTCTCCATTGCCGAAGGCATGGCGCTGGCGCTGGTCGCACCGATCCGCGAGCAGATCATTCCCCGTGGTCTAGCGGTTGCAGCCCGCCATGGCTGGCAGCAAACCGCGACTGCCCATCTTGCCCGCTATCACACGCTGCTGGAGCCCGACCATGCCTGAAATGCGGTTCGTTATTGCTTGGCCGGATGGCCGCAAGGAGACCTGTTATTCGCCCTCGCTGGTGATCAAGGACTATTTCGCCGAGGGCCAAACCTATCCGTTGTCCGACTTTCTCGATCGCAGCCGCGCGGCACTGACCATCGCCAGCGACAGGGTCAAGGCGAAATACGGCTATCCCTGCTCGCTGGCGCTCGGCCAGCTGTCGCGCATCGAACAGGCCGCCACTCCTTATCTCACCGACGCAGAGGCCGAAGTCCGCTGCGAAAGCTTCATCCTTTGAAAGGACCCATCATGACCACACCATCCCTCAAGAGCCATTACAGTGCGGTTGTCATCGGCGGTGGCCAGGCCGGGCTGTCGGCCTCTCACTATCTGAAGAGGCACGGCATTGATCACGTGGTCTTCGAGAAGAAGACCGTTGCGCATAAATGGAAGAACGAACGCTGGGACGCTTTCTGCCTGGTGACGCCGAACTGGCAGTGCCAGCTTCCCGATCATCCCTATGACGGTCCGGATCCGCACGGTTTCATGGTCAAGGACGAGATCCTCGCCTATGTCGATCGCTTCGTGAAGAAGGTCGAGGCGCCGGTCCTCGAGCAAACCGGCGTGACGTCGCTCGAAAAGCATGGCGGCCTCTTCCGGCTCGAGACCTCGGCTGGCGCGGTGACCGCCGATGCCGTGGTGATCGCCACCAGCCTCTATGCGGATCCGGCCATTCCGCGTGCCGGCGAGCGCCTGCCCGAGGACGTCACGCAGATCCACACCGCCGCCTACCGCAATGCCGAGCAACTGCCGGAAGGCGGCGTCATCGTGGTCGGCTCCGGCCAGTCCGGCTGCCAGATTGCAGAGGATCTGCATCTTGCCGGCCGCAAGGTGCATCTCGTCACCGGCAATGCGCCGCGTTGCGCCCGGTTCTATCGCGGGCGCGATGTGGTCGACTGGCTTTCCGATATCGGCCAGTACGACATCACGGTCGAACATGACGGCATGACGAAGAAAAAGCACGACACCAACCACTATCTGACGGGACGCGACGGCGGACGCGATATCGATCTGCGCAAGTTCGCGCAGGAGGGCATGGCGCTGTATGGCCGCATGTCCGGTGTCGCCGCCGGCCGGATGCTGTTCGAGCCGAACCTGAAGGCCAATCTCGACGGCGCCGACCGTGTCTATAACGGCATCAATGCCCTGATTGACCGGCATATCGCCGAAAAAGGCATCGAGGCTCCGGCCGGATCCCCCTATGTCCCCGTCTGGGAGCCTGAGGCGGAGATTGCCGAACTCGACCTGAAGGCGGAGGGGATCACCTCGGTCATCTGGGCCACGGGATTCAGCCCGGATTGGTCCTTCGTCGGCCTGCCGATCTTCGACGGCAACGCCTATCCCGTTCATCGCCGCGGCGTCACCGCCGTCGATGGCGTCTATGTTCTCGGACTTCCCTGGCTCTGGACCTGGGGCTCGGGCCGGTTCCTCAGCGTCGGCAGGGATGCCGAACATGTGGTCGGGCATCTCGCAGCGCGACATTCGGCACAGACATCGTCTCTCAAGCAATCGGTCAGCGCCTGATCATGATCGCGGCCCTTCTCGATTTTCCGCCCGCAGGACCTTCGGCACGCGACCTGATGGAACGTGCCCTCGATCCGCATATGCTCCTCGGCATGCCGCATTTGAATGGAAACGGGCTGTCCGAGACCTGGCTGATGAAGGAACTCGGCCATCGTCACTGGCTGATGCTTGCGTGTCATCTCGGGCTCGACAATGCGGATTTCAGAACTGCCAATGGAGAAGAGGCCTATGCCGCGATCTGTGCAACGTCACTGACGGATGCACGTTTCGACGTGGTGCAGGCAAACGACATTTTGGCCATCCACTCGAGACTGTCCGCAGTCTCGCGAACCCGGACGTCGACCCGGCACGAGTTGTCTGTCCACGGACGAAGCGTCGGCGCGGTCGAACTCATCTCAACCTTCGTTCACAGAACGATCAAAGACAACAATCACTCGATTGCCCGTGTGACGTTGCCTGAGCCGCAGGGAGAGCGGTTCCAGCCCAGCCGTCTGGCTGAGAATGCTGCAGACATCCGGAATGGGCGGTCAGCAACGCATTTCGGGTTTCCGGTCCCCGCCAACAAAGCGCTCAGAACCTTTCGATTTGATCCCAGCGCCTCGCAGGAGTTCAACGGCGCAGGACTATTTTACTTTGCCGAGTATCAGGCATTGGCCGATCGCGCCTTGGAAAATTGGTTTCCCCGCCAAGGGTCGGTCGTCCGAAAGGACGTCTTCTTCCTTGGAAATATCGAACGAAATGAAAGCGTCTTCTTCGACCTTATCGATTTTTCTGACGAGCAAAGAACTGTCCATGGGCAGCTACGACGCGAAAATGGGAAGGTGATCGCCAAAATATTCGGCACCTGGAAAAGTCTTTGCTGAGCCTGCACGGGAGTGCACCAGCGGCGCGCTTGATGCGGCGTCCCGCTAGTGATCTAGTGGATGATGAAATCAAGCCGAACTTCAGCAGCCCGTCTGATGAATGTTCGACCGCTCCTACGCTAGCGTCCTTTGCGCGTCTGAAAAGACGCCGGCGCTGTAGAGAAAGAAATGCGAGCACGTGACGACCAGCATCAGACATATCGCTAAACTTGCAGGAACATCGGTCTCTTCGGTCTCGCGCGTGCTCAACAACAGCGGTTATGCCTCGCCTGAGCTCAGGGAGCGGGTCGAGGCGGCTATCCGAACGCTGAATTACACGCCCAGCAAGGGTGCCCGTATGCTGCGCGGCGCACCAAGCCGGATGATCGGACTGATGCTGCCGTCGATTGAAGTGCCTTTCTTCGGCATCCTGGCCCATGCGATTGAACAGGAACTGTTCCAGCACGGCTATCAGACGCTGATCTGCAGCACGGCGGAAAATATGGACCATGAGGTGCGCTACATCTCGATGCTGCTCGCCCAGCGCGTCGACGGCGTCATCGTGGCAAGCGCCTTCGGCAGCATCGAGCATTTCGGGGTGCTGCGGGACGCTGGCATTCCAATCATCGCCATTGACCGCGAGCTGAGCGGCATCGCCGACGACGCTGTCATGGCCGATCACGAGGAAGGCGGACGGCTGATGGCGCGCCACCTGATCGATCTCGGCCACCGGGCAATCGCCATCGTCGGCGCGCCGGCCCACAGCCAGCCGATCCAGCTTCGCCTTCAGGGCATCACGGCGGAGATGGCGAAAGATGGGATCGCGCCTGCCATCGTGGCGATGGCGGAAGAGCACAGCTTTGCAGAGACCTACCGGCTGGCGCGGGAATTGCTGGCGTCTCGACCCGAGGTCACCGCGATCATCGGCACGACCGACGTTTCGGCGATTGCCGCAATCCATGCCATCCAGGATCGCGGATTTTCTGTTCCGGGCGACTATTCCGTCGTGGGCTTCGACGATCTGCCGGAGGCCGCCTACGTCTTTCCACGGCTGACAACGGTCGCACAGCCGATCCGCGATGTCGGACAGCAGGCAGCACGGCTGCTGGAAGCGCTGATCGAGGAGCACCAAACAGGAGACGAATCTCGGCAAGGCGCGATCGTAAAAGTGCCGGTCACGCTGATCGAGCGCGATTCCACCGGCACTGTTCGCAGCTGAGCAGATGGCGTGGATCAGAGAGACGACAGGCTAGGGTCGGACGATAACCTTGATCTCGCCCGGTAATGGCACGTTGCCCACCACGTCGGCGACCTCCTCGAGACCTATGGTTTTGGTGACTAATGCGTCCAGTTCCAACGCCCCGCTCGCGACCATTGCCGCAGCGCGCGAATGGGTGAAAGGGTTGAGGTAGGCCGGCCTGATATCGACTTCGTTGACCAGCAGATCGAAGGGCAGAACCGGCACCTCGACACCCGCCGGCGTCACCCCGAAAAGCACAAAAGTGCCACCGCGCCGCGCCATTTTCAGCCCGTTTTGAAGCGTGTCGCTGACGCCGGCGCACTCGATGACCACGTCTGCGCCGCCTTTGGTGACCTCTCGAACAGAAGCGATTGTTTCTGAGGCCGGGTCGAAGGCGTGCGTCGCCCCCAGGCGCAGAGCCGTTTGGCGTCTCGATTGCTGCCGCGTGATCAAAATGATCTCGCCTGCCCCAGCCAGGCGGGCCAGTTGCACCATGAGCAGGCCGATCACGCCTCCGCCGAGGATCGCGACGCTGTCGCCCGGACGGATCCTTGCCTTGTCGATTGCGTGGATACAGCAGGCCAGCGGTTCACTGAAGGCGCCGTGAACGGGATCGAGGCCGGCCGGCAGGACGAAGGCCTGGGCCTGCGGCACCGCCACATATTCGGCAAAGCCGCCATCCCGTGTCACGCCGATGGCGGTCAAGCTCTCGCACAAATTCGGCCGCGCCTGCGTGCACGCCCGACAGGTGCCGCAGGCAATATTCGGGTCCACCGTCACAAGCTCACCACCGGTAAAGCGGGTAACGGTATCGCCGATCGCTTCGACTATACCGCAGAATTCGTGGCCCAGCGTCACGGGGATAGCCGTCGGATACTCACCCTTGTACATGTGGCGATCGGAACCGCAGACGCCGGCCACTGCAACCCGGACAAGCAGCTCGCCCGGCCCGGCAACCGGCTTCTCGACGCTGCGCATGGTCAAAGACCCGATCGACTCTAAACGTACAGCTCTCATTCCACTCCTCCAGACCACAACTGATTGTGCTGATCACACGTCCGCCCCGCGGCATCGACCATCCTGGGCACGCTCAAACGCTCAGCTCATGACATTGCCGCCATCGACATTGTAGCACTGCGCCACGATGTATTCTGCATCGGGCCCGGCCAGGAAGGCGGCCATGGCAGCTTGTTCTTGGGGGGCGCCAAATCGTCCGGCCGGGACGGCGGCGGCCACGCGGCGCTTGACGTCACCGGGTCTCAAACCTTCCCGGCTGCCGAGTTTTGCATCGACGACGTCCCACATCGGCGTATCGACGACGCCGGGAGCGATGGCGTTGACGTTGATCCCGTAACGGATCAGCTCAAGAGCGCAGCTTTGGGTGATACTGATGACGGCCGCCTTGGACGCGCAGTAAGCCACTGCCGGTCCTTCGCCCCGACGCCCAGCCTGGGACGAGAAGTTGATGATGCGTCCACCTTCCCCTCTCTCCACCATGTGCCGGGCAACGGCCTGCGTCATGAAGATCAGGCCTTCGATATTGACCTGAAATACCCTAGCGGTCCGTTCCCGGGATATTTCCAGGATGGACTCGACGTCGTAAATGCCTGCGGCGTTGACCAGGATGTCGATCTGACCGGCGGTTGATATAGTGAAGCGTACAGCTTCTTCGATGCTGTCCTGGCTGGTCACGTCAAGCGCTGCACCCCAGACATCAGGGCCGATCGCTTCGGCCACCCGTGCGCATCGTTCACCGTCGAGGTCCGCCACGACAACCCTCGCGCCTTCGGCGGCAAAACGCTCGCAGACCGCCTTGCCGATGCCGCTCGCTCCTCCCGTGACCAATGCCACCTTGCCGGAAAGTCGCGCCGTTTCCGTATGGGTCATCGCACTGCCTCCCCGGTCGCGCCTAAATCGGCAAAGGCGCCGTGCGCGGCTGCCGTAACGAATAGCTTCATGGTTACTCCTCCCCTTTTGACTGAACGATAATCGGAGCCGCCCTCCTGAGGCGACGCCAATGGGCTAAGCGGATTCCGGCTTCGTCTCCTTCGCCTCGCAAAGAAGGGCGGACATGTCGGGGATGCCATCGGTGGCCGTCGCCCCCTTGAGGCAACGCGCAGCTGCGGCGTGGGCGACGGCGCAGATATGCTCGACCGGCCAGTTCTCATGCAGGCCGTAGAGCACGGCGGCGCAAAAAGCGTCTCCTGCGCCGACGGTACTGACGATGTCATCGGGATCGACGGGTCGTGAACGCGTCATGATCGGAGAAGCGCCTGATGCAAACCAGAAGCAGGTTTCCGGCGCATGGATGATCGCGCCCTTGGCGACACCAGCCGCAAGCAGGCGCTCGCCCGCTTCCAAAAGCCCCGCCTCGATCAAATCTCCCTCCGCATCGCGAACGATAACGCCGGTTGCCCGCCCCGCCTCCATCTCGTTGATGATCAGATAATCGCAGAAGGGCAGAGCGACGCCGACCTTGGCCGCAAATTCCGGGTCTTCGCTCGATACGAAATCCACGCAGGTCGTCAGGCCGGCGCGGCGCGCGGCCTCCAGCAGGCGCGATGCTCCCGAACGGCCGTCAGGGCCAATGCGGTCGAGACCCGGCAACAGCATGAGATAACCGAGATAGAACAGCCGATAGCCGGCCTTGGCGAAGGCCGCGGGTGAGACAAGCTTGTCCGTGACGGCATCGTTGGCGCCGCCATGATAGAAGAAGGTCCGGTTCTGGCCGGGCACATTCATGACATGCGTATGCGCCGTCACCCGGTCGGCAAGCGCAGTCAGCCCCCCGACATCGACGCCGGCAACCGCAAGACGGGCCTTGACGATCTCTCCGTCCTGATCGGCGCCGATGCATCCCGCCGCCGCCAGCTTTCCCGGAAATCCGAGCGAGGCCAGATCGGTGACGACGTTGGCCGCCCCGCCCCCCACGCCCAGATCCTGGTGCAGGATATGCGCGAGATTGCCCTGTTCGGGCCAATAGGACAGGGTGTGGACGCGATCGACGATGAAGTTTCCCGCGCAAACGATGCCGCCCTGCCTCTGACTGTCGCGATCGTGAACCTCCTCCCCGGCTCGCATCAGCTGACTCCTTCGTTCCACAAGGGCCTCAGCGGCGGCTCGTCTTCCTCGATCTCGGCAAAGCGCGCGATCGGCTCCAGAAAGAAATTATCGCTGTTGTCGTCGTTGACCTGGCTGACCTCGCCGACAAGGACAGGTCCGCCACCTTTCCTGCCGTAGAAGCGGTGGTAAAGCCCGGTGCGGATCGTCACGCTCTGGCCAGGCTGGAGAACCAGCGGCTCCCATGCAGCGAGCCGGTGCGGCAGCCCGTCTACCGGCACCGTCACATCCTCCGCCAGCACATTGCCATCGGCATCGGTTGCGGCGAATTCGATGACGAGATCACCGCCGGCGCGATTGATGATGTCTTCCATCTTCGCCGCATGACGGTGGGTCGGCGTGACCTGCCCTTCGCCAACGAAGAGCAGCTTTTCGGCATAGCTCCGTTCACCCCTGATATCGACGATGCCATTGCGCAGGCTAAACAGCACGAGACCGCATTCGGCGAACCGGTCCGAGCCGAAATCGGTGACATCCCAACCCAGCTGATGAGCGCGCAAATAGGCTGCGGCCTCCGGATGAGCGGCAAAATCCGCCGCCGTCCAGGAGCCCCATGCCGGCAGGGACCAATGCCAGCGCTCGAGGGCCTCGGTTGCCCGCAGCAACGCGGCGTTGATCTCGGAGCGCTTCATCAGGCTGGCGCCCCGTCATACGCGACCGGTACCACGACGTCCTCGCGACCAGATTTGAGGGCTGCCGTCAGGACTGCGTGATGCGCCTGCGCCTCGGCCGGCGTCGCGCAGCCGAAACCGTTGGCATTTCCTCCGGCAAGCTCATCGACGAAGGCCGCCCACATCTGCAGTATGGCGTCGGCAAAACCGAATTCGAAGATCTTGCCTGTGATGGCTGGAAACAGCGAGCCATAACCAAGATCCTCGGTACTCCAGGCCTGGGCACTGCCATTATAGTCCATCCACTGCCACTGGCGCGGCGACTTCGTGCTGAAGAACGCGCTCTTCTTCATGCCGAGAACGCGGATGTACCAGGTGTTGGATTCGCCGGGCGCGATGCGCCAGGTTTTCAGCACCATCGGGAAATCCTGATCCCCGGTGCGTACGCGGCTGCTGATCGTGGCATTGTCCCAGGTGGTGCAGGGCAGCATGCCGCCCTTGCCGTCAGGACGTTCGGTGACCTTCTTGACCAATTGCGCATGCAGGGTGGTCGGGCGCCAACCGAGACGCAGCGGCACGTGCAGCACATGCATGCCGAGATCACCCATGCAGCCATAGTCGCCATTGATATCGGCCATGCGCTTCCAGTTGATCGGCTTCTGCCGGTCGATATCCGAAGAGTGCAGGAAACCCGCCTCGACTTCGATTATATCCCCCATCTCACCGCTTCTTGCGAGCGCGATGACCTTCTGTGCGCCAGGGAAGAAAGGCATTTCCGACGAGCAGCGGACCAGGAGTTCGGGATGCTCGGCGAGCACCGCCATGATTTCCCGGTTCTGCGCGGCGTCCATGCCGAAGGGCTTTTCGCCGAGAAGATGCTTTCCGGCCTTCAGGATGTCGATATAGAATTGCTGGTGCAGCACATGCGGGACGGCGCAATAGACCGCATCGACCTCTGGATTGGCCAGCAGGTCCTTATAGTCGGCGGTGAACTGCCGAACGGTCGGCACATGATCCCTGAACCAGTCGAGCAGCGTCGCGTTGGTATCGCAGACGGCGACGATTTCCGGTCGCGCCTTCACATCGACCAGATGCAGCCAGCGCGCCGCAGCACTCGCGAACTCGCGCCCCATCAGACCGCAGCCGATGACGCCGAAGCGGAATATTTTCGTCATGACATGTCCTCCCAGACGCGCGTCAGGCAATATGCAGCAAGGCTTGCTCGACAGAAGCCTTGTCATGGACGATCGCCATCAAGGCCCGCGTCATGCCGGCGGGATTTTGATGTTGAATGACGTTGCGGCCATAGACGATGCCACGGGCGCCTTGCTCCATCAACTCTCTGGTGCGGATCAGGATTTCCTGATCCGAAACGCGGCCGCCGCCGCGCACGAGCACCGGCAGACCTTGGGCGATCTCGACCACGCGGTGATATTCCTCGACATTGTCGCAGGGGTCGGCCTTGATGATATCGGCGCCGAGTTCGGCCGCTTGGCGCACGAGCGGCAGAATCTTGTCGATCGCGCCGTCGACCATGTAGGCGCCCTTGGAATTGTCTTGCATGACAAGCGGCTCGACCATCAGCGGCATGCCGTAGATCTCGCATTCGCGCTTCAGGCTGTTCACATTGCGCACGCAGGCGCGGTAGACCTCCGGCTGGTCCGGCAGCATCAAAAGATTGACGACGACACAGGCAGCATCCAATGCAACGCCCTGCTCCACCGCCCTGTCGATCATTTCGGAAAACAACTGAGACGGCAGGGGATTGCCATAGATGTTGGCGATGTCGGTGCGCAGCACCAGTGCCGGGCGATGTTTGCCGGGGATCGCCTGCAAAAGGGGTGCGGTCCCTGGCGGGAGCTGAATGGCATCCGGCGCCGCGTCCGCGATCACCTCGATCGCCGTCTTCATGTTCTCGATGCCGGAAAGGAAGGTTCGTTCATTGAACATGCCGTGATCGATAGCAACGTCAAAACAATTTCCAGACACGCCGAAAAGTCGGTTCAACCGCGCGGATTTCATCAAACTTCCTCCCAATATGGTAACGTTTCCACATTTGGATAAACACAGCAGGAATACGAGTCAAGATAATGTGGTAACGTTTCCATACTGGTTTCCAGGTGCGGACGAGGCGCCGCTCGCGCCTCGTCCGGGACCGACTACCAGCAGGTGAACCCTGCATCGACGTTGACGATCGCCCCGGTCATGAGGCTGGCGGCGCCCGATGCAAGGAAGAGGACGGCGCTGGCAACCTCTTCCGGCGTTCCCATTCTTCCCATCGGCGTGTCGGCGAGCCAGAGCGGGATACGCTCGCGATTGGCTTCGACGGCCACCACCATCGGCGTCTCGATGTAGGTGGGCGCGACGGCGTTTACCCTGATGCCGTGATGCGCCCACTCGGCGGCCAACGAACGCGTGAGGTGATGGACCGCCGCCTTGGAGACGTTATAGGCCGTCTGAGGCTGGGGCCGGTTGCAGATGTGCCCCGACATCGAGCCGAGGTTGACGATGGCGCCCCTTTTCATCGAAATCATCGGACGACCAAAGGCGCGCGAGCACCAGAAGACGCCGTTGAGATTGACGTCCATCATGCGCAGCCAATCGGCGTCAGTGAGATCCTGCGCCGGGATGCCGCTCTGGCCAATTCCGGCATTGTTGACGAGGATCGTCGCCGGCCGGCCGCCATCGGCGAGCTCAGCCGCGATCGCGTCCATTCGGGCCGCGTCGGTGACGTCGCCCACCCGGACTTCGACGTCGTAGCCTCTGTCGCGCAGCGCAAGCGCTTGCTCAGCGTCGGCCTCGCTGCGTTCGATGACGACGACAGCGGCGCCCGCCTCCGCCAGCGCCTCGGTGCAGCAGAGCCCGATCGCACGCCCTCCGCCTGTGACCACCGCCCGTTCGCCGTCGAGGCGAAATTTCTGCTGGTAACTCATGTTCGGCTCCTTCAGATGTCGAATGCGCTAGGAAGCACCACGATATCGCGGATTGTGACGTTGCGCGGCCGGGTCAGCATGAAGATGATCGCGTCGGCGACTTCCTTCGGCTCGATCAAAGCTCCGGCCTCCTTGGCCTTGCGAAGGTTTTCCTCCGGCCAATCCGCAAGCAAAGCGCTGATCACCGGCCCTGGAGAAACCGACCCCACACGAATGCCATTTTTCAGAAGCTGGCGTCGCATCGTCTGGACGAAGCATGTCATCGCCCATTTCGACGACGAATAGACAGGTTCCCATGGAATCGCCGAATGTCCAGCGACAGAACTGGTGACGACAATGTCGCCGGTGCCACGTTCGATCATGTGCGGAATGACGTTGCGAACGTTCTTGATGACAACATTGACGTTGAGATTGAGCATCCGGTCGATGGTATCGAGATCGGTCTCCATCAGGTCGCCGCCGATATAGGTGCCTGCATTGGCATGCAGGATATCGAGCTTGCCGGTCTTCGACAGGATGCCCTCGAGCAATCCCGCGCACTGGTGCGGATCCAGCAAGTTGAGCACCAGCGGAATAGCGCGCTCGCCAAGCCGGGCACAAACCGTCTCAAGGGCCTTCTCATCGCGGTCGACCAGCACGACCGTCGCGCCAGCGGCGAGCATTGCCTCCGTCGAAGCCAGCCCTATTCCGGACGCTGCACCTGTGACCGCCGCGATCTTCCCATTCAATTCCGTCATCGATTTTTCCTCCTGTCTTGATCCTGATTGTCAATTCTTCCCGACGCCGCAAGCGGCGTGATAGTCCGAGAGACTCTTCGTCACTCTCCAGATCAAAACCTGTTCCGGATCGAGCGGCGCATCTGCGAAATCCTGAGCGGCCGGCATATGCTGCCAAAGCAATGGCAGCGGTACGGTTTGGCCTCGAAGGGCCTCGCACAGGCGCCGGACCGCCTCTTGCGCTTCAGCCGACGCCCAATAATAGCGGATGCGGTCAGACAGCGAATAGTGCCGCAGCCAGCGCATCTCGGCGTTTGTGCCGTGGTAGTGGCGGCTCCAGTTGGCTGGTTGATCGAGCATCAGCGCCTCCATCGCCGCATAGAGCGGACGCTGGCCGTAATCGGGCAAAAGGTCCGACGCGATCGCATCCAGCGCGTAGAGCGCCTCGCGCAGGACGAAGGTCAGTTCCGGACCGACCTTCAGAATGGGAAACCCGTCCTCCACCAGCGCGGTCAAAGGCCGGGTCCCCTGATAGTCCGTCGAGTGCGCCTCGAAGACGAATTGCGGCTCGTCGGTGAGCACCGATTTCAGCGCGTCTATCTTGCTGCGGTCGTAAAGGATGACATTCTGATTGCCGAACTCGACGCCCGGCTGAACGACCAGCCCGATAGCCCGTCCAAACGCTTGCCCGAGTCCGGCCTCCGTAAAGATCCGGCGGTGGACTTCGATCGTCTTCAACGCCGCTGAGGCCGCCGTCGGTTCGATCGTTGTCAGGGCATGGTCGGCCCCGCCCGGCGGCGGCACTTCGGTGCCGATGACATAAACCGGCATGGCGCCGCCGGCCCTCTTCGCCGAGACCTCGGCGACCGCCGCGAGCCGGGCGGCGCGATGGGCGGTGGTTTCGTCATCGAGCGCTACCGGCTCGCCCTTGCAACCCATCGAGGCATCGAGGTGAATCTTGCGGAACCCGGCCTCGACATAGGCGGCAACCATCTTCTCCGCCTCGGCCATGGCCTCTTCGGCCGGGCGGTCGCGCCAAGGATTGGGACCGAGATGATCGCCGCCGAGAACGATCAGATTTTCCGGGCACCCTTCCTCGACTGCTATTTTGCGGACGAGGGCGGCGAAGTCGCTTGGCGTCATTCCGGTGTAGCCGCCGAGGTGATTGACCTGGTTGCAGGTCGCTTCGATCAGGACGCTGCTTGCCTGTTGCCGCCCGTGTCGGAGTGCTGCCCGAAGCACGATGGGATGGGCCGAGCATACGGAGGTCAGCCCTCTGGGGTGGCCTTCGATCCTCAGCCTGGCCAGTTCGTTGAGATGCACCTGCATCACGGACGCCTTTCCGTTGATGCGATGAACGCATCGAGTTCTTGCTGCGTGCCGGCGCCTTCCATCGGACCGAGGACCATCACGTTGCGGGCGCCAGCGGCCGAGGCATAGGTCAGAGCTTGCTGCGGAGACATTCCGAGCCGCCGGCAGGTGAGATAGGCACCGCCGAAGCAGTCGCCGGCGCCGGTCGGATCGACCTCTTGAACGACAAATGCCGGAGCGTCGATGCGGTCTCCGTCCCTGCCGAAATAGGTCGCGCCTTCGGCGCCGCGCTTCAGCACGATCTCCTTGACGCCCACCTCGAACAAGCGGTGGATCGCTTCTGCCTCGCCTTCGACACCTGCGGCGCGCTCAAGCTCTTCTCCAGACGGCAGAAGCAGATCGGCGGCAGCGACAAGCTTGGAAAACCGTCGCTCGGTGTCCTTGTCCAGCTTCAATTCCTTGCGAATGTTCGGATCCACCGAGAGCGTTCCCCCGCGTGCCTTGACGATGTCGACCGCCTTGTCGATCACCGCGCGCGCGCTGGGGACCGACAGAGCGGAACCCATCACGTGAAGATGGCCGCTCCGATGGATGAGATCGCCGACCGTTTGAGACCAGCCGAAGCGCGCGGCTGCTGAAGTGGCGATGTTATAGACGAAATCCCGGGAGCCATCCTTGCGGTAGCGGACAAAAGCGCTTCCTGTGGGATAATCCGGATCGATCGAGATCGTCGAAACATCGACGCCGTCGCGTTTGAGGCGATCGGTATTGACACGACCGAAATCGTCATCGCCGACGGCGCCGACCATGGCGGCCTTGCCGCCGAGGCGCCCGCACTGCGAGATGAAGATCGCCGGCGCTCCGCTCGCGAACGGACCGACGAGCGGCTGGGCTTCAAGAAAACCGTCTCCGACCGTCGTGGCGACGATCTCGACGAGGATCTCCCCTACGCAAACCGTGGGACCAAGCGGGTCCGGAGCCAGTACTGAAGTCATTTGCAATCCTGCTTTCGATCGTTCTTGTCATCAACTCGTCGCCGACTGGACCGGCGCACCGTCCTCGCCGCCGAACTCCTCGCTCTCCAATGACAGAAAGCGCTGGTGCAACATGCACGCCGCCCCGAAGGCGGAACCGAACTCCGCATCATCGTCCACGACGATCTCCGGCATGGGGAAAGGTATATTCTGTCCCTCCGACATGTGGACCGCCACCCGGGCCGCCACCATCGGGTAGAGGGACGCCACGGAGCCACCCAGCACGATCCTGTCAGGGTCGAGCAGACGACAGGCCTGCAGCAATGCGTATGCGAGATGGCGCGACCAGGTTTCGGCGATATTGACCGCGGCCGGGACACGGTCATGAACGTCGCCAAGGAACTCCTGCAGATCGACGTGCTTACGTCCAATAGCCTCGCGATACTGCCTGATCAGCACCTCGCGACCGATCAGCTGTTCAAACTTCTGACCGCCGCTTCCCGGCACCAGGGTGTGGCCGATTTCTCCCGCCAGGCCGTGGCCGCCCCGGAACAGCTTGCCATCGATCATGATGCCTCCGCCGACGCCGGTTTCCATCAGCAGGAACAGGGTCACGCCTGAGACGCCGTGACGATAGCTGTCGCCGATCGCAAACGCGTTGGCGTCGTTTTCAACCGCGATCGGGACGGCGGCCGGGAAGGCGGCCAGGAAGGCGGATCGACCAATCTCCTTCAACGACACCTCTCGCCAGCCGATGATGGGTGCGAGGGTGACAATTCCGTCCGGCCGGATGTGGGCCGGCGCCGATATGCCGAGACCTTTGCACCGTCCGATCATCCTCTTTTCCATCGCGCCGACAATCAGGTCGACACCCCGCGCCACGGCCTCCTCCACTGTCGAAGACATGGTGTCGAACGCGATTTTCCGACATGCCCGGACTTCGGCGGAGAGATCGACAACTGCAGCCGATATATGCTCGACGCCAATCTCTATCCCGACGAAGAATGCGGCATCGGGGACCAGTTCGAGCATGATACCCGGACGCCCGGCACGGGAATGTTCCAGGCGCTGCTTGCCGCTCTCGTCCGACTCCTGAACGAACCCGCCTTCCGTCAGTTCGGCGACGATCTCTCCCGAGGATGAGCGATTCATCCCGAGCTTCCGGGCGAGATCCGCCCGGCTGAGGCTTCGGTGGGCATAGATCGTCTGCAAGGCGGCGACGATATTGTTCTGCCGGATCCTGCGCGGCGAACTTCCGATGGAGACGGTGTCGTTCATATTTCAATTCCCTTCAGTCGGCCCAACCCTTACACGACTGGAACAGGCTGTCAGAAGGATAATCAGGGCCGCGCGTTTGTGGCGCGGCGGCGCTTGGCCTCGTCATATTTCAGCTCGATGTAGCGCTTCGCGTGCGCCGCAAGCGGATCATTATCCTCCCAGGTGTCGCGCCAGATCGCGCAGGCGAGCGACAGGCCTTCGTCCACGACCGTCGTCGAGAAGCTTTCGAACACGATGTCGCGCTTGTAGTCGATGTCGAGCAGAGCGTCGAAGATCAGATCGAAGTTGATGACGCCGTCGCCGAGATAGCCGCGGTTGCTCTCGCCGATGTGGAAGTAACCGATCTTGTCGCCGGCCAGGCGGATCGCGGCGGCCGGATTGGCTTCCTCGATGTTCATATGGAACGTGTCGAGGTGGAGACGGACATGCTCCGATCCGGTCTCGGCGATGAACTTCAGCCCCTGCGCCGCCGTATTCAGCAGATTGGTCTCGAACCGGTTGACAACCTCCAGGACGAGGTCGACGTTCGCTTGTCTGGCGACCTCGGCGGTCGCGGCGATCGCGGCGACGCTGTTGTCCCAGCCCTTCTTCGTCGGCTGGCGATTATATTTGGTGTGCGCGGAATAGAGAATTCCGCCGAGCTTGTTGCCGCCGATATCACGGACCGCCCGAACGGCGTCGGCCAGCGTCTGCTTGCCGGCGGATACCGCAGACATGTCCTCGCTCGATACGTCCCTGTCGAGTGGCAGGCCCATCGTCACGCCAATCTCCACGTCAAGCGACTGCGCAAGCTTTGCCAATCGATCGAGATTGAATTTCTCGGGGCGCAGATAGGCAAATTCGATGGTGCGATATCCGTGTTCGGCCGTCTTGTTGAGGGCCATTTCCAGCCCTTCCTGCGTTTGGCCGCCTGTCCATACAAATGAATGGATACCCAATCGACGCATAGCCTTTTCCTCCAAAAAATGCCTTTGGCTGCGGACAGTGCTATGCCATTTAGTTTGGCAAGACAACAAATAATTTTGGCTGAAATTCTTATGCTGCTTTGCAAAATTACCTTGCAATGCAATATATTACACTTCTCACCATTGCATCGCACCCTCCGCCGGAATTTAGTTTCTGCAAAAATCAAGGGGATAGATCATCTATTTGCATGTTTAGACAACAAATGTTGCGTCGTCAGTTTTTTTGGCCTACACAAAGGACCGGCGAAATGATCTCGCTGCACTTTGGGAGGATTGAAAATGAATTATGCTTTGAAGGCTAGCGCGCTTGCGCTGACGCTCGGCCTCGCCACCACTGCTTCGCCGGCCTGGGCTGACTTCTGGTCCGACGCCGGCGCCAAATTCAAGGGCGTGACACTGCACGGCGTCACCGAAAGCACCCCGCCATCGAACTACATCAGGACCGTGCTGGCTCCGGAATTCGAAAAGAAGACCGGCATCAAGGTCGACATCGAGACGACGTCCTGGGATCAGATGTACGACAAGGCCATCAAGGACATGGAAGCCAAGACCGGCATCTATGACATGGTCTATATCGAGCAGGACATCATCTACTCCTATCTCGCCAGGAATTTCCTCGTCGACATCACGAAGACGCTGAAAGAACAGCCTGATCTGAAGGCGCCGACCTACGACGACGCCAACTTCACCAGCTTTGCCGACTATTTCAAGGACTCGAGCGGCGATCTCTTCGGCGTTCCGATGGAAGCCTTCCTGAAGGCGTATCTCTATCGCAAGGACCTCTTCGACGATCCGAAGATCAAGGAAGCCTTCAAGAAGGAAACCGGCAAGGACCTGAAGCCGGCGACCACACACGCGGAATACACCGAGATCGCCGACTTCTTCACGAAGTACGGCAAGGACAACGGCATGGAGCTCTGGGGCACCACCGCTCAGGCACATACAGGCCATCCGGCGTCCTGGTATGAATTCTTCGAGTCCATCGCGCCGACCTTCGGCGTCTACAATTGGGGCATCGACGCCAAGAACAACTATGCGGCGACGGTCGAACACGGCGGCGCGATGAACGGCGACAAGGCAAAGGCCGCGTTGAAGTATTGGCTGCACCTGCGCGACATCGCTCCTCCGGAATCGACGCAGTCAACCTGGACGGAAACCGCGACGACCTTCGCCGCGGGCCGCGTCGCCCAGGGACTGATCTATGGTGAGAACGCCGCGTGGATCGCGAGCGATCCGGCGCAGTCGAAAGTGGTCGGCCAGGTCGGTTTCGCTCTGCCGCCGCTCGAGCCGGGCGTGCTGGACGACGCGAAAGCTGGAAAGGGCTATATCGGCTACTACGATGGCGGCGCCTTCGGCGTGCCGGTCACGTCCAAGAACAAGGAAGCGTCACTGCTGTTCCTCGAATTCATCGGTCAGAACGAAGTGCAGCCCGATTGGGCCATCGCCGCACCGCGCATCACCAACACGGCGACGTTCGACGATCCGAAGGTGAAGGAGATGGACGTCAAGCTCGGCGGCTTCTACACGATGCTGAAGGACGACGGCAAGCTCTTCGCCGGCGCTCCCCCCTACCCCTTCCATGCGCAGGTACGTGAAGCGACCGCTCCTATCTTCTACGACATCCTGACCGGCAAGATCGGTCCCGATGAAGGCCTCGACCAGATGGCGGCCAAGGCCGAAGAAGAACTCACCTCGCTCGGCTATCGCAAATAAAACATCCTCCCCAACTTGACGGGTCGTTCCGACGACCCGTCATCTTCCGTTCCCAGATGGAGCGGACATCCACATAGTGTTCAATGGGGGATAGGCGATGCATTCGCAGAAGCTCGGGTGGCTGTTGCTGTCACCGACCATAGTGATCCTCGGACTGTTCGGGATCTTTCCGTTCATCTACGTCCTCTGGGTCTCTTTCCATTCATGGAACCCGTTCGCGGCCAATCCGGGCATGATCTTCAACTGGGCTGAGAACTATCGGCGGCTCGTCTTCGACCCGCAGTTCCTGGCATCGCTCGGCATAACTCTGACATTCGTCTTCTTCGCGGTCGTGTCGGAGCTGGTCCTCGGCTACATCCTCGCCCAGGCGCTGCTCAAGGACTTTCCCGGAAAAGCGGTGTTTCGCACGATCCATACTCTTCCCCTGATCATGGCGCCGATCATAGTCGGCTCAGTCTGGAAGCTGATGACCACCCCGTCCATCGGCATCATTCCCTATCTTCTGAGGAGCTGGTTCGGCTACGATCTGAATATCGGCCAGAGCGCTGTCGCGGCCTTCACCGTCACTGTCATCATGGACATCTGGCACTGGACGCCGCTCGTCACCCTCTCGCTGATCGCCGCACTCGTCTCGCTTCCATCAGACCCGTTCGAGCAGGCGCAGATCGACGGCGCCGGCAAAAGCCAGATCTTCTGGCACATCACGCTCCCCCTGATCCGCCCGGCCCTGCTCGCCACAGTGTTCATCAGGCTGATGGACGCGCTGCGCACCGTCGACGAAGTCTTGATGCTGACCGGCGGCGGTCCGGGTTCTTCGACGCGCTATATCGGCGTCCATATCTTCAGGGAAGTCTTTCCCAAGACGAATTACGGCTACGGTTCGGCGATCTCCGTCATCGTCCTCTATCTCACCATCGTCGTCTGCTGGCTGCTCTATGTCGGTTTGATTGCACCCCGCGTGAAGAGAGGTTGAAGCGATGAAGACCCGTTTTCCCTGGCTTCCGGTCGTCCTCTGGACCCTGATAAGCCTCGCGACCCTTTTCCCGATCTACTGGCTCTTCGTCATATCGGTGAAACAGCCCTTCGACCTGTTCTCGACGCCCGATGTCATTCTCCGAAGCTTCTTCTGGAAGAACTACCAGGACGTGCTGACCAATCCGACCTTGCGCGGATACATGCTCAACTCGATGATCATTTCGTCGGGCAACGCGCTGCTCGTCACCACGCTCGGCTTCCTTGCCTGCTACGCCCTGACGCGCTTCGACCTCGCCGGCAAGGAAAGCATCTTCTTCTGGACGATCACCAACCGCATGGCGCCGCCAGCGGTCTTCCTGCTGCCGCTTTTCCTGCTGCTGACGCAGGTCTACAGGATCGGCGACTTCTCGCTCGCCGATTCCAAGCTGGGCATGATCCTGGTCTATTGCTCCTTCAACCTTCCCTTCGCCATCTGGACGCTGCGCCCGACCGTGGAAGGCATTCCGAAGGAATTGGACGAGGCGGCCTATATGGACGGCGCGAGCCCATGGACCGTCCTCTATGATATCATCTTTCCTTTGGCACGGCCCGGACTTGCGGTGACGCTGATCCTGACCTGGGTGTTTGCGTGGAACGAATACCTGCTGGCGGCAACGCTCACCAACTTCCATGCGCGGACACTCACCACCGGCCTGTCGGAATATGTGACGACGACGGGGACGGCGTGGGGCATCATGGCCGCGATCTCCATGCTGACATTGGTTCCGGCGCTCATCGTCTTTTCGGTGGTGCAGCGTCACATCGTCGCCGGCCTGACCTTCGGCGCCGTGAAAGGATGAAACGATGACATCTCAATCAGGAAATAACGAACCCAAGCCAGGCTTCCTGCCAATCGAAACGAACTGGTTCGACCGGCTCTTCATCTCGATCGTGATCTGGGTCGCGCTCTCGCTGTTCTGGATGCGGTTCATCGAGCCGTTCGGGCTTTCCGTATGGTTCGCGGCGGCAATCTCGGCAGTCCTTGGCGCCTATATCGTCTGGAAGGGATGAGATGATGAATTCCGTCAACGACATCAAGTCACAAATCGTGCTGCTTTAGGGGGAACGACATTGGCAAACGTACAGGTTAGCGACGTCACCAAGAAATATGGCTCTCTTCAGGTCATGCATGGCGTGAGCGTCGACATCGAGGACGGCGAATTCGTCGTGCTGGTGGGTCCATCCGGCTGCGGCAAATCCACCCTGCTCCGGATGATCGCCGGGCTGGAGACGGTCAGCAGCGGAGATATCCGGATTGGCAGCCGTGTCGTCACCAATGCTCCCCCGAAGGACCGTGACATCGCGATGGTGTTTCAGAGCTACGCGCTTTATCCCCATAAGACCGTCGCCGAAAATATGGGCTTTCCGTTGAAAATGGCCAAGCGTCCGAAGGCGGAGATCGCCGAGAAGGTCGGCAGGGCAGCCGAGATCCTCGACCTGACGCGTTATCTCGACCGCTATCCGAAGCAGCTGTCCGGCGGACAGCGTCAACGCGTGGCGATGGGTCGTGCCATCGTCCGCGATCCGCAGGTCTTCCTGTTCGACGAGCCGTTGTCGAACCTCGACGCCAAACTCCGCGTCACCATGCGTGTCGAGATCAAGGAGCTTCATCAGCGGCTGAAGACCACCACCGTCTACGTTACGCACGATCAGATCGAGGCGATGACGATGGCCAACAAGATCGTGGTGATGCGCGACGGCAGGGTCGAGCAGATCGGCAAGCCGCTCGATCTCTACGACTTCCCCGTAAACCTCTTCGTCGCCGGCTTCATCGGCAGCCCATCGATGAACTTCCTTCAGGGCCGCATAGCCACAAGCGACGGCAGGAAGATCGTCGTCACCGACCAGGGCATCGTCCTTCCGATGGCAGACACAAATGCGGATGAAGGAAGAGCCGTTACCTACGGCATTCGACCGGAGCACATCACGATCGCCGAAGAAGGCGTTCCGGTCGAGGTATCGGTGTTCGAGCCGACGGGTTCGGAGACATTGATCTTCGGCCGCACGGGAGGCGTGCCGATCGACGCGCTGATCCGAGAGCGCATCGAGGTCGATCCCGGACGGACTATGTACTTCCACATCGATCCCCGGCGTGCGCATATCTTCGATCGGGAAACAGGCCAGAGACTGTAGGAGAACGCCCCATGGACTTCAAAGGAAAGACGGTGATCGTGACCGGCGCCGGCAAAGGCATCGGACGCGAAATCGTAAGGATGCTCGCCGAACGGGGTGCGCAGGTCGTCGCGCTGACCCGCAGTGCTGCCGACGTCGAAGCGCTGCGAGGGGAATTCGGCTGCCGGGCAATCCAGGTCGATCTCGCGGACGCCGATGCGACTAGAGAGGCAGCGATCGCTGCCCTTCCCGCAGATTTCCTTATCAACTGCGCCGGCACGACCGAACTCCAGCCGTTCCTGGAGACAACCGTGGAAGCATTCGATCGTCTCGTCGCGGTCAACACGCGTGCTCCGATGATCGTCGCCCAGGAATATGCCCGGTCGCTGATCAAGGATGGCCGCAAAGGCGCCATCGTCAATGTCTCGTCGGTCGCATCCTTCGTCGGCATCCCCGACCACGCCGCCTATTGCGCGTCGAAGGGTGGATTGGATGGCTTGACGCGGGTCATGGCCAAGGAGCTTGCGCCGCACGGCATCCGCGCCAACGGCGTCCATCCAACGGTGACGTTGACGCCGATGGCGGTGAAGGCATGGAGCGATCCCGAGAAGGCGGCGGGGATGATGAAGCGAATTCCCGTCGGTCGCTTCGCCGAGCCGGCAGATATCGCCGAGGTTGTTCTTTTCCTGCTCTCCGATCAGGCTGCCATGGTGAACGGGATATCGATGCCGGTGGACGGCGGTTACATGATTGCTTGAAGTTCAGGACGAACGCGTCGTACGAGGCTGCGATTGCAATCGGGAAAGCGGCGGCGTTGACCGCCGCACCAATCGGCGCAGCTCATCTTGATCGACAAAGTGATCCGTCACGCCGGCCTCTTTATCCGGATGGCTGAAAACAAGCCCGGCGGAATCCTCAAGCTTCAGAGCTTGCTCCGTATTCATGATCCCGAGCGCCTGGCGCTCGTACTCGGATTCAAGCGCTGCCTCGACGATGGCTTTTTTCTTGCGCATGTCCATGTCCTCCGTTCCTCAAAGGGTAACGGACGGCGGGAGTCGCGGTTCCCGTCAGGGCATCACGATATGAGACCCGTTGAAACGAACGAACGCCGATACTCCCCGGTACCGGCGGCACCGCCTAACTCGGCGAGACGTCAGGCCCACTGGCGGCTCTTTGAATTAAGCGGGCAACCACTTCAGTGCGGTTCTGTGCCTGCAACTTACGCATAATGTGTTGTAAATGCATCTTCACCGTATGCCCCGACAAATTGAGTTTTCCCGCAATGACCTTATTTGAGCAGCCGCATTGCAGCTCTGCGAGAACATCCGCTTCCCGGGGAGTGAAATCAGCAATCGCTAGGTACTGCGTCCTATCATCCAAGCTCTTTTCGGCTTCACTTCTGGCCGGACTATGCTCGCTTGAGCCGTTTGCAGCAGCTCCCAATAGCTGCGGGAAAAATGTTCCTCCTGCCAGAACGAGACGAAGACCGGCAAGAGCAATGTCAACGGGAAGTGAAGTCGAGAAAAAGCCGCGGATGCCCATCTTGAGTGCCTGACGGGCTATGATGGCGTCATCCGTACCTGAGAGCAACGTGACAGGAGCCTCAGGAAAACGTGCAGCAATCGCCGCGAGATCATCACGCAGGCTGGTGCTCTCAACACTTCTGCCGGCCAGACCCAATACAATCAAACGCACCTCGGCTCCAAGAGCACTATCGAGACTCTCGGTCGAGATCAAATCTATAACGTTCCATCCGGCGAGTTCACGCTCAAGAAGCTTCACCACGGTGGTGCGCGCCAATGTAGAATGCTCGATGATGATCACAGTTGGTGCATTGCGCCCCATACGGCGCCTAGTTCCAGTAATGTCGGACACTTGCGTGCTCCCCACGAATATTTGCAACGCAACAGCTATTCATATTATTCCTGTTTCCACTACATGTCATGATAAAAAGTGAGTGTATATCAGATATCAATAGTCTGATCTCTCATGATAATTCTTATAGTTTATAAGATATCAATGATAGATAACTGGGCTTGCGGAGAACATTGAAGAGCTTTTTCATGAATTCCTGCCGGTTCAACTTGTCGCCGTAGACTTTCCAGCCTTCGTCGAATTCACGTATGGCAAGCGGGTCAACAAAACTTACAAAGGCACTGAAAAGGCAACCGATCTGCTACAGACCCACGTCGGAAAGCGCCATTGGATATAACGAGCTGCCGATCGGCTCGGCTTTGTTTCCAGATCTCAATTCAAAGCAGTCGCAGATCCGACTGCAAAACGACAAACGCGAAAATCAACAAAAGCCTGAGATCGCCGACTACCCGTTATGATTAGTGAAACTGTGCTCTAATGATGCATTAATACCAGTTAGCATTGTTCTCCCGCAGGCGGCCTACGCCGGCACCGACCGATAGCGGCCGGAGGTCACGGCCCTGGCGGCCGAAATCGACGACAATGCGGATGAGGTCATGTTGGAATGTTCGGGATCTCAGTGAGCCCGCCGTTCAGCGCCATGTCGGCCCAAGGAGCTGAATGCCGGGCGGAGGAAACAATTCAACATATGGCTTGAAAGATCGCACGAAGAACGGTTTCGTGCAGTTGAGCCACCGCAATACAAGCGGGGAGTCTATCCGCGAGAACAGGATGCCCTCCGAAAACCGCTCACACTTTTCGGCATCATGCTCTAGCTATGCATGAAGCTCAGAATGTCGTCTACGAGAGCCGAATGGGCGTCCGTGAGGTTACCGTCTCCGCCGTGGCCCGCGATGCCGGCCAACTGAAGCGCTTGCTGATCATAGAGAACATGATCGGTCTGTTGGGCGTCGGCGGTCCCGCCGGCGGGAACGGCAATGTTGATGGGATGGAAATAGCCGAAATTGACGTCTACCATGCTGCCGGTTGACGATCCAACCCCGCCACCGCCACCGTCGAGCGCATGGTTACCGGTGAAAATCGTATCTGACGACAGGTTGAAGCCACCGCCATTGCCGCCGATGCCTGCGATCTGCACAGTGCCCTGATCGAAAATGACATTGTTTGTCTGATGGGCCTCCGCCGATCCGCCTGCGGCGCCGATGGCGATGTTGATCGGCGAGAAGATGGCGATACTCACGTCGACCATGCTGCCGACGAAATATCCATCGCCGCCGTGGCCTGCATAAAAATCGCCGGTCAATGTCAACGCAGTTCCTGGGCTCATCGACGGACCATGGCCCGCGACGTTATGGTCTCCGCCCGAGCCGCCCATGCCGCCGATCTGGGTTGCGCCCTGCAGAAACAATGCGTTGTTCGTTTGATCGGCATGAGCCTCCGCGCCGGGGCCAGCAGCCACGGCAGTATTGACGGGGGCAAACAGCGCGACTTCGGTGCTGACCAGTCCACCGTAGAAAAGCCCATTGCCCCCGCTGCCGGCATGATTGGCACCATCGCCGCTACCGATGGCAACATTGCCGCTTCCGCCATTCCCGCCTATCCCGGCCATTTCGGTGGGATGCTGATTGATGAGCGCATCATTGCCCTGGAAAGCGTCGGCACCCGAATGAGGTCCCGCAATAGCGGCATTGGACGGCATGAAGACGGCCAACGCATTGCTGTTGATCACGCCTTCGCTTATCCCGTCGCCACCGCTGCCGGCTGAATTATGACTTGGACCGGAAGCGACATCCAATGGCAGCCAGGTCGGCATCAATGCCAGATGCCCCGCGGCCGCATTGGAGGCGAGGTATTGATCGGTGCCCGTCCTGGGCTGATCTTCCAATAAGGGACGAGTTTCAGCCATTACCGTCTCCATTCGCGGTCGACCGCACGTCCACCGAGCATGCGGCGTTATGCAGCCTGAATTGTTCAGACATTGTGCATCTGAACGCAGGAAAAGCAGAGCCTGCAATTCGTCTACATCCTGTCGGCCAGTGCTGTAGCCATTTGGCTGTCATGGCCGCAGCGGCCGTCATGCGACTTTGCGAGCGCTAATTCGCCTTGGTTTAGAGGCGCTGGCATCGCTTCGACGAGTGATCATGACCATGCCACCCTGCACCAAATTACCAAGCACCGATCCAAATAACGCTCCGCCACTCCAAGTATACGCCCGAATGAGTGTCACCGAATATCTGGATAGGCCAAAGATTAAATCGCAGGCAGTATTTGCCGGCGGTTGTATTGGCTGCGGTGACATGCTGGAACGCACGCTGCAGGGGGACGCCGTAAAAGTAACACTGACGAAACGAAGTAGAAGGAGTGACATCAATGCCTATTCCACAGATATCCGACACGATTCATCTCAACAATCCGGATGCCGGTGACGCGAATGCCGGCAACGGCGGTGATGGCCACAACGATGGGAACATCAACTACAACCCGGTTGCATATGTAGACCCCGTGCAAACGGTCTACGGGGCAACGACCGATCTGCACAACGGCGATCACGTTTGGCAGAAGGCAGGTTGGGACGCCGGCAGTGGCGGAGACGGCGGCTTTGCTCAGGCCAAGAACGGCTTCCTGGCGGCGGTCACGAACAGCGGCGACGGCGGCGCGGGGGGAGATTCAAACTCCAACGGCAGCCAAGGAAACTCGAGCGGCGGCGACACGGCCACCGTGAACGCGGCTACGACCGCGACACAATATACACAGCTTGTGGCCGATCAGCACGCGACCATTCTTGCAGGCGTCGGCGGCAACGGCGGCAACGGAAACAACGCTCTGGGCGGCGATATCTCGTCAGCTCTGGTTCACACGGATCCCGAAACGACGACGGTGAACAATTCTCTCGATCACTTCATAAACGCCTTCGGTCATATCGACGTCGACCATCTCGGCTCCTGAACTCAGACTCTGAGGGTCGCCGGTTTCGGCTGGCGACCCTCCTGAATTGCTGAACAGCACGCAGTCTTTTCTCGTCAGTATCAAATGCAGCGAGATCTGGTAATGACAACGATTTCCATAAAGCCACCGCGCCCGCCGACGCAGCTTGTTGTTGCGCTCCGGGCTTGTGCCGGAGCCTTCGGGTTGGTCTTTCTCTATAGCTGCGGCTACAACCTCTTTCTTCTGGCGCCTTCCATCTATCTCCTGCAGATCTATGACAGGGTCCTGTCGAGCCGAAGCGCTGACACGCTCCTGATGCTGACGATGATCATCGCCATCGCCGTGGTGGTCGGGTCCGCGCTGGATATCGTACGCAGGGCAGCTCTTTCGCGCATCGGCAGTTGGCTGGACCACAGGCTACGGCCCATGGTGCTGACAGCATCGTTCGAATATGCCGCTCGCGCCGACACGGGAGCCGCCACGGAATGCTACAGGGACCTGGCCGCATTACGCCAGTTCCTCGATTCACCGGCCAGCTCGCTTTTTTTTGATGTCCCCTGGGCGCCGGTATTCCTGCTCCTGCTCTTTCTCGTTCATCCGCTGCTTGGGACCATCGGTCTGCTGAGCGCGCTCGCACTGCTGCTGTTTGCGTTCATGACGGAACTGGCGACGCGAGAGCCGCTTGCCCACGCCAATCTTGCCCTTTCGAGAAGCTATATCCGATTTGCGACCGCCCTCAAAAACATCGAGGTGATCCGGGCAATGGGAATGCAGGATGGCGCAGCGCTGATCGTCTACCGCGATGCGGAAATGGCAAGAAGGGCGCAGGACATCGCAATGCATCGGACGGAGATCATTCTCGGTTTCTCCAAATCGACCCGCACACTCGCGCAGATCCTGATGATGGGATCCGCGACCTGGCTGGTTCTTGCGAACAATGGCAGTGCCGGGATCATTTTCGTTGCGAGCCTGCTGCTCGGGCGCGGGCTTGCACCAATCGAGGGCGCAATAGGTGCATGGCGCTCCTTTACGTTTGCGCGTAATGCCTTCAATCGCTTGAACAGAATGCTGATATCAGTTGCATCGGAACACGATGCCCGAATGGTGCCGCGACCGGAACCCAGTGGCCTCGTTCTCGATAACGTCAGCTATTTCAAGCCATTCGCCGATCGGCCGATATTGACGGATATCACATTGCGCCTCGCGCCAGGCGATTGCATAGCGCTCATCGGTCCGTCGGGATCGGGAAAATCGACACTCGGTCGCGTCATAGCAGGCGTTGTGCCAGCAACGAGCGGATATGCTCTTCTCGGCGGGGTCGATATCTCGGCTCTGCGCCTTTGCGGTGGGACCTGCCACGTCGGATATCTGCCGCAGGACATCGAACTCTTCGGCGGAGCAATCAAGGATGTGATCGGCCGGCTGGACGGAGGGGATCCCGGCAAAGCGATCGACGCCGCAAAGCTGGTTGGATTGCACGAAGCGATCATGCGGCTGCCGCAGGGCTACGAGACCGATATCGGCGAAGGTGGAAACCTGCTCCTTCGGGCTCAGCGCCAACAGCTGGGACTGGCACGTGCGGCCTATGGAAATCCCTCTCTCATCGTTCTCGACGATCCGAATTCGAGCCTGGACTATGACGGCGAACGTATGCTGTTCACGGCAATCGAGCGCATGAAATCCAGGGGGATGACCGTCGTTATCATAACGCACCGGATGGGGATCCTGCCGGTCACCAACAAGATTGCGATCATGCGTAACGGAACGGTGGCGGCCTTCGGCGACAGCGAGCGGATTTATGAAACCTATCTTCAGCCACCGTCTCGAACAGGAACGTAGGGAGAAACGCTGCCATGGCCCTTGTTCAACTGGACGCAACGCCGGCGAGATTTCCAAATTCGTCAAGGACGGATGGGCAGCTGGCTCAACAATCGAAAGCGACAGCCAAGCGACAGACGGCCTATTTGCCGGTGATCGAGTCGAAACAGCGCGGACCCGCGCCCCCCTCGCCCATGCCGGGGCTCAGAGGCGTTGTCTGGACGGGGAACCTGTTGATCCTGGTTTTCATCGTCGGATTAGGAATCTGGTCGGTCTTGGCGCCGCTGAAAAGCGCTGCGATCGCATCCGGCGTGATCGAACCGGAGTCCAGCCGCAAGACCATTCAGCATCTGGAAGGCGGGATTGTCCGACGGATACTGGTCAAAAACGGCGATGCGGTCATGGGCGGGCAAATCGTGATAGAGCTCGACGATACGAAGTCTCGCTCGGAGCGCGACAGCATTCAAGGGCAACTTTGGGACGCGGAAGGAAGTCGCGCCCGCCTGCTTGCGGAGCAGACGGGCGGCGACCATGTCGCCTATCCTGAGGATCTCAGGGCAGCAATGGACAAATATCCTTCGGTCAGCGCGATTCTGATCGGGCAACAGAAAATCTTCGAGGCCCGTCGCCGGGTCATGCAGGCGGAAATTCAGATCGCCAATGAAAAGATCGCGCAGGTGCGGCAGGAAATCGTCGGACTTGGCGCGCAGAAGGCAGCACTGGCCGACAGAGCCACAATCTCGAGCCAAGAACTGGATCAGGTTACGATCCTCAGCGCCAAAGGACTGGAAAGAAGGAGCAGACTTCTCAACCTACAGCGGGAAAAAGCAGACCTCGATGGTCAGCAGGGTCAAGTGGAGGCACAGATCTCTCGCGCCTACCAGGTGATCAGCGGCTCACAGGCCGATCTCGCAAAGCTCGAGAGCGACCGGTTAAGCGAAGTCGCCCAAGGTATGCGCGATACGGAAAGCCGGATCATGCAACTGCGCGAGCGCTTGCGGGCGATCGACGACCAACTGTCGAGGACCGACATCCGTGCTCCCGAGGATGGAACCATCATGAACCTGCGCATCCACACATCGGGAGGGGTGATCGGCGCGGGTGAACCGCTCGTCGATCTTTTGCCACGCACCGATCGCCTTGTCGTGTCGGCCCACGTCAGACCGGAAGACATTCATCTTGTCCGTGCCGGGCTCGAGGCACAGGTCCACCTCCTTCCATACAATCAGCGGCGGGTTCCGCTCCTGAAAGGTCGGGTCGAGTACGTTTCAGCGGACCGCCTCACCGATCCGCAGAGCGGCCAGCCCTACTTTGCCGCGACGATCCGTGTCACGGACGAGCGGCTGGCGAAAATGCGTGATGTCGAACTGGTCGCCGGCATGCCCACACAGACACTGATCGAAACGGGCCAAAGCAGCGTGGCGCTCTATGCCGTCAGACCACTCCTCGACAGTTTCAACAGAGCATTTCGCGAGGACTGAGACGGTGATGGGCAAACGAAAATTCGACGACGACCAGATTACGGGTATTCTGAAGGAGCACCAAGCCGGAGTGACAGTGGCAGATGTTTGCCACAAGCACGGTATCAGCGAGCCGACCTTCTATCGGTGGCAATCCTTGCAGTTCGGGAATGTCGGTCTCCATGCCAAAAGGTTGAGAGCACTGGAGGAAGAGAACCAGAAACTGAAGAAGCTTTTGGCCGAATCCATGCTCTCGGCGGCAACACTGAGCGAGATGCTGGCGAAGACATTGAAAGGGCGACAC
>NZ_JAPCZO010000022.1:0-135713 GCF_025941625.1 Rhizobium acaciae
AAGAGTGCGATTGGAAATCAGGCGCGATCCCTGGATCGCTGAGTGCCGCATGCCTCTCTCCAGTCACATTCTGAGGTGCCCCGTAGGAGCCTCGAAGGGCGAGGCTGGCCACCGGCGCTCCATCCGATGATCTCGGCATGTAGCCCCATCCACCCGGCCACCCGCCCTCGTGGTTCGAGACGGCCCTTCGCGCCTCCTCACCATGAGCGCGGATCGTTGTACCTTGCCGCGAAGCCTGTCGGTGTGCCTTGCCGGCCGCGCAGGGGCGGTCATCGGCTAAAACTGGTGATATCAGCGCATTCCCGCAACATGGCTGTGTTTCGACGTCCGAATTTGCCCTATCAGGAGAACATCTTCATTTTCTTGCCGCAATCCTTGCCATTTGCTCGCATCAGTCGAACGGAGACCGTCCTGTCCATGATCAAAAAATTCATACTTCTCGCTATTGCCGCAAGCTATCTCAGCGCCTGCACGACGACCGATCCCTATACCGGTGAACAGAAGGTTTCCAACACAGCCGGCGGCGCGGCGCTTGGCGCCCTCGGTGGTGCTCTCGTCGGCGTGGCTGTCGGCGGCGGCGGCCACGGCAAGCGTAATGCGGCGTTGATCGGCGCAGGCGTCGGCGCTCTCGCAGGCGGCGCGATCGGCAATTACATGGACCAGCAGGAATCCGAGCTTCGCGCCCAGCTCGAAGGCACCGGCATTTCGGTGACCCGCAACGGCGACAACATCATCCTCAACATGCCGTCGAACATCACCTTCGACGTCGATCAGGACGCGGTGAAGCCGGGCTTCTATCCGACGCTGAATTCGGTGGCGATCGTACTGCGCAAGTTCAACCGCACGCTGATCGACGTCAACGGCCATACAGATTCGACCGGCAGCCTGCAGCACAATCAGGACCTGTCGCAGCGCCGCGCACTTTCGGTTGCCGATTATCTCGGCGGCCAGGGCATCGACCAGCGCCGCGTCTCCGCCGTCGGCTTCGGTCCGTCGCAACCCGTTGCCTCCAATGCGAGTGAGGCCGGCCGAGCGCAGAACCGCCGCGTCGAGATCCAGATCGCGCCGATCACGCAGGGCTGAACCGAATTTACTGCCTTTGAAACGGCCGGGCTCAGCCCGGCCGTTTCTGTTAGTGCTGCATCGTTGCGCCCTTGGTGATCTTGTCGACGATCTTCTTTTCGGCGCGCAGCGCGATGCCGACCACCTTGGCGTCTTCGGGCGCAAATTCTGCGAAGACGGCGCGGTTGGCCGCGTCGTGGCCGGTCGCAAACATCTCCTCGATGAACAGCGAGCTGGTGATATCGCGCTCCAGCGCGCGGCGGTGAACGGCTGATATGGTCGCCTCGTCGGCGGAGAGCACGATGATCGGCTGGATCGATAGGGGATTGTAGAGATTGCCGGCGCGGTCCCTGTAGGCTTCGCCGATGATCTCGGGATGCCGGCCGGCGATGCCCGTCATCAGGAAGGCGGTGACGTTCAGCTTCTGCCAGCCGGAAAGATTGTTTCGCAGGACGACGGCAATTTTGGTATCAAACATCGGACGGTCTTTCACCTATCTACGGGTTATGGAGTATCGGGCGCGTTGAACCAGGATTTACATCCGCAGGTCTTCGAAGGTCTTGAACGTTTGTGCGCGGGACCATCCGGCAACGCCATCCTGGCTGCGCCGGCTTTTCCCGGCATCGAGCGCATCGAGGCGCAGTTCTCAGGCAACGCTTTCGAGCCGCACAGGCACGACACCTATGCGCTCGGCGTGACTCTGAAGGGGGTTCAGACTTTCCGCTATCGCGGCGAGCGGCGCTTCAGCCTGCCGGGACAGGTGATCGTGCTGCACCCCGATGAGGAGCATGATGGCGGGGCGGGGACGGAGGATGGGCTGCAGTACCGCATGCTCTATCTGGAGCCATCGCTGCTTCTTGAATGCCTGAAGGCGGATGGCGTCGGCCTGCCTTTTGTCTATGAACCCGTGATCGGCGATCCCGCGCTGGCGGGTGTGCTGCTGGCAGCACTCGGTGAACTCGACCGGGAACTGGATCCGCTTTTCGTCGACGATTTCGTATCGCGGGTGACGGGCGGGCTGTCACGGCATGCGCGCATGCCGAGCCGGCCGCTCGGCCTCGTTGCCTGGCGGCAGGCGCGAGTGGCACGGGATTATCTCGAGGCGCATGCGACCCGGGCAGTGAATTCCGGCGAGCTTGAGGCGGTGACGGGTCTCGATCGTTTCGCGCTGGCGCGGCATTTCCGGGCGGCCTTTGCCACCAGCCCGCATCGCTACCTCCTGATGCGGCGGCTGCAGCAGGCCCGGGCGATGATCGGCGCGGGCGAGGGGATTTCCGATGTGGCGGCGGCGACCGGCTTTGCCGACCAGAGCCATCTCAACCGCCATTTCAAGAAGGCCTATGGCATGACGCCCGGCCAATGGGCAGCGCTCGCACATAACTCCACGCCGCGCTCTATAACGGATTTTCCGCAAGGCCGGAACGGCGGGCGATGAAACGGGCGAGCATCGGTCCGATCATCAGGATCACCAGGAAACGGCCGGTCTGCATTGCCATCACGAAGGGCACGTCGACATCGCTGGAGGCGGCGATGATGGCGACGGAATCGGCGCCGCCGGGGCTGGTGGCGAGATAGGCGGTCAGCGGATCGATGCCGGCGAAGACGTGAAGCGCCACCGCCATGCAGCCGCAGAGCGCCATCAGCAGCACGATGCAGGCCGATACCCTCGGCAGGGCGCGCGCCACGTGCTTGAGGATCGAGCGGGTGAAACGCAGGCCGATGCTCCAGCCGACCAGTGCATAGGCGATGGCGAGCAGCCACATCGGTAATTCAATTTTCAGGAGGCCCATGCCCTGCAGCAAGGCGCCGAGAAAGAGCGGCACGATGATCGTGCCGCCCTGGAGGCGCAGGCGCCGGACGCCATAGGCACAAAAGGCAGCAAAAGCCATCGTCGCCGCAAAGGCCGGCCAGTCGATCTCGGGAAAGAGGACGAGCGGCGGCGGCTCGGCGCCGTCGGCTGCAACCCACAGTCGCGAGACCACAGAGGCGCCGACGGCGACGAAGACCACGCGCAGATACTGCATGAAGGCGACGAGACGGGCATCGGCGCCATAGGCTTCCGACATGATGACCATGGCGGAGGCGCCGCCCGGCGAGGAACCCCAGACCGCGGTCGTCCCCGGCAGCACCTGCCAGCGCGTTAAGAGCCAGCCGAGGCCGGTGGCGATGGCGATGACCGAGAAGATGAACAGCAGAAAGAGCGGTGCGTCTTTCGCCATGGTGCCGAGAATGTCAGGGGTGATGGTGCGCGCCATCATCAGGCCGACCAGGACCTGGCCGAACTGCAGCGGCCAGAAGGGCACGCGAAGCTTTCCCTTGCCGACGGTCAACGCCAGTGCGATTGCCGCGACCATCGGTCCGATCAGCAGCGAGGCCGGTAGAGCGAAGAGTTCGAGGAAGACGACGAGAGCGGTCGAAAGTGCCAGCAGCAGCGCCCATTTCGGCAGGCCGGCATCCCGCAGCAGGCGGCTCGCGTCGCTGAATGACATGATCCCCGTGTCTTTCCTGGCCGGCGCCAAGCCCTGAGGCTGAAGATGGGAGGGCTCCGGCATGACAAAGAAATGCCGGCTACAAGAGCCGGCTGGCGCGGGTCCGGTATAGGCGGGTGGAAGACGAGCGGTCAATTGCGAAATTTGGCTTCTCGGCGTCTTGGAGCGCAAAACTGATTCATCCAACCGCTTCAAGTCGTTGTTTTTATGCATTTCGTCTTTCCAAAGCCGCTACACGGTTTTGGGCGGGGTGCCGTCAGAAACGCACCTGGCTGGCGAGAAAATCAAGCAGGGCGCGTACACGCGCCGGCAGCGGGCCGCCCTGGCCCATATAGACGGCGTAGAACTCCTCGAGATCGCCGGGATTGGCCTCTTCGAGCACCGGCACCAGGCGGCCGGCATCGATATCGGCGCGCAGGGTGAAGGCGGCGAGTCGGGCAAGGCCGGCGCCTGACAAAGCGAGGTGGCGCATCGCTTCGCCGTCTCCCACCTGCAGGCCCGGGGTGATCGGGATCGTTACCGTTTCGCTACCTTCGCGCAGCGGCCAGCCCTCTATGGCGCGGGCGTAAGAAAAGCCGATGCGGCAATGGCGGCGGAGATCGGCGATCGTGCGTGGTTTGCCATGACGCGAGAGATAATCCGGCGATGCGACGATGATCTTGCCGGTGGCGCCAAGCTTGCGGGCGATCAGGCTGGAATTCTTCAAGGGGCCGGCGCGGATTGCGACATCGGCGCGCTCCTCCATCAGGTCGACTATCCTGTCGGTATGGGAAATATCCAGCGTCACGGCCGGATGAAGCGCCATGAAGGCCGGCACGAGCGGCGCCAGCACATGGTTGCCGAAAGAGCCGCTGGTGTTGATACGGATGCGGCCTAAGGCCTGTTCACCTGTCGAGGCCTGACGTTCAGCCTCGGCGATATCGGCAAGAATGGTGATGCAGCGCTCGTAGAAGGCACAGCCTTCCGGCGTTAGTTGCAGCCTGCGGGTCGAACGGTTGACCAGGCGGGCGCCGAGGCGCGTCTCCAGCCGGGCGAGGAGCTTGCTGACAGCCGACGGCGTCATGCGCCGGGCCGTGGCGGCGGCGGAAAAGCCACCGCGCTCGACGACGCTGACGAAGACTTCCATTTCGCCGGAGCGGTTGATGTCCTGACGGCTCATGATGAATTCAAGTCACAGATGATTTGCTGATAGGCAATCTATATCATCGAATGCTTGAGGTCTATCTCATAGGAAATACAGGAGACAAATCCATGGATTACAGAAATCTCGGTGCCTCCGGCCTCAGAGTGCCGGTCCTGAGCTTCGGCGCGGGCACATTTGGCGGCAGCGGGCCGCTGTTCGGCGCCTGGGGCAATACCGATGCCGAGGAAGCGCGGCGGCTCGTCGACATCTGCCTGGAAGCCGGCGTCAATCTCTTCGACACGGCCGACGTCTATTCGGCCGGCGCGTCCGAGGAGGTACTCGGCCAGGCGATCCGCGGCCGGCGCGACGCTGTGCTGATCTCGACGAAGACGGCGCTGCCGATGGGCGAGGGGCCGCAGGACTGGGGAACATCGCGGGCGCGGTTGATCCGCGCCACCGAGGATGCGCTGCGCCGGCTCGGGACCGACTATATCGACCTCTTGCAGCTTCACGCCTTCGATGCCTCGACGCCGATCGAGGAGGTGCTGTCGACGCTCGACGGCCTCGTCGCGGCAGGCAAGATCCGTTATGTCGGCGTTTCCAATTTTGCCGGCTGGGAACTGATGAAATCGCTTTCGGCCGCCGAGCGCCACGGCTATCCGCGTTATGTCGCCCATCAGGTCTATTATTCGCTGGCGGGGCGCGATTACGAATGGGAGTTGATGCCGCTTGGCGCCGACCAGGGTGTGGGAGCTCTCGTCTGGAGCCCGCTTGCCTGGGGCCGGCTGACCGGCAAGATCCGCCGCGGCCAGCCGCTGCCCAAGGCAAGCCGGCTGCACGAGACGGCGCAATACGGCCCGCCTGTCGACGACGAGAAGCTGTTCGACATCGTCGAGGTTCTGGAAGCCATCGCATTAGAAACCGGCCGGACGGTGCCGCAGATCGCCATCAACTGGCTGCTTAACCGGCCGACGGTATCGAGTGTCATCATCGGTGCCCGCAACGAGGAGCAGCTCAGGCAGAACCTCGGCGCGGTCGGCTGGAGCCTGTCGAAGGAGCAGATCGAAAGGCTCGACGCCGTCAGCACGGTCACGGCGCCCTATCCCTATTTTCCCTATCGCAGGCAGGAGGGTTTTGCGCGGCTCAATCCGCCGATTGTCTGAGGTGCGAGGGCGGCGGACTTGGCTATAGCAACCGGCCTATAACAAAAGGGGAATGAAATCTTCTGCCAATCTTAACTGGACAGCCGCTTTGACTTGCCGCATACCCAGCCTGCAGCATAATTCCTTAAATCGGAATCGATTTAAGGATGAAATTATGCAGCAATTTTAGAGTTCTACAGCGTCCTTTGCTCGTCTGAAAAGACGCGCGGCGCTGTAGCCTGCGGAACACGATATGGTTTCTGCGGAATGGCAGGGAGATCAAAGGGATGGCGCTGAAGGACGCGAAGGCGGGCACACGCAACGAGGCTGGAATTGCCGCGGTGCTTGGTATTCTCAAGCAGAGCTTCGGCGAGCGTTTCCAGACCGGCCAGTCCTTCCGCGAACAGCATGCTCATACGACCACTTACATCCCGCCGCAGCTACCGGACGGTGTGCTCTTCGCCGAGAGCGCCGAGGACGTGAAGGTGGCGGTCAGGGCCTGTGCGACCCACAAGGTGCCGGTGATCGGCTTCGGTGTCGGCACCTCGCTGGAGGGTCAGGTCAATGCCGCCAATGGCGGTATTTCGATCGATTTCAGCCGCATGAACCGGGTGCTTGAGGTCAATCCCGAAGATCTCGACTGTACCGTCGAACCGGGGGTGACACGCGAGGCGCTGAACATCTACCTGCGCGATACCGGCCTGTTCTTCCCGATCGATCCCGGCGCCAACGCCTCGATTGGCGGCATGGCCTCGACGCGGGCCTCCGGCACCAATGCCGTGCGCTACGGAACGATGAAGGACAATGTGCTTGCCGTCACCGCCGTCACTGCCAATGGCGAGGAGATCCGCACGGCCCGGCGCGCCCGTAAATCCTCGGCGGGCTACGATCTGACGCGGCTCTTCGTCGGCGCCGAGGGCACGCTCGGCATTCTGACCTCGGTGACGCTGCGCTTGCAGGCGATCCCGCAGAAGATTGCCGGAGGGGCCTGTGCCTTTCCGAGCATCAAGGCCGCCTGCGATGCCGTCATCATGACGATCCAGATGGGCATTCCGGTGGCGCGCATAGAACTGCTCGACACGGTGCAGATGCGGGCCTGCAACGCCTATTCCAAGCTTTCCTATGCCGAAAGCCCAACGCTGTTCCTCGAATTCCACGGCACCGACGAGACGGTGCCGCTGCAATCGGCAGCCTTTGCCGAGATCGCGGCGGAATGCGGCGGCGGCGAATTCCTGTGGACCGCCAATGCCGAGGAGCGGACGAAGCTCTGGAAGGCGCGCCACGACGCCTATTGGGCTGCAAGGGCGCTGGCGCCCGGGCTTGCCGCACTTTCGACCGATGTTTGTGTTCCGATATCGAGGCTTGCCGATTGTGTTTCCGAAACGCAGGCGGATATCGAGGAGCATGGGCTGCTGGGGCCGATCGTCGGCCATGCCGGCGACGGGAACTTCCATGTGCTGCTGTTGTTTGATGACAGGAGCACTGAAGGCGTCGCCGTGGCCGAGGCTTTCGTGCAACGGCTCAACCGGCGGGCGCTCGAAATGGACGGAACATGCACCGGCGAACACGGGGTCGGGCAAGGCAAGATGGCGTTTCTGGAACAGGAGCTCGGCGGCGCGGTGGATCTGATGCGACAGGTGAAACAGGCGCTCGATCCGGACGATATCTTCAATCCCGGCAAGATTTTCCACCATGGCTGAAAACGGAACATTCTCATGAAGTTGGGTCTTGCCCCCGGCATGAATAGCGCTAGAACAAGATGAAGTCAGGCCGGCTCGCCCTGAAATCTGAATCCTGTTCTCAATTAAAGAGTTAGAGCATGATGTCGTCCGAAAACCGCTCACACTTTTCGGCATCATGCTCTAGTGTCGGCAACAGAATCCCGAATGGAGACGCTTTGCATTGGTAGGCCGGTTCCTCGTCTTTCTGGGGGGAGTGATCGTCGTAGTGCTGTTTGTGGCACTGCTTGCGCCGCTGTTCATCGACTGGACGGATTTCCGCAAGAATTTCGAGGATCAGGCCAGCCGCATCATCGGCAAGAAGGTCACCGTCTACGGCACGGTGGATGCGCGCCTGCTGCCGTTCCCGTCGGTGACGCTGCATGACGTGCGCGTCGGCCAGGAAGCGGACGGCACGCCGATCGTCAAGGTCGAGCAGTTCTCCATGGATGCGGAGCTTGCACCTTTCCTGTCGGGCGAAGCGCTGATCTTCGACATGCGCGTCGTCAATCCGAAGGTGCGATTGAGATTGCTCAAGGACGGCACGCTCGACTGGATGCGCGGCAGCCGCGCGGAAATACCGGCAAGGACCGTCGTTCTCGAAAACGTGCATGTCAGCGGCGGCGAGGTCGAATTCATCGACGATCAGTCGGGTCGCTCGCGTCGTATCACCGGTCTCAACGCTGAAATGTCGGCAAAGTCGCTGGCCGGCCCCTGGCGCATCGAGGGCGACGCTGCGCTCGACGGCGAGCACGGCGGCTTCTCGATCTCGAGCAGTCAGCCGGACGAGAAGGGCGTGCTGCGCATGCGCACGAGGCTTTCGCCGGACAAGCACCCTGTCAGCGTCGATCTCGACGGCGAGCTGAAACTCGTCGACAGCAAGCCGAACTATCAGGGCCAGCTTTCGGCCGCGATCGAAATCCGCAACAGCGCCAAGCCCGCCAACAAGAAAGAGCAGCCGCCGCGCGTCAAGGGCCGCTTCGAGCTCACCAACGAACGCATCCGCATCCCCGAATACCGGATGGAGATCGGCCCGACGGACGATCCCTATGTCATAACCGGCGAGGCGACGCTCGATACCGGCAATGCGCCGGAATTCCTGTTGACCGCCGACGGGCAGCAGATCGACGTCAACCGGATCGGCAATCAGGGGGCGTCCGGCAAGACGATGCGGGATCCCGCTGTTTCGGCGCGCCAGCGGCTGAATTCGCTGATCGATATCGTCGCGCAGGTGCCAATCCCGCAGGTGCCGGGCAAGGCGAGCGTCAAGCTGCCGGCGATCGTCGCCGGCGATACGACGCTGCGCGACGTGCAGCTGGAGCTCGAACCGGCCGGCACCGGCTGGATGATCGACAGCGCCACCGGCACGCTGCCGGGGCGCACGCAGGTGGAAGGCAAGGGCAAGCTCCTGCTTCAGGGCGAACCTTCGTTCAACGGCCAGATCGTGGTGGCCTCCAGCCAGCCGTCGGGGCTCGCCTCGTGGCTTGCCGGCTCGGTCGATCCGGCTATCCGGCAATTACGGCAGGCGGGCTTTTCCGCCAATGTCAGCCTGACGCATGAATTGCAGCGTTTTGAAAATCTCGAGATTGCCATCGGACCTGCGACGCTGAAGGGTCGGCTGGAGCGCCAGGCGATCTCCGGCCAGACGCCGACGCTATCGGTAGCGCTGAACGGCGATACGCTCGATCTCGACGCGCTGCAGGCGCTGAGCGGGCTGATGACCGGCCAGGATGCCGGCGACAACGTGCTCGACCACAAGATCGCCGCCCAGCTCAAGGCCGACAAGTTCACAGCCTTCGGTGTCAGTGCCGAGAATGTCGAGACCACGTTTACGATCGCTGATGGGGCGCTTGCCGTCGACCGGCTGTCGATTAAGAATATCGCCGGCGCCGAGCTGACGGCGACGGGCAGGGCGGAAGGATCGCTGCTCGATTACAAGGGTGCCGGCGAAATCACCTTCAAATCGGCCGATCCCGGCGGCTTTTTCACCATGCTGCGCGAGCACCTGCCGCATCACCCGGTGCTCGACCGGCTGGTGCGCAACGCCGGCTGGTACGGCAATACGGCATTGCGCGGCGCACTGACGCTCGGCGGCGACGAGGGCAATGCGCTGACGGTGACGCTTGCCGGCGTGGCGAACGGCAGCCGCGTCAATCTCGATTACCGCATGTCCGATCTCCTGGCGCTGACCGGCAACGGTACGACGAGCCTCGAGGCGACGCTCGAAAACGCCGTGCCATCAGTCCTGTTCGGCCAAGCCGGGCTCGACCCGCTGCCGGTCGATGTCGGCGCCAATGGCCGGCTGACGCTGAAGGTGAAGGCATCGGGCAGCGATCCCGCCGACGCGGCGCTGACCTTTGCGACCGACCGGACCTCGTTCATGGCCAACGGCAAGGTCGACGTCCGGCCGGAGACCTTCATGAACGGCCAGATCGCGCTTTCGCTCGACAGCGCCGATATCGACCCCTATCTCATCATGAACGGCATCGCCCTGCCACAGACCGGAACCGGGCTGCCGTTCGGCCTGCAGGTCAATGCCGCCGTCGACAGCGACAAGATCGTCTTTTCCGATCTCAAGGGGCATGCGGCCGACAACGAATTTTCCGGTGCGCTGAGCTTCGACCGGAAGGCTGCGAAGACGACCGCGAGCGGCGGGCTGACACTGTCCAAGGCCGATGCAGGCTGGCTCGGCGAGGCGGTGTTCGGCCAGATCGTCGATCCCGCCAATGGTCAGCTGACGACGGCGCCGCTGGGGCTGCCCATCTTCAAGGATCTCGACGTCAACGTGAAGCTGGCGGCCAAGGAGTTCTGGCCCGGCCTGCCGGAAACGGCGGTGTCGGACTTTACCAGCAACGTTGCCTATAAGGGCGACGAGCTGCAGCTCAACGACATGGCCGGGAACTGGGACGGCGGAAAGCTCTCCGGCAATCTGCTGTTCACCAATGCCAGCGGCACAGGTTTCTTGCAGACGAAGCTTGCGCTTGCCGACTCCGATCTTTCCGGCGTCGTCTGGCTGCGCGACGGCGCGCCGATTGCCAACGGCAAGTTCGGATTGTCGCTGTCGATGGAGGCCTCGGGCAAGACGATCGGTGAGATCGCCAGCTCGCTCAATGGTTCGGGCGAACTGAGGCTCGGCGATACCAGCATACGCGGGTTGAACCTTGCCATCTTGCCGCCGCTGCTAGCCGCGACCGATACGATGCAGGAGCAGATCAATGCCGGCAAGGTGCATCCGATCATCGAGACGCTGCTCAGCAACGGCGAGGCGAAGCTGCCGCCACTCGGCGTCCCCTTCAACATCGCCGACGGGACGCTGAGGGTGCAGAATGTCACCGTCGCCAACGATCTGGCCCGTATTACCGCCGATGCGCAGATCACGCTGCCGGAAGAGCGGATCAGCGCGACGCTGGGTGTCGGGTTCAATCCTGGCACGGAAGCGCTTTCCGGCGCCGAGCCGGCACTCCGGCTGAATTTTTCCGGCATGCTGCCGTCGCCCGGCAAGACGATGGATGTGACCGATATCACCAGCTATCTGTCGCTGCGCGCCTTCGAGCGCGAGCGCCGGCGTGTCGAGCGGCTGCAGGCGGTCGTGCTCGAAAAACAGCGGCTGCGCCGCGAGGTGGCGCTCTACCGGTTCAACGACGCCGAGCGCATCAAGGCGGCCGAGATCGAGCAGCAACGGCAGGCGGAGGAAGAGCGGCTGCGCGCGCTGGCGCAGAAAGCAGCCGCCGAGAAGGCTGCTGCCGAGGCGGAGGCCGCACGCGCGGCGGAAGCCAAAGCGAAGGCGGACGCGGATGCGCAGGCGAGGGCCGCTGCCGAGGCCGAAGCAGCACGGCGCAGCGGGCAAGCGCAGCCCGGTCCGCTTAATTTCGATCAGTTGCCGGGCGTTCAGGCGCAGTGAAAGCGCATAGAATTTGATTCATGCAAGACGCTTCAGGTCTTTGTTTTCATTGATGTCGTGCCAAATCGCTATGCAATTTTGAGCGGCATGCATCAAGGCTGGTGGCCGCCGCCGGCCTTCAGCCAAGAAAGCACATGCAAGCGCAGCGCCGAGGACAGGTTGCTATCCGGTGGGCGGTGGTCGTCGATTTCGGAGATCAGGGCGGCGAGCGATATCGAACGGGCTGCGGCAATCGTCTTCAGCTCGGTCCAGAACTCATCCTCCAGCGAGAAACTGGTGCGATGGCCGTGCAATGTCGCCGAATGCTTGCGGATCATGGAGCCTTCACATCCCGGACGGAGCACAGCGCGTCCGAGACGCGTTCCGGACCCTCTATCAAATTAAGCGTGGGTTGGCAGATCGATTCAAGGAAAGGGCGCAAGTGGCTGATCGCAGAATCCATTCCAGCTTTTCACGCTTTGCGTGAAAGCGTCACGCGCCGTCGTCATCCGTCTCGATCCGGCCGTCGCGATGGGCTTTGTCGGCCTTGTCGTTCAGGCTGCGGGTCAGTTGCTTTTCGGTCTTGGTGCGGCCGAAGGAGATGCGGTTCTGCTCGGCCTGCTTCTCCTTTTCGGAGCGAGCCTGCTTTTTGCGGAACTGGCGCAGATTGATGAATTCGGCGCTCATGCGGTTGACTGAACCCTCACGAAAAAGGGAGGCTTGGCCTCCCTTCAAATCACTGCTTCTTGCGGAAGGAGTCGAGCGAGACGACGGAGCCCGGTTTCTTCTCCTCGCCGTCGGCGGGTTTTGCGCCTGCGGCGTCATCGGGCTTTCCTGCCGCATCCACCGGATAGGCGGTGATTTCTCCGGACGGCAATTCTTCGCCATCGGCGAGCGGCACGTCGAATTCGAGCTCGAAGTTGACGGAGGGATCGTAGAAGCCGCGGATCGCATTGAATGGGATGACCAGCTTTTCCGGAACGTCTGAGAAGGAAAGACCGATCTCGAAATGAGTCTCGGTGATCTTCATGTCCCAGAATTGGTGCTGGATGACGATGGTCATCTGCTCGGGGTATTTCGACTTTAGGTGCTGGGAGATCCGCACGCCAGTGGCGCCCGTGAGGAAGGTGATGAAGAAGTGATGATCACCGGGCAGGCGGCCCGTGGCTGCGACTTCCGCCAATACCTTGCGGATGACGCCGCGAAGTGCATCCTGTGCCAGAATGTCGTAGCGGATATGATCCTGCCCCATGCTTTTCCTGTCTTTCGTCGGTTCGGAGTCTTTTCACAAGGTTGTATGCCACGTCCGGGCGCCTTGGGAAAGACCGGAGCCGAGTCACGTTTTTAAGCAACATACATGATTTCGGCGGCAGGGAGAAGGTGAAGGCTTCTGTTGCCAGGTGCCTTCGGACCCCGCCTAGAGGTGCGAACCACTAGGACTTTGATTGAAGTGTCACACCGCGATTAAGCAGCGAGACGAGCTTCCGCATAGTTGTCGTTTGCAACTACAATTTTAGCCCGATAACGGCGGTACAATGCCGAGCAAAAAGACGATCTTTACACCCTTGTCGATCCTGTTTCGCCCCCATCAAAAGCCGGCCTTTAAGGCCGCCGGTTTTTGGTGGAGGCGCCGGGTACCGCCCCCGGGTCCAATAGGTTTATTACACCGCTCATTTATCGCCATAGCCGACCCGAAAGCCGGCAAGGCTGATATAGTGGTTTCCTCAGCCCAAGGAAAGGGCAAACGTCATAAAAGCGTTATGCGACCCATCAGAAACATTGGGAAAATGCCCGCCGGTGATTGGTTTCCCGGTTCCGAAGGCTTAAATTGGCCGAAACGGAATCAGCGCGACATGAAGCAATATCTCGATCTCTTGAATCATGTGATGGAAAAGGGCTCCGACCGGGGCGACCGCACCGGCACCGGCACGCGCTCGGTCTTCGGTTACCAGATGCGCTTCGACCTCGAAGAGGGCTTTCCCGTCCTTACCACGAAGAAGTTGCATCTGCGCTCGATCATCCACGAGCTTCTCTGGTTCCTGAAGGGCGAAACGAATATCCGCTATCTCAAGGAGAACGGCGTTTCGATCTGGGACGAATGGGCCGATGAAAACGGCGATCTCGGGCCGGTCTACGGCGCCCAGTGGCGCTCCTGGCCAGCGCCCGACGGCGGCCATATCGACCAGATCGCCAATCTCGTCAAAGGTATCGTCGGCAACCCGAATTCGCGCCGCCATATCGTCTCGGCCTGGAATCCGGCCGAAGTGGACGAAATGGCGCTGCCGCCCTGCCATTGCCTGTTCCAGTTCTATGTGGCTGACGGCAAGCTTTCCTGCCAGCTCTACCAGCGCTCGGCCGATATTTTCCTCGGCGTGCCGTTCAACATCGCCTCGTATGCGCTGCTGACGATAATGGTGGCTCAGGTGACCGGGCTGAAGCCTGGCGATTTCGTCCACACGCTCGGCGACGCCCATCTCTATCACAACCATTTCGACCAGGCGAAGCTGCAGCTGGCGCGCCGGCCGAAGCCGCTGCCTTTCATGCGCATCAATCCTGATGTGAAAGACATTTTCGGCTTCACCTTCGATGATTTCGAGCTGATCGGCTATGAGGCCGATGCCAGCATCAAGGCGCCGATCGCCGTCTGATCCGGGACATTCCATGGCCATCATCCGCAGAACCATCTTCGTCGCCGTGGCGCGCAACGGCATCATCGGTCGCGACGGCGACATGCCGTGGCGGCTTTCGAGCGATCTCAAGCGCTTCAAGGCGCTGACATTGGGAAAGCCTGTCGTGATGGGCCGCAAGACCTATGATTCGATCGGCAAGCCGTTGCCGGGACGGCCGAACGTCGTGATCTCTCGACAGGCTGTGATCGACCATGCTGACGTCCGGATGGCGCATTCGCTGCCGGAAGCGATAGAGATTGCCGAAGGGCTGGCGATTGAGACCGGCGTCGACGAGATCTGCGTCCTCGGTGGCGGGCAGGTCTATGCCCAGGCGATCGATCTGGCCGACCGGATGTGCATCACCCATGTCGAGGCCGATATCGAGGGCGACGCGTCGTTTCCTGCAATCGACCCTGAAATCTGGCAGGCGGGGGGGGCGGTCGCGATTCCGGCCGGCGAGAAGGACAGCTATCCCACGCGTTTCGTCGTCTACGAACGCCGCCACGCCCGAAAATGAACTATTTTCCAATTAAATTGACCAAGTTTCTCACGCTGCGTTGAAAGCCGATGCGGCGATACCTATAACGGTCACCAACGCACCTGCCGGTCAGCCCCCACGGTTCCAGGTGCGTGGGAGACTTAACGAACAACGAGGTTTTGATGCCCTGGAGCAATCAGAATGGCGGCGGCGGCCCTTGGGGCGGCGGCGGCGGTAATAATAATCAGGGACCATGGGGACAGGGGCCGAACCGGCCGCGTGGCGGTGGCGGTGGCAAGGGCGGCCCGCCCGATCTGGAAGACATCATCCGGCGCGGCCAGGATCAGCTGCGCAATATCATTCCCGGCGGTTTCAACGGTGGCGTATCTGTGATCGTCGTGGCGATCGTCGCGGTCTTCTGGCTGATCCAGTGCGTCTATACCGTCCAGCCGGATGAGCGCGGCGTCGAACTGCGCTTCGGCAAACCGCGTGAAGCGGTGTCGATGCCGGGCCTGCATTTCCATCTCTGGCCGATGGACTCGGTCGAGATCGTCAAGGTCACCGAGCAGCAGCAGAATATCGGCGGTCGCAACAATACCAATTCGACGGCCGGGCTGATGCTTTCCGGCGACCAGAACATCGTGAATGTGCAGTTCTCCGTGCTCTATACGGTGAACGATCCGAAATCCTATCTCTTCCGTCTCGAAAATCCGGCTGAAACGCTGCAGCAGGTTTCCGAAAGCGCGATGCGCGAAATCGTCGGCCGCAGGCCGGCGCAGGATGCCTTCCGCGACAATCGCGGGCCAATCGAGACCGAGGTGCGCAACATCATCCAGGACACGATGGATCGCTATGGCGCGGGCATCGCGATCAACCGCGTGACGATCGAGGATGTCGCTCCGCCGCGTGAAGTGGCCGATGCCTTCGAAGAAGTGCAGCGCGCCGACCAGGACAAGCAGCGTCTCGTGGAAGAAGCCAACCAGTACGCCAATCAGAAGCTCGGCCAGGCACGCGGTGACGCGGCCCGCATCCGGGAAGATGCTGCGGCCTACAAGGACCGGATCGTCAAGGAGGCCGAAGGTGAAGCGCAGCGCTTCATTTCGATCTACGACGAATATTCCAAGGCGCCTGACGTGACGCGCCAGAGGCTGTTCCTGGAAACAATGGAACAGGTGCTGAAGGGTTCCAAGAAAGTGATCATCGACGACAAGCAGGGCGTCGTGCCCTATCTGCCTCTCAACGAGATCGGCAGACCGACGCAGAAGCAGGGAGGCTGATCATGATGTCGAACAGACTTCCCGTCATTCTCATCATTCTTGCGGTCGTGCTGGCCGGGATCTATTCCTCGGTCTTCGTGGTCAATGCCCGCGAGCAGGCAATCGTCGTTCGCTTCGGCGAGATCCAATCGGTGAAGACCGATCCGGGCATCTATTTCAAGCTGCCCTTCTCCTTTGCCGATGCCGATCGCGTCCAATACGTCCAGAAGCAGGAATTGCGCTTCAACCTCGACAATATCCGCGTCCAGGTTTCGGGCGGCGCCTTCTACGAGGTGAATGCCTTCATCATCTACCGCATCAATGATGCGCGCCGGTTCCGCGAAACGGTGTCGGGCGACAGGGAGGCGGCGGAAGCGCGGCTTCGCACCCGTCTTGATTCCTCGCTGCGCCGGGTCTATGGCGTGCGCAGCATCGAAGCAGCACTCTCTAGGGAGCGCGTGGCGATGATGCTAGAGGTGCGCAACGAGCTGCAGGCCGATGCGGAAACGCTTGGCATCACGCTCGACGACGTGCGCATCAGCCGCACCGATCTGACGCAGGACGTTTCCGAACGCACCTTCAACCGCATGCGGGCCGAGCGTCTGGCGGAAGCCGAATTGCTGCGGGCACAGGGCAATGAAGAGGGCCAGCGTCGCCGCGCAATCGCCGACCGCCAGGTCGTCGAGCTGACTGCGGATGCACAGCGCGAGTCCGAAATCCTGCAGGGTCAGGGCGATGCGGAACGCAACCGCATCTTCGCCGAATCCTTCTCGCGCGATCCTGCTTTCTTCGAGTTTTATCGCTCGATGGCGGCGTATTCCTCGGCGCTCTCGTCGCAGGATACGACTTTGGTGCTTTCGCCGGACTCGCAGTTCTTCCGCTATTTCAACAACTCCGCAGGTACTCCGGCAGCGCCCGCTCCGGCTTTGCCGGCGCCGGGCGCACCGGCCCAGCCGGGGAACTGACAATCTGTTGAATACAGGACTCCTCGGGTCCGCATTCTTTCGCATCATCGAGGGGCTGGTCTCGCACCGGCCCCTCGCTTTTTAAAGATAGCGAGGCTGCCGCCCTCCGTTTCCAAGCGGCGATCGCGGGTCTTCCGACCGGCAGCGGTGGTGCCTGAGGTCGAGTATATCCGGCTTTTGCGAGGCCACGTCACATTGCACGGGGATTTCGCGAAAAGGTGATTTCACCCTCCATCATTCCGCCTTATGCTGATGCTCAATGTGTGCATTGCACCCCTTATGAGGAAGCTTGATGGCCCCCACGATTCGCTCGCCCTTCAGACGAACGCTCGCGCTTATGGCCAGCGCCGCAATCCTGGCGCAAGCCGGCGTGAGCGGGATTGCCTATGCGCAAACCGCGCCTGAGACGACCGCACCCGGGGTTACGGCACCCGCTCCGGCTACTCCTACTCCTACTCCTACTCCTACTCCTACTCCTACTCCTCCCGCACCCGCCGCACCGCAGCAGACCGCTCCGATCCAGGCCGCCGTGCCCAACACCGGCCCGGCTTCCGTCGCCGATCTCGCCGAGGGGCTGCTCGACGCCGTGGTCAACATCTCGACCTCGCAGAAGGTGAAGGACGATGAGGGTGCGGGTCCGGCGCCCCGCGCCCCCGACGGCTCGCCTTTCCAGGAATTCTTCAATGACTTCTTCAACAAGCAGCAGGGTAACAAGGGCGGCAACCACAATGTCAGCTCGCTTGGCTCCGGTTTCGTCATCGATCCGGCCGGTTATATCGTCACCAACAATCACGTGATCGAGGGCGCCGACGATATCGAGATCAATTTCGCCAATGGTTCGAAGCTCAAGGCGAAGCTGATCGGCACCGATACGAAGACCGATCTTTCGGTGCTGAAGGTCGAGCCGAAGACGCCGCTGAAATCCGTGAAATTCGGCGATTCCAGCACGATGCGCATCGGTGATTGGGTGATGGCGATCGGCAATCCGTTCGGCTTCGGTGGTTCAGTGACGGTGGGCATCATTTCCGGGCGTGGCCGCAACATCAATGCCGGTCCCTACGACAACTTCATCCAGACGGATGCGGCGATCAACAAGGGCAATTCCGGCGGCCCGCTCTTCAATATGAAGGGTGAAGTGATCGGCATCAATACGGCGATCATTTCACCGAGCGGCGGCTCGATCGGTATCGGCTTCTCGGTGCCGTCGGAGCTTGCTTCCGGCGTCGTCGATCAGCTGCGCGAATATGGCGAGACCCGGCGCGGCTGGCTCGGTGTGCGTATCCAGCCGGTGACAGACGATATCGCCGACAGCCTCGGGCTCGACACCGCAAAAGGTGCGCTGGTCGCCGGCGTCATCAAGGGCGGCCCCGTCGACGACGGTTCGATCAAGGCGGGTGACGTCATCTTGAAATTCGACGGCAAGACCGTCAGCGAAATGCGCGACCTGCCGCGCGTCGTGGCGGAAAGCACGGTCGGCAAGGAAGTCGATGTCGTGGTGCTGCGCGACGGCAAGGAGCAGACCGTCAAGGTGAAGCTCGGCCGGCTCGAGGACAGCGATCAGGCGGCTGCATCCGGCGATGCAGTACCCGATGGCTCGCAGGACGACGGCGTGATCACTCCGGATCCCGGCGAGAACAATGACATGGACCAGCCTGACACCGGCGATCAGGCCAAGCCTGCACCTGATACACCCGACCAGCATAAGGGCCAGGTGTCGCCGGATGCGGCCACGCCGAAGAACGTGCTCGGGCTGTCGCTGTCGCTGTTGAGCGCCGAAACGCGCAAGGCCTTCGGCATCGCCGAGAGCGTCGATGGCGTCGTCGTGACGGAAGTGACGCCCGGCTCCGCTTCCGCCGAAAAGGGGCTGAAGCCCGGCGACGTGATCGTCGAGGTGGCGCAGGAGTTCATGAAGTCGCCGGATGCTATCGCCGCCAAGGTGCAGGCGCTGAAACAGGAAGGCCGCCGCAACGCTCAGCTGATGATCGCATCGGCGAATGGCGATCTGCGGTTCGTGGCGGTGCCGATGGAATAAGGGAGCTACGGCGGCAGTGAATTAGCCGCCGTGGTCTCCAACTCTCCCTCATTCCTGTGATTGTCACAGGAATGAGGTGCGCGCAGAAGAATCTTCTCCCCTGACGTAAGTCACTCACCGCGCAGACGCGCGGTGGCTGGATTCCTGTGACGAGCACAGGAATGAGGGCGGAGAGGGTGCGCCGGGCGGCCTTTCGAAACGGGACCGTTGGCGTAAAGGTCCGGAGGTGACAGGCTATTTAGCGGGTTTACGGAGGTTGCCCTTCCGTACGAGCCACCAGCAATCGGCCCCGATTTCGAGAATGTCGCTGGTATCGCCTTCATGCCGTTACGAAGTCCGTCTTCCGGTAGCCCTGGATGTAGAGCAGTGCGGTCAGGTCGCCGTGGTTGATGCGCATCTGCGCTTCGGCGGCAACAGCGGGCTTGGCGTGGAGGGCGACGCCGGAGCCGGCAAGGTGCAGCATGCCGAGATCGTTGGCGCCGTCGCCGACGGCGATCGCTTCTTCCGGCGAAATGCCGAGGCTTGCCGCAATTTCGTTCAGCGCATCGACTTTTGCCTGTTTGCCGAGGATCGGTTCGGCGACGAAACCGGAGAGGATGCCGCCGTCTTCGAGCAGCGTGTTGGCGCGGTTCTCGTCGAAGCCGAGGGTGGCGGCGATGCGGCTGGTGAAGACGGTGAAGCCGCCGGAGACAAGCGCGGTGTAATGGCCTTTCGACTTCATGGTGGCAAGCAGTTCCGGACCGCCCGGGGTGAGCGTGATGCGCTTGGCGATGACCTCGTCGACGACCGATATCGGCAGCCCCTTCAGCAGGGCGACACGCTCACGCAGGGCAGGCTCGAAAGCGATCTCGCCGTTCATGGCCCGGGCAGTGATGGTCGCGACCTTCTCCTTCAGGCCGACTTCGGCGGCGAGCTCGTCGATGCATTCCTGGCCGATCATCGTCGAATCCATATCGGCGATCAGCAGCTTCTTGCGGCGGGTCTCCTGCTCCTGGATAACGAGGTCGATGGGCGCGCCTGATATGACGGCAAGGATATTGGCCTCGGCCGCTTGCGCATCGGTGCCGTCGCGCAGTGCGATGTCGCAGGCAACGCCATCGGCCAGCCAGTAGAGACCGGAAGCGTTCACGGCCTCGGCCGCCTGTTCGGCGATTTCGGGTGTCAATACGGGATTTGACGGATTGGCAACAAGCGTGGCAACGAGGGCCATGATGGAAAACCTTCTGAGCACAGTGAACGCGATCCTGATAACCGGGCCAACCGCCAGCGGCAAGTCCGCGCTCGCCGTCGAATTGGCCAAGCGTCATGACGGCGCGGTTGTCAACGCCGACAGCATGCAGGTCTACGACACGCTGCGCGTGCTGACCGCGCGCCCATCGGAAGAGGAGATGCAGGGTGTGCCGCATCATCTTTACGGCCACGTGCCGGCAGGTGCGGCCTATTCCACAGGCGCCTGGCTGCGGGATGTCGCGACACTCCTACCGGGGCTGAGGGACGCAGGACGGCTGCCGGTCTTCGTCGGCGGCACTGGGCTTTATTTCAAGGCGCTGACCGGCGGTCTCTCGGATATGCCGGAGATACCGGAGGTGCTGCGGCAGAAACTCAGGACGCGGCTGCTGGAGGAGGGGCCGGACGGGCTCCATGCCGAACTTGCCGAGGCCGACCCCGCCATGGCGGCAAGCCTCCACCGCCAGGACGGGCAGCGCATCGTCCGGGCGCTCGAAGTGATGAAGGCGACGGGACGGTCGATCGCCGATTTCCAGGGCCGGTCGGGACCGGTGGTGATCGACGCCGATGAGGCCCGCAAGATCGTCGTGCTGCCGGACAGAGCAGTGCTGCATCAGCGCATCAACGGCCGTTTCGAAAAGATGCTGCAGCAAGGCGCGGAAGACGAGGTGAGGGCGCTGCTTGCGCTCGATCTGCCGGCCGAGGCGCCTGTGATGAAAGCAATCGGCGTGTCGCAGATTGCGGCGATGCTCGCGGGCGAGATGACGCGCGGCGAGGTGCTGGAGAAGGGGGCTGCGGCGACGCGGCAATATGCCAAGCGGCAAATGACATGGTTCCGCAACCAGATGGACGATAGCTGGGAGCGGCTGACGATTTAGGCTTCAGCTTGTTGCGGCCCTCCTGCTTGAGACATCTGCCGGCTCAGCAGCTTGACGAGTTCGGCGACCGCCACCTGCAGCTGGTCCGGCAGAAATCCGCCGAAACCCAGCATCAGGCCGGGGCGGGCCGGCCGTGTGGCATACATCGGGGAGATCGCCCGCACGGCGAGGCCGGCCGCGAGGGCGCGGGCTGAGAGTTGCACGTCGTCAACCTCCTCGGGCAGCCACAGAAGAATATGCATGCCCTGGTCGCTCTGCTGGATGCGGCAGCCCTCAGGCAAGGCCTGATCGAGCGCCGAGAGCAGAACAGCGCGGCGCTCGGCATAGAGGCCACGGATGCGCCGGATATGCGCTTCGAAAGAGCCTTCGCGCATATAGGCCGCCAAAACGTGCTGTTCGGCGGTCGGCGAATGCCGGTCGAGAATGGCACGGGCGCCGGCAAAGGCTTCTGCGAGCGGAGGAGGGGCGATCACGTAGCCGAGGCGTAGGGAAGGAAAGAGCACTTTGCTGAACGTGCCGAGATAGATGACGCGTGACGGACGCAATCCCTGCATTGAGGGAAACGGGTGTCCGGAATAACGCAGCTCGCTGTCGTAGTCGTCCTCGACGATCCAGGCGCGATTTTGGTCGGCCCAGGCGATCAAGGAATTGCGTCGGGCCATGCTGAGCGGCATCCCGATCGGATATTGGTGCGAAGGGGTCACGAATGCGGCGCGCGCCTGTGGACATAGCTCGAGGCCGCGTTCCACGTTCATTCCCTGTGCATCGACCGGCAGGCGGTGCGTCCGTACGCCGAGATCGTCGAGCACGGCCGTCAGGCCGGGATAGGCCGGGTCCTCGGCCCATACCGGATCGTCACGCGAGAGAAGGACCCGGCCCGCCATATAGAGGCCTTGCTGGGTGCCTGACGTGACGATGACCTGTTCCGGCTCGCAATGAACGGCCCGCGCGCGGCGGACGTGGTCGGCAATGGCTAGCCTGAGTTCGAGCAAGCCCATGGGGTCGTGGTAACCCGAAGGTGCGGCCTGTCGCGACGCGCGCACGCGGTTGCCGAGCCGGCGCCAGTTGTCGTCGGGCGCAATACCGCAAGCCGGGACGGCGATGGCGAAGGGAACGGGCGGGTGAGGGGTGAGCGCACGGGCGATGGCGATCAGCCGGGCAGCCTGGGAAGGCAGGTCGACAGCATCTGCGCTCGACGGCGCTACCGGCTGAGGCGCGAGCGCTGGCGTTACGTCGATCAGATCAGCGGCAACACGGGTTCCGGCTCCGACCCGCGCTTCGAGATAACCTTCGGCGGTCAACTGATCGAACACTTCGACGACGGTGCCGCGCGCGATCTTCAGCGAAGCCGCAAGGCTGCGCGTCGACGGAAGGCGTTCGCCTGGCCTCAGCTCGCCGCAGGCGATCGCGTTCCGCAGGGCCTGGGCAAGCTGGCGGCCGACGTTGGCCGTTCGCTCGATCGCTTCGAGGGAAGGTATTTCGATGGTGCTACGCCGTTTGGACATCGCAAAATGGTCCATAGAAATTATTCAAAATGGAGCTTCATGGTGGACCAATTTTCAAAGAAAAGGAAGCGGATTGGCGTTTCCCCGAAGGCGCATTCTTCGTCTTCGTGGGGCGTGCGGGCGCAAACTTCTGGAAAAAATGCAAATGCAGGATCTTCTCGTCGTCTACATCGCCTACGCAATCGCTGCAGGCAGTCCCGGACCAAGCAATATGGCCATCATGAATGTGGCGATGCGGCAAGGGCGTCGACCGGCGCTCGCCCTTGCCGCCGGGGTTATAACGATGTCGACATGCTGGGGGCTGGTTGCTGTTACCGGCATCTCGACACTGCTGGTCCGCTATGCCCATGCCCTGCTGTTTCTCAAGATCGCAGGCGGATTGTACCTCCTCTGGCTCGCCTGGAGGGCGGCCCGCTCGGCGGTCGCCCCGGATAGGCCGGCAAGCGAGGCCGTGCGGCCTGCCGCGCAACTCGGCGCGCTCTATCGTCGCGGCGTTCTGATGCATCTCGGCAATCCGAAGGCGGTTCTGGCCTGGGTCGCGATCATGTCGCTCGGCCTCAAGCCGGGCGCTTCGCCGGAGATGGCCGTCACGGCTTTCGGCGGCTGCGTGCTGTTGGGGATCTCGATATTTACCGGCTATGCCGTGCTGTTCTCGACGGCGCCGATGGTGCGCGGCTACGCCCGCGCGCGGCGATGGATCGAGGGCAGTCTCGCCGTCTTCTTCGCGGGCGCCGGATCGCGCCTTCTGTTCTCACATTGACCGGATTTTCAGGATCGCATCATGTCTGTCGCTTCTCCGTTTCATGGTCTTTCGGCCTTTCCGCCCACGCCCGCCGATAGGGATGGCCGGGTCGACACCGAAGCCCTCGGCCACCTGCTGGAACGCCTGTGTGATGCAGGCGTGGCTTCGATAGGCCTTCTCGGCAGCACCGGGATCTACGCCTTTCTCACACGCGAGGAGCGACGGCGAGCCGTCGAGGCTGCGGTCGAGTGCGTTCGCGGTCGTATTCCCCTCGTCGTCGGCGTCGGTGCTCTGAGGACAGACCATGCCCGGAGCCTGGCGAGGGATGCCGAGGCCGCTGGTGCAGATGCGCTTCTGCTTGCGCCGGTATCCTACACGCCGCTCTCTCAGGAAGAGGTCTATCAGCATTTCCTGGCGGTCACCGAGGCGGCGAAGCTGCCGCTTTGTATCTACAACAATCCCGGCACGACCCACTTCACCTTCAGCCGGGATCTTCTGCAGCGCCTGTCCGATATCGAGACGATCAGGGCCGTGAAGATGCCTCTGCCTGCTGACGGCGATTTCGCAGGCGAGCTGGCGGCATTGCGAGAGAAGACCAGGCTTGCGATCGGCTACAGCGGCGACTGGGGCGCGGCCGAAGCGCTGCTTTCAGGTGCCGACGCCTGGTACAGCGTCATCGGCGGCGTGTTTCCGCGCGTCGCCCTTGCCCTGACCAGGGCCGCGATTGCAGGCGAAGACGGTGAAGTGCGTCGGCTCGATGGTCTTCTCGATCCGCTGTGGCAAACGTTCAAGGCGTTCGGAAGCCTTCGCGTGGTCTACACGCTGGTCGACCTCCTCTCACTCGCCAGGGCAGAGCTTCCACGCCCTCTTTTGCCACTCGGGCCGATGGACCGGCAGCGGGTGCTCGACGCCGTCGAGCCTCTGATCGCATTGGAGAACGAGGTGAAGCCTCAATCCTTGTTGTAGAGGCTGCTCAGCGGTTTTTTCAGGATGCTTTCGCGCAGCGATGTGCCGGGCTCCCGGCGGGAGACGGCGGGCTGGTCCGCCGGCGGTGCCGGCCGGGGAAAGACCGGCTCGTCGCGACGCATCTCGCGGCGGAGCGCATCCAGCCGGGGATCGATCGCGGGTGACGTAGCCGGGTCCAGCCGCGGTGTCTGCGGCAGCAGTTCGCGGCGGTAGGATTCGAGCGGTGCGGAGGCGGGCGGCGCGGCGGCAGAGGCGGGCGGCGCGTAGGGCCTCGCGTCGAGATCTTCGTCGGCTGGATCAGCCTCGTCGAAGTCTGCCACGGACGCGGCATAGCTCTGCTGGAAATTCGAAATGTCGGGTCCGACGGTCACCGCCCGCATGCGGGTGACGATCTTGCGCAGATCGACCGTATCCGGATCTTCTTCGCTGTTCTTGCTGTTGGCGCTGCTCGCCTTCGGCAGGAGCTTTTCGTCGACGCGGGAAAAACGCATGCGCATCGGCACGCTGATCGCCTCGCCGAAGGCGATCGCTTCGCCATTGCCGATCGAGGAGATGAAGCTCGTCGTCGAGATCGACGAGTTCGGAATGGCCGAGCGGATGATTTCCTGGTCTCGGTCGTTGGCAAGGCGCATGGCAAAGAGTGTCGAACATTGCGACAGGATCGTCTGGTCGAGCTCGCCCGGTCGCTGGGTGATGATGCCGAGCGAGACGCCGTATTTGCGGCCCTCCTTGGCGATGCGGGCGATCGCCTGGCGCGTCGGCACGAAGCCGAGGCTCGGATCGGAGGGGATATAACGGTGAGCTTCCTCGCAGACGACGAGCATGTGGATGGCGCCGTCGCTCCACAGCGCCACCTCGAAGGCCATGCGGCAGAGTACGGAGGCGACAGAATTGACGACCTCGGAGGGAATGCCGGCAAGCTGGAAGGTGCAGATCGGCCGGTTCTCGCCGGGGATTCGAAAGATCTGCGCGATGGTTTCGGTGATCGTGTCGCTGATCGTGTTGTTGGAGAACATGAAGTGATAGCGCGGATCGTTGATCGCAGCGATGAGGCGCATCTTCAGCGACCGCAGGAAGGGCTTTTCCGAGCGGCCTTCCAGGCGGCCGATGCGCTCGTCGATCAGCGCCAGCAGATCGGCCATGCGGTAGGGAACCGGCGTGTCGGCGGTAATCGAGCTTTTTTCCGTCGTGCGGCGCACCAGCGAATTGTCGCTGCCGCGGAAGGCGCGCTTGGCTTCCGGCAGGATATCGCGCAACATGTCGAGTTCTTCGGGCACCGGCGGGCGGCCGCGAAAGACGACTTCGGCGAACTCCTCCAGCCGCATTAGCCAGAAGGGCAGGTCGAGCGTATCGGTATCGATGGTGACGGCGTGCTGAGGAAATGCGGCGGCGAATTCGTTATGCGGATCGAGGATCAGGACGCGCAGCTTCGGATCCGCCGCGATCGCCTTGTGCAGCAGCAGCGACACGGCCGTCGACTTGCCGACACCGGTGGAGCCGACGACGGCGAAATGCTTGGAGAGCATCGAGGGGATGTGGATCGCCGCATCGATGCTTTCGTCCTGCGTCAGCTTGCCGATGACGGCGGTCGTACCTTCGCCGGCATCGTAGATGCGCATCAGGTCGGCGGATCGGATGCGGTGGGCGATGGCGCCGAGATAGGGATAACGCGAGATGCCGGTCGAGAATTCCTCGCGCCCGTCCTCGTCGACACGGACTTCGCCAAGCAGCTCGGTCTCGATCCTGAACGTATTGTCTTCGCCTTCGCCCCAGGCATGACTGCCGGTGTTCATCTGATAGACGAGCGCGACGACGCGGTTGCGGCCGACGCTGATCGAAATCAGCCGGCCCACGGACCACAGTTCCGTAAGATCGGTGCCGCCCTGTTCGGCGACGGCGGCGATGGTCGCCCGCGACCCGCTGCATGCAACGACGCGGCCGAGAAAGCGGTTCCCCGGTGTATGGCCATCGCGGCGATCCTGTTCACCCGCCTTACCAGACGCGTGCAAGTCGTTGTTAAGCAAAGGGCCTACTCCTGCAATGGGAAGAGAGAATATAGCCCTTCCTTTAACAAATCCTTCCGCCCATGGATTTCCCGGTCTGGGGGAGGCTGGCAGTTTTTTATTGCGGCATGCGTTGACGCTGCGAAATTTTCTGTCTATCACTTCCGACCATGAAAATCGCAACGGCTCTTATCGTGGTGGGAAAGCGCATGGGCAGGATGGTGTAGCCATCCGGCGATAGCCACCCATGCGCTAGATGACAGGCTCCTCAGGGGCCTTTTTTTATGCCCGAAATTCGGGCTTCCGGCCACAAACGCAATCCCAGCATCAAACGGAACAGACAGATGAGCACGGACAATCAGGCGGCAGGCAATCGGATGACGGGAGCGGAGATCGTTCTCAAGGCGCTGAAGGACAACGGTGTCGAACATATCTTCGGCTATCCCGGCGGCGCCGTCCTGCCGATCTATGACGAGATCTTCCAGCAGGAGGATGTCAAGCACATCCTCGTCCGCCACGAGCAGGGGGCAGGCCATGCGGCCGAAGGTTATGCCCGCTCCACCGGCAAGGTCGGCGTCATGCTGGTGACTTCGGGCCCGGGCGCCACCAATGCGGTCACGCCGCTGCAGGACGCGCTGATGGATTCGATCCCGCTCGTCTGCCTGACCGGCCAGGTTCCGACCTCGCTGATCGGCTCCGACGCCTTCCAGGAATGCGACACGGTCGGCATTACCCGGCCCTGCACCAAGCACAACTGGCTGGTCAAGGACGTCAACGAACTCGCCGCCGTCATTCACGAGGCCTTCCGCATCGCCCAGTCCGGCCGTCCGGGCCCTGTCGTCGTCGATATTCCGAAGGACGTGCAGTTTGCGACCGGCACCTACACGCCGCCGGCGGATTACTCGATCCAGAAGAGCTATCAGCCGAAGGTGCAGGGCGACCTCAACCAGATCCATGCAGCGATCGAGCTGATGGCGAATGCGCGCCGTCCCGTCATCTATTCCGGCGGCGGCGTCGTCAATTCCGGCCTCGAGGCTTCCAAGCTGCTGCGCGAGCTGGTCGAACTCACCGATTTCCCGATCACCTCGACGCTGATGGGCCTCGGCGCCTATCCCGCTTCGGGCAAGAACTGGCTGAAGATGCTCGGCATGCACGGCTCCTACGAGGCCAACATGGCGATGCACGACTGCGACGTCATGGTCTGCATCGGCGCCCGTTTCGACGACCGCATCACCGGCCGTCTCAATGCCTTTTCGCCGAACTCGAAGAAGATCCATATCGACATCGATCCGTCCTCGATCAACAAGAACGTCCGTGTCGATATCGGCATCCGCGGCGATGTTGGCCATGTCCTCGAAGATATGGTCCGCCTGTGGCGGGCGCTGCCGAAGAAGCCGGAAAAGGGCCGCCTCGATGACTGGTGGACCGATATCGCCCGCTGGCGGGCACGCAACTCCTTCGCCTATACGAAGAGCAATGACGTCATCATGCCGCAATATGCGCTGGAGCGGCTCTTCGCTCATACCAAGGACCGCGATACCTACATCACCACCGAGGTTGGCCAGCACCAGATGTGGGCGGCGCAGTTTTTCGGTTTCGAGCAGCCGAACCGCTGGATGACCTCGGGCGGCCTCGGCACGATGGGCTACGGCCTGCCGGCCGCGCTCGGCGTGCAGATCGCCCATCCAGACAGCCTCGTCATCGACATTGCCGGCGACGCCTCGATCCAAATGTGTATCCAGGAAATGTCGGCAGCAATCCAGCACGATGCGCCGATCAAGATCTTCATCATGAACAACCAGTATATGGGCATGGTGCGCCAGTGGCAGCAGTTGCTGCACGGCAACCGCCTGTCGAACTCCTATACCGAAGCGATGCCCGACTTCGTCAAGCTGGCGGAAGCCTATGGCGCCGTCGGCCTGCGCTGCGAAAAGCCGGATGCGCTTGATGATACCATTCTGGAGATGATCGAGGTCAGAAAGCCTGTCATCTTCGATTGCCGCGTCGCCAATCTCGCCAATTGCTTCCCGATGATTCCCTCGGGCAAGGCCCATAACGAAATGCTGCTGCCGGACGAAGCCACCGACGAAGCGGTCGCCAATGCGATCGACGCCAAGGGCCGCGCGCTCGTCTAAAAAGGGAAGAGGAACCAGGATAATGAACGCTCACCTACAGCCCACGGGCTCCGCTTACTTCATTTCGCCGGAGACGGCGGCCGTCGAAAGCCACACGCTTTCGGTTCTCGTCGACAACGAACCGGGCGTTCTTGCCCGGGTCATCGGTCTGTTCTCCGGCCGCGGCTACAATATCGAGAGCCTGACGGTCTCCGAGACCGAGCATCAGGCGCATCTTTCCCGCATCACGGTCGTCACACGCGGCACGCCGCAGGTGCTGGAGCAGATCAAGGCGCAGCTCGAGCGCATCGTGCCGGTGCATCGCGTCGTCGACCTGACAGTGCGCGCCCGCGAACTCGGCCAGGATCGCCCGATCGAGCGCGAAGTGGCGCTGATCAAGGTGATCGGCGAGGGGGAGATGCGCGCCGAGACCCTGCGTCTTGCCGATGCCTTTCATGCCAAGGTAGTGGATGCGACCGTCGGTCACTTCATTCTGGAGATCACCGGCAAATCGTCGAAGATCGATCAGTTCGTGGCGATCATGAAGCCGCTCGGCCTCATCGAGGTGTGCCGTACCGGCATTGCGGCGATGAATCGCGGCGTGCAGGGGATGTAAACCCGGCACCGCAACGGTGTTGAAAGCCGCTGGAGATCAGAGCATTTCCAGCGGCTTTTTCTTTGTCGGCGGCGGAAAGGCGGCGTCCAGCGCCTGCCAGTCGTCGTCGGTGATGTCGAGCGAGACGCAGTCGCGGTTTTCGGTTGCGCGTTCGGCATTCGAGGTCTTCGGAATGACGATGACGCCGTCGCGTTCCAGCAGGAAGGCGAGCGCCAGTTGGGCCGGTGTCGCCTGATAGGCCTTGGCGATGCGGATCAGTTCGGGATTGTGCAGGATGTGGCCCTGTTCGATCGGCGAATAGGCCATGACGGGGATCTTGCGGCTCTGGCACCGGGGCAGCAGGTCGAATTCGATGCCGCGGCGGGAGAGATTGTAGAGTACCTGATTGGCTGCGACATTGGCGCCATCGGGTACCTTGAGCAGTTCTTCCATGTCGTCGGTGTCGAAGTTGGAGACGCCCCAGGCGCCGATCTTGCCGGATGCCTTCAGTGTTTCGAAGGCGGCGACGGTTTCCGCGAGCGGATAATTGCCGCGCCGGTGCAGCAGATAGAGATCGATGCGGTCGGCGCGGAGCCGTTGGAGACTGCGCTCGCAGGCCTCGATCGTGCCTTTCAGGCTGGCATTCCAGGGATAGACCTTGCTGACGATGAAGACCTCGTCGCGCCGGCCGCTGATCGCCTGGCCGACGATCTCTTCGGCGCCACCGTCGCCGTACATTTCGGCGGTGTCGATCAGCGTCATGCCGAGATCGATGCCGGCCTTGAGGCTTTCGATCTCGGCCTTGGCATGGCCGGCATCCTCGCCCATGGCCCAGGTGCCCTGGCCGAGCGCCGGCACCTCAGTGCCATTAGGGAATCTGATTGATGGAATCGCGTCGTCCTGCATGGTTTCTATCCCTTCGACAGGAGATTGGGCCGGGTCGCCATCTTTCAAGCAATCCTGTCACCATGACAATGATGTAATGGCAGCGGCGGTTTAGGACAGTTATACTGACCTAAATAAACAGGCCGCAGAAAAGCTGGCTTCGGGAGGTCGCATGCCGCTGGATACATTTCTCGCCCTCGTTCTCTTCGCCTTCACGACCTCGATCACGCCGGGGCCGAACAATATGATGCTCTTTGCATCGGGCGTGAATTTCGGCTTCCGCAGGACGATCCCGCATATGTTCGGCATCGGCGTGGGTTTCTTCTCGCTGCTGATCGGCGTCGGCCTGGGGCTAGGCGCGCTGCTGCACACGGTGCCCGTGGTCTATACGGCGCTGAAATTTGCGGGCGGCGCCTATCTCGTCTGGATCGCCTGGAAGATCGGCTCGTCGCGCTCGCTCAACGAAGGCAGGAGCGGCGTCGAGCCGATGTCCTTTTTCGCGGCGGCGGCCTTCCAGTGGGTCAACCCGAAAGCCTGGGTGATGGCGGTCACCGCGATGGCGACCTATACCAATCCGCAACTCTACCTGGTGAGCGTGCTGATCGTCGGTCTCGCTTTTGCGGCAGTCAATGTGCCCAGCGTTTCGACCTGGGCCGGCTTCGGCTCGGCGCTGAGGGAATGGCTTTCCGATCCGGTGCGGCTGAAATGGTTCAATATCAGCATGGCGGTGCTGTTGGTGCTAAGCCTCTGGCCGATGCTAAAATAGAGTGATTGCCGGCTTCATAAGCATTAGCCAGAGAATGCCGATGACGGCGAAGAAGGCCGGAAAACCGCAGGCGAACCAGATGCGATAAAGGCTGAAATAGGCCGGCGGCAGGGCTTTTCCCGCCGATGCTGCGGCGCGGGCGAGATCGCGTAGCCGGATCTGGATCCAGACGACTGGCAGCCAGAACAGGCCGGTCACGACATAAAGCAGCAGCGACAGCGCAATCCATCCCTCCGACAGTTCCCAACCGATCGACCGGGCCAGCAGATAGCCAGTCACCGGCTGGAGAATAGCAGCGGTGGCGGTGAAGAGGGTGTCGGCGATGACAACCGTGCCGGCGACATGGGCAATCAGCTTGGGATCGCGTGTCCGGTGCGCCATCACCATGAAGAAGGCGATGCCGGCGCCGGTGCCGAAGAGCACGGTCGCACCGATGACATGGGCAAGCAGCAGCCATTCCTCAAGCATCAACGTTCATCCAGGATGGCAAGGGCGACGAGCGTCAGCAGGATCGATGGCAGCACCTTGACGAGGGGACCGAGCGGATCGAGCCAGAGCGCGGGTTCGAGCAGGCTGGCACCGGCAAGATAGGCGAACGACACGGCCAGCATGCCGAGAAGGGCACGTTTTGCCAGCGGGCGAAGGAGGACGGCGGCCCCGAGAGCGATGTCGGTCAGGCAGGTTGCAAGCGTCAGTGCCGTTGCTGCGGCCTCAGGCATGAACGGCAGGAAGTGAGCGGACGTCTTCTCCAGCGCCAGCAGCGGGATCAAACCTGAGAGCAGCCAGAAAACGGATAGGCCCGATATGGCTAGCGGCTTCAGGAGATAGAGCCTGGCAAACCAGAGATCCTGTACGCCGGACGGATTGGCCGAGAGCGTCGCTGCCGCGGGTGTCGTAGCAAGACCGCTCCCTGTTTTCGAGCTCCGCACGCCTTCGGACATGACAGTCATCGCCGTCGAGCGCAGCGGCGAACGCCAGCCGAGCAGTCCTGATAGATCGGCCAGCCACGTCACCGGGCCGGCAAGCCAGCCGGGAAGAGAGAACACACGGGCGGGCGGCAGGCCGAGCCATTGGCGGTGAAGGCGGACGAGATCGGCGAGCGTCAGAACTTCGTTGGCGGCAAGATCGATATCGCCGGAGATGCCGCCGGAGACCGCCCGCGACACGGCTTCCGCCACATCGTCCACCGAAAGTGTTTCGACCGGACTTTTGGCATGGACCAGCGGCAATATGCAGGGAAAGGCGGCAAGCGTCCGCAGCAGCGCCGAACCGCCATGGGCATTGCGGCCGAGAACGAGGGCAGGGCGCAGGATGAGGTAAGGTAGGCCGCTTGCCGCCAGCGCCTCATCGGCCCGCCGCTTGGTGGCGAGGAAGGGAAGATCGCCAGCGGCTCCCGCCGTCCTTGCCGATATCTGCACGATCAGCGGGCGCGACGAACGTTTTGCTGCGGAATAGAGCGCCAGCATCGCCTCTGCCTGGGTAGCCGACAGATCATCCGACAGGCCGTCCTGCAGGGCGCCGGCGCAATTGACGACGACATGCAGGTCCTTGAGGATCTCGTCCCAATCCGCTGGTTTTGTCATGCGCGAGAGATCCGCGCGCTGCCAGTCGATCGCCTGATGTTTCAGGCGTGCATGCGTGGGATTACGGCCGAGCCCAGTCACGGCGTGGCCGTCGGCGACCAGCCGGGCCGCGACGACGGAGCCTATGAAGCCGGTTGCGCCGAGAATCAGAATGTTCATGGCAGGAGATTAGCGGAAAAGCGCATGAGACATAGAAGGGCTTGGCGAGCCTGCGGCATATGTTAGAAATAGCGGGCAGTTTCGGGAGGGCTTCGCCTTGCACGACCATGACGACGACCATGCTCACGGGCACGATCATGACAATCATTATTCCGACATGCAGGCGCGCGTGAAGGCGCTGGAAACGCTGCTGACGGAGAAGGGGCTGATCGATCCGGCGGCGATCGACGCGATCGTCGAGACCTATGAGACGAAGGTGGGACCGAGAAACGGCGCGCATGTCGTCGCCAAGGCCTGGAGCGATGCCGATTTTGCCGACTGGCTAAAGCGCGACGCGACGGCGGCCATCGCCAGCCTCGGTTACACCGGCCGGCAGGGCGAGCACATGCGCGCCGTCTTCAACACGGCCGAGACCCATAACCTTGTCGTCTGCACGCTCTGCTCTTGTTATCCCTGGTCGGTGCTCGGCCTGCCGCCGGTCTGGTACAAGGCGCCGGCCTATCGCTCGCGCGCCGTCATCGATCCGCGCGGCGTGCTGGCCGAATTTGAGCTGACGCTGCCGGAGGACAAGAAGATCCGCGTGTGGGATTCAACGGCGGAGCTGCGCTACCTCGTCATTCCCGAGCGGCCCGAAGGCACGGAAGGAATGGACGAGCAGTCGCTTGCGGATCTCGTGAGCCGCGATGCGATGATCGGCACGGCGGTTGCCCGCAGGCCGGAGAGCGCCACATGAACGGACCGCATGATCTCGGTGGGCAGATGGGCCTCGGACCTGTCGCGCCCGAACAGAACGAGCCCTATTTCCATGCCGAATGGGAAAAGCGGGCGCTCGGCATCACACTTTCCTGCGGCGCTTTCGGCGCATGGACGATCGACGAAAGTCGGCATGCGCGCGAGAATATTCCGCCGGCCGATTATCTCGCTGCCAGCTACTACGAAATCTGGATCCGCGGCATCGACATGCTGCTTGAACGGCACGGCTTTGCGACGCGCGCGGAATTGATGTCCGGCCATGCGCAGCAGGCGGGAGCGGTTCCAAAACGCGTGCTGAAAGCGGAGATGGTATCCGGCGTTCTGGCGAAAGGTGGCCCTTGCGATCGTCCTGTCGGGACAGCACCACTCTTCGTGGTCGGTGAGACGGTGAAGACGAAGAATTTCAATCCGGTCACACATACGCGCCTGCCGCGGTATGCCCGCGCCAGGACCGGAATGGTCGAGGCGGTGCAGGGTTCGTTCGTCTTTCCCGACGACAATGCCCATGGCAACGGCGAGAACCCGCAATGGCTCTATACGGTCGTTTTCGATGGCGCGGAGATTTGGGGCGGAGATGCAGATCCCACGCTGACCGTGTCGATCGATGCCTGGGAGAGCTATCTTGAGCCGGCATGAAATGTCGCCGTTGACGCAATCGCCCAACCTGCCGAGGTCACCGGAGGGCGAGCCGGTTTTTCCCGAGCCATGGGCGGCCGAAGCTTTCGCCATGACCGTGCACCTGCACGCAAAAGGCCTGTTCAGCTGGAGCCAATGGGCTGAAACGCTTTCCGCGCAATTGCACAAGCCTGGCCGGGCCGAAGATGGCAGCGACTATTTCGACTGCTGGGTGGCGGCACTCTCCGACCTCATCGTCGACAACGGAATCGCCGATGCGGAAACGATCCTGGTATTGCAGCAGAGCTGGCAGCGGGCGGCGGAAGCGACGCCGCACGGACGGCCGATCGAGCTTGGCAACGATCCCTTGCGCTGATTCTCACGACGGGAATTGTCGGTAGCACTCCTCAGCTACCTCCCGCAGCGTCTCGCGGGAGATTTCGCCAGTGACGGCGTAACCGAGTTCGCCGTCGATCCAGTAGAAGGTTTCGAGATTGCCTGATGAGGCGAAGCGGAAGCTCGTCGTGCGGTTCTCCGTGTTGCGGCCGACCATGACGGTTAGGCGCTCGCCGGCCTGGTTTTCATACATGAACATGGCGCCCGGCCTGCCGTCGACCGGCAGCAGGCGGCCGCCGACCAGCTTGAAGCCGAGCGGCTGCAGGTTCGGGATCTTGAGGTTCTGGATTGCCAGGCGCTTGCCGAGCCAGGTGGCGAGGTGGACCTCCTCGTTTGCGAAGACCTCGACGGGATGGCGAACCTCGGCGGCATAGACCGTGAAGGCGGTCTGGGCCTGTTTCGGCAGGGTTTCGGAGCCGGCAAGCTGCAGCTCCGGTTTTTCCAGAAGGGCCGGACCATAATGGCCGCTGACGGCGCCGAGCGCGAAGACGAGGAGGGCGGCTGCGGCGATCGCCGCACGTTTCCGCCCGGAAGAGATGCCGCGCGGCGGCGAAACCAGGAGAGCGTCGGTTTCCTTTGTTTTTTCATAGCCTGCAAACAGCGATCGGATGCCTGTATTCTGCGCCTGCCATTCGGCGACCATCGCCGCCTCGTCGGGATTGTCTGCCAGGAAGGCATCGATGCGGGCGCGTGCCGTTTCCGGCAGTTGGCCGTCGGCATAGGCGTGAAGGTCGGCTTCGGTGACGCTCGGATTGGTCTCGTTCATTTCGGTCTCCGAAGCGTAATGATATTGTCGGCTTTCAGCCGCTCGGCGACACGCTGGCGGGCGCGTGACAGGCGGGACATGACGGTGCCGATGGGGATATCGAGCGCGGCTGCGACCTCGCTGTAGGTGTATCCCTCAATAACGACAAGCATCAGCACGGCGCGGTATTCCTCCGAAAGGCTGTTCAGCGCATCGTCCAGCCGCGCGCGCTCCTGCGGATCGGCCGGCACTTCAGGCGCGGCCAGGTCAACTGCGGCGTCGAGTTCGACGAGGCTGTCGCGCGTCTTGCCGCGCCGGCCGTTGCGGTAGAGATTGGTCATGATGGTCAGGACCCAGCCGCGCAGGTTGAGGCCGCGCCATTGGCCGCGGCGCGTGAGAACCTTTTCGACACAATCCTGGAGCAGGTCCTCGCCATCGGCATCCGAGCGCGTCAGGCTGCGCGAATAGCGCCTGAGCGAGGGCAGGAGGGCCAGGATCTGGCCCTCGAAGGTTTCGGGTGCGGGTGTTTTCACGCCGGCTCTCTTGTCATCAGGGCCCCTGCAATCAAGGTTTGGCGAGATCCCAGTTGCCGCCGACGCCATCGCCGGTAATGTCGCCCATCTTCGTGTCCTTGACCCAGAAATAGAGCGGCATGCCGTCCTTGGCCCATTGCTTCGTGCCATCTTTGCGATCGATGATCGAATATGCACCATCGGCCTTGGCATCGCCAGCGGCCATCAGCGGCGGCCAGTTCTTGGCGCAATCGTCGTTGCAATTGGAAACGCCCTTGACGTCTTTCTTGAAGGTGTAGAGCGTCATGCCGTTTTCGCCGGCAAGAACCTTGCCCTTGGCGGATTCGACTTCCTTGACGGGAGCAGCGGCGAAAGCAGCGGTCGCGGCAAGGGCGGCGGCCGCCACGACGGACAGGAATTTCACGGTTTTCATGATGTCTCTCCTCAGATTGGGCACGCAATCTTGCGCTACCTGAGATGAGACACGAGGCGCGGTGGTTTTATTCCAGGCGCAGCAAAAGTTTTCGTGGCGGGCGAGGAGGGCCGAAGCCCGTTTCGCCCGCGCACTTCGTGTCGGGCGCCTTACCGGCTATGTTCCGGTGGCAGTCGCCGCCGCCATATCGACCCAGACCGCTTCGAATATATGGCCATCGGGATCTTCGAAGGCACGGTTGTAGAGCCAACCCATGTCCGTCAGCGGGCGCGGATCGGCTTTGCCCCCGGCGGCTGCGGCTGCCTCGACGATAGCGTCCACCTCTTCACGGCTGTCCATCGTCAGGGCGATCAGCATTTCGCTCGCCTTCTGCGCTTCGGCAACGGGCTTCGGCGTGAAGGTCGCGAAGAAATCGCGCGTCAGCAGGTGGAAGAAGATGGCGTCGGACCAAACCATGTTCGACGCCTGGTGATCGCTGAACTGTTCGTTCTTGCTGCAACCGATCGCTTCATAGAAGCGGGTCGCAGCGGCAAGGTCTTTCACCGGCAGGTTCACGAAGATCATCTTGGGCATTGCAGTTCTCCTCTTTGTCTTCCGAGCTTTGCCTTCCCGGCGGCTTTGCCTCACACAAACTCCTGTACGATCGTGTCACTGGCATGAATGCAGACGACTTCGAGCCGTCCGGTGCCGACATTCTCGAAGCGGTGGGGAATGTTGGCGGCCACGACGACGATATCGCCGGGAAAGGCGCGGGTCTTGGCGTCGCCCATCGTGAATTCGGCTTCGCCTTTCCTGACGGCCCACGTTTCGGAATAGGGGTGGACATGCAGGTCAGGCCCTTGGCCAGGCTCATTGTCGACCAGGAAAAGCGATATCTCGCCGCCATGGTCGCGGCCTTCGAAGCGGACCGTGCGGCTCTGATCGGGTCGCGGTTCCTGGTGGCGAAGAATCCTGAACATCACGTGCCTCCTGCTGGTGCCATCTGTGAACTTAAAACTATCTTCGCGAGAAGATATATTCCCAAAACTATCTTCCTGTCAAGATATCTTCCGTGACTCGGATAGAAGGTGTATGTCTCGCTTGTGGTGATATGAGGCAGAGAATGATGAATGGAACTAAAGGGGACGGTGACCGCCTCGGGGACGAGGACCGCCCCGGCGAGGACCACGTCGACCGGCTGCGCCGGCAATGGGCGCTGGAACTGCCCGACCTCGACACCGAGCCGATGGCGATCCTGGGGCGGGCCTTCCGGCTGTCGAACTTGGTGCGTCCCAGCATTGAGGCGACATTTGCCGATTTTGGCATCGACCGCGGCGAGTTCGACGTCATCGCAACGCTTCGCCGTTCCGGAGCGCCTTACCTGATGACCCCGACGGAGATGTATTCGGCGCTGATGATTTCCTCGGGAGGCCTGACCCACCGGCTCGACCGGCTGGAGAAGGCGGGCCTGATCCGCCGGGAGAAATCGCCACGTGACGGGCGCAGTGTGCTGGTGGCATTGAGCGAGGCGGGTGCGGCACTCGCCGAAAAGGCCTTCCGCACCGACATGGCGAGCGAAGCTTCTTTTCTGCAGGCTCTTGACGGAAAGGAGCGCGAGGCGCTCGCGGTGCTGCTGCGCAAGCTGATCGCCGGAATTGAAAATGAGCAGGCGCGAGGAGAGGACGAGAAAGCGGACTGAAGGGAGATCGGAGTCCCGCATCGCCGTTGAGGCAGCAACACGCTGCTTTTGCAGCGCATTTACATCGCGTCGGTTTTCGGATATGATATGTCCTTAATTCCATTGGCAGAGCCAGCCATCAGACGAGTTGCTGAATGATCCTGAAAAGCCAGGTCGAGTGGGCGCTTCACTGCTGCGCCATTCTCGCGGGCCTGCCAGAGGGCAGGTATCTTTCCACCAAGGCGCTCGCCGAGCTTCATGGTCTGCCGAAGGAATATCTCTCCAAGGCGCTCCAGAGCCTTTCGCAGGCATCGCTGGTCGAGACCACGCTCGGTCCAAGTGGCGGCTACAGGCTTGCCAAGACCCCCTCGGATATCAACTTTCTCGAGATCGTCGAGGCGGTCGAGGGGAAGGCCCGCAGCTTCACCTGTACGAACATCCGGGCGAACAATCCCTGCCGGCCGGAAGGATATTGCGACAGCAAGCCATGCGCAGTCGCGCGCGTCATGTGGGAGGCCGACGAGGCCTGGCGGGATACGCTGAGGCGCGTCCGGCTTTCCGATCTGGTCGGCACCTTGTCCGAGGAAGTGCCGGCCGACATTTGGCGGAGCACATTCGAATGGGTGCTCAAGCGCGCCGGCTGAGCGGGGTGCCGATCTCTATGCCTTGAAGATGGTTCTGATGGTCTTCAGGATGACATGGGCGCTGCGGGCATGTTCCGGGGCCAGGGAGGCGCCGTTGCGGAAACGCTCGGCCCGGCTGGCGAGGTGGTCGGCTATTTCTTCCGCCAGCGCCGGGCGTTCGCTTAAGAGCGGCGCGAAGGCCTCTTGATCGATCTCATAGGCGGTCACGGGGGTCAGAGCTTCCAGGGTGCAGACTTCCTGCATGCCGGCGAGCAGTCCGGTCTCTCCAAAAAAGTCGCCCGGCGCGAGCCGTCCGCGTTCCTCGCCTGCGTTCCGCGCCGCGATGATGCCGGCGCGCACCATCATCAGTGAGGGGAGCATTTCGTCCTCCCGCACGATCACATCGCCTTTGCGGAACTCCCGGACAGTCGTGGTTTCGGCGAGCCTGCGCTTTTCATCTGATGTCAGCGTCGTAAAGACCGGAATGGCCTCGATCAGGGCAAGCGGCGTTACGCTCGGCGGCTTTGCGCTTTCTTCCGTCGGCAGATCGGCGGTCAGCACCGTCGCCGACGGCGGAATGGCCAGCAGCAGGCCGGCGGATTTGCAATGGCGATAGACGAGATCGAGCACCTCGTTCCGCGCCGGCACCCGCTGGCTCGGGCTCGTCACCCGAAACTGCAGCTCGACCTCAAGCGCCGTGGCATCCAGCCCCTTGAGTGCCACGACCGGCGGCGGCTCGCGCACGATCGAATTGCAGCTCGTAAGAGCCGTTGCCATAACGTGGCGGACCGATGCCGGCATGCGCGTCGGGGCGATGCGGATGGTGAGGATCAGGAGATGGCTCTCGTCCGGCCGGCTGACATTGGTCAGGCCGAGCTTTGCCAGAAAACTGTTCGGCAGAACGACGACATTGTTGGCACTGGTTAGGATGTGTGTCGCGCGCCAATTGCTTTCGACGACGCGCCCCTCCGTGCCGTCGCTGAGAAGGATCCAGTCGCCGATGATGTATGGCCGTCCGAGTGTCAGGGCGATGCCGGAGAAGACGTCAGCGAGCGTGTTCTGCAGCGCCAAGCCGAGAATGATGGCGACCACGCCCGAGGTGGCAACGAGGGTTCCGATCGGCACGCCGAAGACGAAGGCCAGAACCGACAGGGCCATGCCGATATAGACGACGCCGATGACCAGATCCTGGAGCAGGCGGGCCTCTCGCGGACTGCCCTCCAGCACCAGATAGAGCCTGATGAAACCGATGACGGCCCATGCCAGATGGATCCACCAGAGGGTTTTCGCGACGATGACGAGCAGGGCCTGCGGATCCTCGGACTCATATCCTTGAAACCGGTGGGGTTCGATGCCGCTGCCGACGAGGATCAGCGTCATTACCGCAAAGAAGAGGATCTGCACCACCAGCCGCGTCGTCGGCCGATGGCGGGAGAGAAGGTGCCAGACGATGATCCCGGCGAATCCGACTGTTATCAGGGATATCAGAGGCTTGCCGAAGAGGGCGTCGTTAATCATCTCTCTGTCTCCGGGTGCGGGCCGCGTATGATTCAGCATCTCGGCCGCCCGCGCAAGCATGAGGCCCGGGCGGGCAGCATAGGTCGATCGTCACTTCTTGAGCGGGTAGGTCAGCTCTTTCTGGTTGGTGTCGACGACGAAGACGGCGAGCAGGCGGGCGGGCTTGGTCTCGCTGTCGTTGGCACTGACGCCATGACGGTCACCCGGCATCTCGGAGAAGCTCTCTCCGGCATGATAGACCTTGACCGGGCCGTCATTGACCTGGCTGCGGATCGCTCCTTCAAGCACGGTGGCGTAGATGAAGGCCGTGTCGGGATGAGTGTGGCCTTCGGAGAAGCCGCCCGGGCCGTATTCGACCAGCACGCCCTTGATGCTCTTGCCCGGCACGTTCGGAAGCTCGTGCTCATAGACGAGTGTCACTTTCGCAGACTCGCTGCTGTCATGGGCGCTGACGCCGGTGGCAGCCGGAAAGGCGAGGGCGGCGGCGAGGAAAAATGTTCTGATCATCGGAATCTCCATGGTTGCTGGGTCGGGGGAAGACGCGCCCGAGCGGCCGCGTCTTGAGGGCACGTCAATCATGTCGGCTGGGCGGACTTTGCGAACCACTGCTCGAAGGTGATCGAACCAAGCCGCGGATTGTCGTCGGAAACGAGCGATTGGTCGTTCAGTCTTGCGCCGAAATATCTCGCCTCGACATCAGCCTCGGTGGTGCGCGGGTCTTTCATGGCCTTCAGATAGCGGGCGACGAGCTCGCTGAGGCGCGCCCTTTCCGGACCAGCGATCTCGAGCGTCGCGTTGGCGGGAGCAGAGAGGGCCACGTCCGCCATGGCGTCCGCCACGTCGTCGGAAGCAATCGGCTGCACGTAGGCCGGCGACAGGTGGACCGTCTGGCCGACCGTTCCCGATTGAGCGATGCCACCGAGGAATTCCATGAACTGCGTCGAATGGACGATGGTGTAGGGAATTCCCGATGCCTTGATCAGTTTTTCCTGGGCAAGCTTGCCGCGGAAATAGCCGCTTTCCTGCAGACGCTCGGTGCCGACGACGGAGAGGGCGATATGGTGCTTGACGCCGGCGAGTTTTTCGGCGGCGAGAAGATTGCGGCCCGAGGTCTCGAAAAATTCGAGCACGGCCTTATCCTCGAAGGACGGCGAGTTGGCGAGGTCGAGCACGACTTCGGCGCCCGAGAGCGCCTCCGCCAGTCCTTCTCCCGTGATCGTGTTGACGCCTGAGTTCGGCGAGGCGGCGATCACTTCATGGCCGCGTTTGCGCAGGCGTTCGACAGTCTTCGAACCGATAAGGCCGGTTCCGCCGATGACAACGATTTTCATAATGGATCTCCGTTCGCTGCCGTGGTGCGGCGGCGTCAAAGGTGAATCTTCTCAATGAATTGCGCGGTTTAGTTCAGGCCAGCCTTATCGAGGCCGTAGGCCTTGTCGGCCGTGCCGGGCACGGTCTTGAAGCCGACATTGACGCGGTTCCAGGCGTTGATCGCCATGACGACGAAAGTCAGATCCGAGATCTCCTTCTCGGAAAGCTGGCCGCGCACCCGTTCGTAAATCTCGTCGGGAACGCCGCCCTCGGGAAGCTTCGTCAGTGCTTCGGTCCAGGCAAGGGCTGCGCGCTCCCGGGGGATGAACAGGTTCGATTCCCGCCAGATGGCGACGTGGTAGAGCCGCAGTTCCGTCTCGCCGAGGATCTTGGCCTGCTTCACATGCATATCCAGGCAAAAGCCGCATCCATTGATCTGCGAAGCGCGGACCTCGACGAGGGCCTGCAGCTTCTCGTCGATCACGCTGCTCTTCAGCGCCATGCTGAATTCCATGAATTTCTTGAAAAGCTCGGGGGACTGTTGGGCGTAGTTCAGTCGCTGGGTCATGTGTCTCTCCTTTAATTAAGGATATTAGATATCCTTATGGATAAAAGATATCCTTAATTGCTGGACTGTAAAGCCATTCTCGCTTAGTCTGGCTGCATAAGGCCTATGCGCAAAAGTATGAGGGGAAGGGGATGGATATCGTTTCGGCATTGCGGACCTTTCAGCGCGTCGTGGAGACGGGTTCGTTTTCGGCGGCGGCGCATGATCTCGACGTGACGCAGCCGGCGGTCTCGCGACAGGTCGCCGCCCTCGAAGGCCACTTCAACACCCGCCTCCTGCATCGCACGACGAGCGGCCTGTCGCTGACGGTAGAGGGGGAGCGGATGCTGCCGATGGCGCTGCGGATTCTCGAAGCGGTTGAGGAGCTCGGCGATGCGGCCGGCTCGGACGGAGCCATGGCCTCGGGAAAGGTCAGGCTCAGCGTTCCAGCACCACTCGGCCTCTATCTCAGCGAGCGGCTCGGCGATCTTCTCGCCGCCCATCCAAAGCTCTCCGTTGAACTCATCTTCAGGGAGCAGGGCTCGGATATGATCGAGGAGCGCCTGGATCTCGAAGTGCGCTTGGGCCAGGTCGCCGACAGCAGCCTCGTCTGCCGGCGGATCGGCTGGACGACCGCCTTCCTCGTTGCATCTCCCGCCTATCTCGCGCGCAGGGCGGCTCCCCGCGCACCGAAGGAGATCAAGGACCATGAATGCCTGTGCTATAATAGGGGAGGTGAGGCCAGTAGCTGGTCCTTCTCGAACGGTTCGGAAGACATATCGGTGCGGATCTCACCGCGGCTGACCGCCTGCAATGCCGTCGCCATTCACCGGGCAGCCCTTGCTGGAGCGGGTCTTGCGGTGCTTTCGCACATCATCGCGATGCCCGATATCGCCGCCGGTCGGCTGGTCCCCGTGATGAAGGATTTCCAGCCGAGCCGGCTGCCGGTGACCGTCGTCTATCCCTCGCGACGCAACATGCCGCTGCGCGTCAAGACGGTTCTGGATTTTCTCACCGAGGCTATGGGGCGGGACCCGTCGATGTGCGCCGGCGGCGCGGACCGACAGTGGAACTGATGATCGTCCGGCCGGGCGATTTGCCGTTTTCCGCCTTGCCTAAATCCCGCGAATCCTGCCAAGTCCTGCGATCATGCAATTTGCGCCGCAACAAGATGAAGCCCTGAAGGCTGTTTCGAAATGGCTGAAGGAAGGGCGCTCGCCGCTCTTTCGCCTGTTCGGCTATGCCGGAACGGGAAAGACGACGCTTGCCAAGCATTTTGCCGAAAATGTCGATGGCGACGTGCTGTTTGCCGCCTTCACCGGCAAGGCGGCGCAGGTGCTGCGCTCGCGCGGCGCCTCCAACGCCCGGACGATCCACTCGCTGATCTACCGGCCGCGCGGCGAGGAGGCGGTGGAAGACGAGGAAACAGGCAAGACCTCGATCGCACCGATGTTTTCGATCAACCGGCAAAGCCCGGTCGCGAAGGCAGCACTGATCATCGTGGACGAATGCTCGATGGTGGACGAGGCTCTCGGCAAGGATCTGATGAGCTTCGGCACGCCGATCCTGGTGCTCGGCGATCCCGGCCAGCTGCCGCCGGTCACAGGCGGCGGCTACTTCACCAATCAGGATCCGGACTACCTGCTCACCGATATCCACCGGCAGGCGCGCGACAATCCGATCATCAAGCTCGCCATGCAGGTGCGCGAAGGCAATGAGGTGATGTACGGCGATTACGGCACGGCCAAGGTGATCTCGAAGAACGAGGTGACGCAGCAGTTGGTGCTCGATGCCGATCAGGTGCTCGTCGGCACCAATCGCACGCGGCGGCGCTACAATCAGCGCCTGCGCGAGTTGAAAGGCTTCAATGCCGATTATCCGCAGACCGGCGACAAGCTCGTCTGCCTCAGGAACGATCCGGCCAAGGGCCTGCTCAACGGCTCGCTCTGGCAGGTGATGACCTCGTCTAAGGAAACGACGAAGCCCGGCATCAATCTGCTCGTCCGGCCAGAGGATGACGACATGGACCGGGGAGCAGCCAAGATCAAGCTGCTGAAGCAGGCCTTCGAGGATGTCGAGGGCGAGATCCCCTGGAACACCCGCAAACGCTACGACGAGTTCGACTATGGCTATGCGCTGACCGTTCACAAGGCGCAGGGTTCGCAATGGAATGATGTCGTGCTGTTCGACGAGAGCTGGGCATTTCGCGATACGCGGGAACGCTGGCTCTATACCGCGATCACGCGCGCGGCGGAGACGCTGACAATCGTCCGCTGATCCCAGTCGCACTCGCGAGCAGCTCGCTTCTGCTGATCGGACTAAAGAAAGAGGAGACGGTGGCGGCCGTCAGGGGGCGTGATTCAGGCCTGCACGATGCCGAGCAGAACTGCCTTGGCGATGGCCTGGAAGCGGTTGTTGGCGCGGAATTTCAGGATAATTCCTGCCTCCAGGTCGCGGGTTTCGTCATGCTTCAGGTCGAGCGCCCGGGCGATGCGCTGGGTGGAATAACCCTCGGCCATCAGTTCCAGGCAACGCCGCTCCTGCGGGGTCAGGCTTGCACTGTCCTGATTGTCGTTTAACGGCGGCTCCTCCATGCTGCCGTCGTAGTCCAGGAGGTCGCCGACCTGCTGGAGTTGGCGGTGCAGGGTCGACATCTCAGCCGTCAGTTCGCGCTTGCGCACCTGCAAGGCCTCGCGGAACATCGCCTCGGCCGTTTCCTGCGAATCGGCGTTGCGGAGTTCGTCCATCAGTTCCTGGATGACGGCAATCGGCATGCCGGTTTCGCGGCAGACTGTAATGACGGCCATGCGCATCACGTCGTCCTGGCCGTAGACCCGCATCAGGCCGATGCGGTTGGCTGAAATCAACCCTTTCTCTTCATAGAAATGCAGTGTCCTGTGCGTGACGCCGAATGCGTTTGCCATGTCGGCAATGGGCACCGGACCGTCTGGTAGATCCGGCGGTAGCGCGGCCGAAGGCAGGAACCGGTATTTCGACCGGGCCTCCGAAGCGATACCGGCGGTGGCAAACAGGCGTTTGGAACCGTCTGGCATGAACCCTCCTGGGGCATGTTGTTGCACCTCATGCGGTTTTGCCAGTTGCTTCCCATGCGCGGCGAGTGGGGTTTCCTCTAGGCGTTCTTCTCATTGGGAAAGAAGCAGTACGCGGCGTACACTACGCGATACGATCTCCACGTTATGCGTGAACGATCTTTTTTATAAGTGCTAAAAATAATCTCTTTTAAATGGGATAGCAACTTTACCGGCATATTTTGCCGGGTTCTTGGGTGTGTTGCACAAAAACATCTGCTGCACTGCGGGATCTCGCGGTCCTCTTCAAAGGTGATGGGATTTACTATCTGCGGTACGCGTGCGGCAAATGCTCAGCGTAATTTCGGCGCCCATCAGCGATTGGCATCGCATCCATTTGTGAATCTCGTTGGCCATCGCGGAGCACTTGGCTTAAAAGCAGGCCTCCCATTTCCGTGACCGATGGATCTCGCCATGCCCGCCAAGCTCTCCGTGAACCTCAACGCCGTCGCCATGCTGCGCAACCGGCGCGACCTGCCCTGGCCGAGCGTCGAAGCGCTCGGGCGTATCGCGCTGAAATCCGGTGCGAGCGGGCTGACGGTGCATCCGCGCCCAGACCAGCGGCACATCCGCTTTTCCGACCTGCCTGTCATCCGAAACCTGATCGATGACGAATTTCCCAAGGCCGAGTTCAATATCGAGGGTTATCCGACCGAAGAATTTTTCGAGCTTTGCGCCGGGGCGGCACCCGAGCAGGTGACGCTGGTGCCCGACGATCCCGCGCAGGCGACCTCCGATCACGGCTGGGATTTCCGCAAGCACCAAGCGTTCCTGACCGATGCCGTCGCGCGGCTGAAGACGATGGGATGCCGGGTGTCGCTGTTTGCCGATGGTGACGGGGACGCACAGGCGGTTGAGATCGCCAAGGCGGTTGGCGCCGATCGGATCGAACTCTATACCGGCCCCTATGGCGACTGCTACGACGCGCCGGAACGGGCGCCCCCGATCCTCGAAGCGCTCGGACGGACGGCGGATGCGGCCCTTGCGATCGGTGTCGCCGTCAATGCCGGCCATGACCTGACGGTCGAAAATCTGCCGGCGCTGGTCAGGCGCATTCCCCAGCTTGCCGAGGTCTCGATCGGCCACGGCCTGACCGCCGATGCGCTGGAATATGGCATGGCGGAAACGGTGCGGCGCTTCTGCCGGGCCTGTGGGCAGACGATCTGATCATTGAAGAAAGCCCGCCCCGTGATGTGCGAGGCGAGCTTTCCAGACGACCTTATGCTGCCTCAGGCGGTCAGGGCCGCCTTGTGTTCGAGGAAGAAATCTTTCAGCGGCTGCGGCTGTTTGCCGGTCAGCTTGGTGAAGTCTTCGGTGACGATGTCGAACTTGCCGGCGCGGGTGTTGGCGTCGGCAGAAACCAGCATATCGGCGACGAAACCGGGAAGTCCGGCGCCGCGCATGCCCTGGCCGAGCTGTTCGTCGGTGACGTCGATCACTTCGAGCGGCTTGCCGGCGACGTCGGAAACGATGGCGGCAATCTGCCGGCTGTTCAGCGAATTGGTGCCAGTCACCGTATAGGTGGCGCTCTCGGATGTGCCGGAGGCAAGGGCTGCGGCGATCGCCAGGGCGCAGTCGTCACGCGAGATGGTCGAGATCTTGCCGTCGCCCGTGGCGCTGTACCATTTGCCGCCCTGCAGATTGTGCGGCATGCCGTGCAGGTAATTGTCGTGATACCAGGCATCGCGGATGATCGTATGGGCGATGCCGCTTGCCTTGATGGCGTTTTCGCTGCCGAGATGATCGGGCGCGAAGGTGACGAGCGAATTGTCCGGCGCCGGCATCGAGGTATAGGCGATGTGCTTGACACCTGATTTGACCGCCGCCGCGACGGCGCCCTTGTGCTGGGCGAGGCGTTTGCCGGGAGTATCCAGCGCATCGGTGCTGATGATCAACAACCGGTCGACGCCGGCGAAAGCCTTCTCCAGGCCTGCCGCGTCATCGAAATCGGCCTTGCGGGTGACGACGCCTTTCTTTTCGAGTTCGGAGAGCTTTTCGGGGCTGCGCGTCGCCGCGACGATGTTGCCGGGGGCGACCTTGTAGGTCTCGATGAGGTGATGGATGACACGCTGGCCGAGTTGCCCGGCAGCGCCGGTGACCAGGATGATTTCGCTCATACGTCGTTTCCTTCTGTGTTTGTGCAGGTGGTCTCGAAAAGAGAGTAACGCTAGAATAGGAATTGACTTGGCGGTGTAAAGGAGGCAGTTTTTCAGCTCTACGTTACCAAAAGGGAACCAGCCGATGAGTGGCGCGGTCGTCAGTCTGAAGAACAGGATGCCGGGGGCGCGGCGCGAGATCGATCTCGCCGGCCTGGATTTCGGCAATTGCCCGGTCAGGGACATGATGCAGCAGATCGGCGGCAAATGGTCGACGCTGCTGCTTGAGGTGCTGGCGGATCGGCCTTATCGCTTCGGCGAACTGCGGCGGATGATCCCCGATATTTCGCAGCGCATGCTGACGCAGACGCTGCGCGACCTGCAAAGGGATGGTTATATCGACCGCGAGGTCTTCCCGACCAAGCCGCCGAGCGTCGAATATTCGATGACCGAACTTGGACGTTCGCTCTACCAGCCGCTGTCGCAGCTTCTGAACTGGGCAGAAGCGAACCATGATGCCGTTCGCGCCGCCCGTTCTCAGTTCGATTCTCACAACAGCTAGTGCCGCTGATAAATCGGAGGAGCGACCATCACGTCGATCGCATAAACAGAGCGCGGAACAGTTCCTCCGATCGTCTCAAACCTTCGTCGCTCAGAACGACAGACTTGGCCTTGCCTGCGGGATTTGCAATCAGACCCTTCTGATGCAAACGGTCCATCACGCTCCAGTCAAAACCCTTCCAGGCACGGTCTCCGTCATGCAGCGTCAGCCATAACAAAGCGAGCACAGCATCGTCGATTTTCTCTTCGTCTATCTCCATGTCGGAATCCCGTGCAAAAAGGCGAAACTTCTGCAACTCTCAAAAGGATGCATACGCTGCTTCCTGAATGTGGGCATCTATAAGTTGGCTCAGTCAAGGTTTTAGACGTTTGATCCTGGATTGATGGCGCCTTACTTGCCGCGTCCTTCCGTCAGGAACAGCAGGAAGGCCAGCGCCGGGAAGCAGAAACCGATCCAGGCCGTCATCGTCCAGCCGCCGGTCGCATAGGCCCAGCCGCCGAGTGCTGAGCCCAGCGCGCCGCCGGCAAAGAAGGTCGCCATGAACAGGCCGTTGAGCCGGCTGCGGTGTTCCGGGTTCAGCGCATAGATGGCGCGCTGGCCGCAGACGAGATTGGTCGTCACGCCGAAATCGAGAAGGATCGCCGCTGCCGTCAAGAGCAGCAACGCGCTAAGCGAGCCGTCGCCGGCGAAATGGCTGATCAGGAAGGCGGCCATGCCGAGCAGCATGGCAAGCGTCGAGGCGATCTTCGTCATCCCGCGATCGGCAAGCCGGCCGGCGATCGGCGAGGCGATGGCGCCAGCTGCACCGGCAAGCGCGAAGAGGGCGATGCCGTTCTGTGTCAGACCGAAGGCGGGACTCGCGAGCAGCAGCGGCGTCGTCGTCCAGAACAGGCTGAAGGCGCCGAACATGCCGGCCTGATAGAGCGCCCGGCGCTGCAGCACCCGCGAGGTCAGTGCCAGGTGGCCCATGGAGGCGAGCAGTTCGCCGTAGCGTAGCCTGGTCGTCGGCCGGCGGACCGGCAGGTTAGCGCGGAGCACGACGGCGAGCACGAGCATGACGCCAGCAGTGACGTAGTAGACCACATGCCAGGAAGAGGCCTCGGCGACGAAGCTTGCGAAGGGGCGGGCGAGCATGATGCCGCAGAGCAGGCCGCTCATGACGTTGCCGACGACCTGGCCACGGGTGGCATCAGGCGCCATGTGGGCGGCAAAGGGAACCAGGACCTGAACTGCGACCGATGAAAGACCGATAGAGAGCGAGGCGACGAGGAAGGTTGTGGGCGTCGAAGACAGCGCCGCGCCGATGAGCGCAACGGCGGAGACAGCGATAAGCATCAGCACCAGACGGCGGTTTTCGGTGAGGTCGCCGAGCGGCACGATCAGCAGCAGGCCGAGGCCGTAGCCGATCTGTGTCAGCGTGACGATCAGGCCGGTGGCGGCAGGCGTGAAGCCGAGATCGGCGCTGATCGGGCCGGCGAGCGGCTGGCCGTAATAGAGATTGGCGGCCACCAGCCCGCAGGCGGCGGCGAAAAGGAAGGTGAGCCAGGGGGATAGCGCCCGGGGAATGGCCTCATCCGGCGTGGTGGCTGAAATGCTCATCAGAAGCTCCGGTATTCAAAGATTGAAAGAATTGAATGTAAAAAATGCTGGCAGCGGCCACCCGATCCTTGACCGAATGCCGGTATTTCTCTCGTCCATGGTGCGGACTTTTCAGGTCACGAGCTTCATCGCGGCCTCGGCCGCGGACAGCATCTCTTCCCTGCTGCGTCCTGTTTTGCCGATGACGCGCAGGCCCTTGGTAAAGCAGAGGAAGGCGAGGGCGGCGGCATCCGGGTCTACCGTCTTCGGAATGGTGCCGTCTGCCTGGCCGATGCGGATGAGATCGGCCATCAGCTTTTCGTCCGCGGCAAAGGCGGTCACGACGTGGGCCGCGGCTTCCTCGTCAAGCAGGGCGAAGTCGTTAGCGCCGCCAACGACGAGACAGCCTTTGCGGCCGGCCTCGCCATAGGAGAGCTCGGTATAATACATCACCATCTCGAAGACCTTCTCGCGACCCGTCTTTGCAGACGCGATCATCGCTTCCAGGCGCCGTCGGCCGAGTTTTCGATAATGGGCAAAAGCAGCGAGAAAGATACCGCGCTTATCCTTGAATGCCTTATAGATGCTCCCCGAAGCAAGGCCCATTGCTTCGGTCAATTCGCTGATGGCGGCGGCGTGGTAGCCGCGTTCGGAAAAGACGCGCAGCGCCGCATCCAGTGCTACGTCCATGTCGAACTCGCGTGGACGGCCGCGGCTGCGGGTCTTTGCTTCGGATGTGAGGATGGCGTCGGTCATGGCGCCTTAATTAGGGAATGACCGTTTCCAAATCAAGTGAAATTTCTGCGACGCAACAAATTCAGAGATCGAGCACCCAGTTCTGGCCGTTCGCCTCGGGGCCGAACATGCGATGTCTCTCCTCGGAGACAAGGTGGAATCCTGTCTTGACGTAGATGGCGCGGGCGGTCTCCAGCATGTCGTTGGTCCAGAGCGAGAGTTCGCGGTAGCCTTTCTGCCTGGAGAAGCGGATGCATTCGTCGACCAGCAGTTTGCCGAGCCCGAGGCCGCGGGCTGATTTGTCGACATAGAGCAGGCGGAGCTTGGCGATGCCGTCGCCACCATTGGTGACGAGGACGGAGCCGACATTGACGCCGCCGCGTTCGGCGATCCAGCAATATTCCTTGGCCGGATCGAAATTGGCGAGGAATTTTCCGGCGACGTCGGCCACCAGCGCCTCGAAGCGCAGGTCCCAGCCATATTCCTCGGCATAGAAGCGGCCCTGACTCTGAACGATCCAGCCGATATCGCCGGCGCGGTGGGCGCGGATGATGGCCGGTGCGGGCTTTGCCGCCGGGTCGAGCAGGGCGCGGATCGTGCACATGGCGGAGACGGCCGCCTCCGGCTCGCCGCTCGCCAGGCGGTCGAAACGGGCGGCGATCTGCGCATTGGAGCGCCGGCCGAGTTCCTCGAACGTCTCGCGTCCCTGGTTAGAGACAATGATGACCTGGCTGCGAAGATCGGCCGGATCGGGGCTGGTCTCGATCAACCCCTCGGCGCGGAAACGCTTGAGGATGCGGCTGAGATAGGCCGGGTCGAGCTGCAGGTCGCGGACAAGGGCGGCGGCGCTGACGCCATCATGCGAGCCGACCTCGAAGAGGATGCGGGCATCGGTCAGCGTGAAGGGGGTGTCGAGATAGGCCTTGTTCAAGAGGCCGAGGAAATTCGTATAAAAGCGGTTGAAATCGCGAGCGGTTTCGATGAGCGATAGGTTAGACATGATGATCTCCGAATGGAGATCCTGGTCAGACTGCTGACGAACCGTGCTCTTCACTCGGCGTCATTCTCGGCCTTGTGCCGAGATCTGCTGCGCCCGTTGCAGATGCTCGGGACAAGCCCGAGCATGACGAAAGAGGAGTTGGCCGACTTTGTCAGCGGTCCGGCAAAGATCTCCAGATGAAGATCTTGTCTGACATTTATTGGACTTAGTCAACTAATTGACGATATCAGGCTGCTTCTTCTTCTGCCGCTTCGTCTGCGCCGAGCGCGAAATCGACCGCCGCCCGCGCGTGGATCGCCGTGGTGTCGAAGCCTGGCAGCGGCAGGTGGTGGGGGTCGAGGATCAGGCAAATCTCGGTGCAGCCGAGGATGATGCTGTCCGCGCCGTTGTCGACCGCGCGAGCGATGACATCGAACAGTTTTTGACGCGAACTGTCGAGCACCTTGCCGGCGCAGAGTTCGTTGAAGATGATATCGTGCACCGTCGTGCGGTCGCTCGCATCAGGCACCATGATATCGAGGCCAAGGCTCTTCATGCGGTCGCTGTAGAAGCCGTGCTCCATCGTGTAGCGGGTAGCAAGCAGCAGCGGGCGCTTGCGGCCGGCCGCATGCAGCGATTTCGCCGTCTCGTCGATGATGTGGATCAGCGGCACGGAGATCTTCTCCGCGACCTTGTCGGCGATCAGATGCATGGTGTTGGTGCAGATCAGGATGCAGCCGGCGCCGGCGATCTGCAGGCGCAGAGCCACGTCGGCGAGGCGCGAGGCGGCCATATCCCAGTCGCCGGCCTTCTGAAGCGCGACGATCTCCTCAAAATTGACAGAATGCAGGATGAGTTCGGCCGAGGCGAGGCCACCCTTGCGGTCACGCACCATCTCGTTGACGGCACGGTAATAGACCGCCGAACTTTCGAAACTCATGCCGCCGATAAGGCCGATCGTTTCCATCTCTATGCTCTCCATGCTTCTGAACTTTCGAAAATGATGCCGCAATTCCGACGCGATGTGTTTGCTTTGTTTGTTCCTCGCATCAGATATGTGATATGGTTTTGCGTCATTTTATGAAATCCTGCAAAAAAGACGCGAGAGGTATATGTTCGACACATGCTTGATGATCGCGACAGACGCATTCTGGACATGCTGCAGAAGGATGCGGGCATATCCGTGACCGATCTTGCCGAGCGCGTGGCACTTTCGATATCGGCCTGCTCGCGGCGCATCCAACGGCTGGAGGAGAGCGGCCATATCGCCCGGCGCATCGTCGTGCTCGACCGGGAAAAAATGGGCGTGCCGACGACGGTCTTCGCGCTGGTCAAGACGGCGCACCATTCCGACGAATGGACGGAGACCTTCCGCCGGATCATCAGCGACATTCCCGAGATCGTCGAAGCGCACCGACTGACCGGCAATCACGACTACATCCTGAAGATCGTGCTGCCGCGCGTCGAGCATTACGATGTGATCTACAAGCAGATCGTGCGCAAGATCGAGCTCTTCGACGTCTCGGCCTCGATCTCGATGGAGCTTCTGAAGGGCGGCACGGCAATTCCCGTTGGGTATGCCGATTGAGCCAGCTCCACCGGACCGGGATGCAGGGGAGCTATGCCGAAACGGCAGTTGCAACCATCGCGGCGAAGGCCACATTGGCTTTGAGCGAAATGGCGCAAAAGGGGTAGGTCATGAGCGATCATCATGTCGTCGTTGTCGGCGGCGGTTTTGGCGGGCTGCAACTCGTCAACGGCTTGAAAGGCGCCGGTGTCAGGATCACGCTGGTCGATCGGCGCAATCACCATCTCTTCCAGCCGCTGCTCTATCAGGTGGCGACCACCATTCTTTCCACCTCGGAGATCGCCTGGCCGATCCGCCGCCTCTATGCCGACCGGCCTGACGTGACGGTGCTGCTCGGCGAGGTCACCGGCGTCGACAGCGGTGCCAAGACGGTTTCCTTACGCAACGGCATGACTCTTGCTTACGATACGCTGGTGCTGGCGACCGGGGCGACGCATGCCTATTTCGGCCATGACGAATGGGAGCCGGTGGCGCCCGGCCTGAAGACGCTGGAGGACGCGACGACGATCCGCCGGCGCCTGCTGCTTGCCTTCGAGAAGGCGGAGATGGAGCCCGATCCTGCCGTACGCGATGCGCTGTTGACCTTCACCATCGTCGGGGCAGGGCCGACCGGTGTCGAGTTGGCCGGCATCATTGCCGAGCTCGCGCATTTCACGCTGCCCAAGGAATTCCGCAACATCGACACGCGCAAGACCCGCGTCGTGCTGGTTGAGGCCGGCCCGAGGGTGCTGCCGACCTTTGCCGAGGAGCTTTCGGCCTATGCGCAGAAGGCGCTGGAGAAGCTCGGGGTCGAGATCCATCTCGGCAAGCCGGTGACCGAATGCAACGCCGACGGCGTGAAGATCGGCGAGACCTTCGTTGCCAGCCGGACGATCGTTTGGGCAGCCGGCGTCACCGCCTCGCCGGCGGCGCGGTGGCTCGACGTTGCGTCCGACCGGGCGGGCCGCGTCGTGGTCGAGAAGGATCTGAGCGCGCCGGGGCTGCCTAACGTCTTCGTCGTCGGCGATACCGCCTCCGTCATGCGCGAGGACGGCAAGCCAGTGCCGGGCATTGCGCCCGCCGCCAAGCAGCAGGGCGGTTACGTCGCCAAGGTGATCCGCGCCCGCATATCCGGCAAACCGGCGCCGGCGCCTTTCCGTTACTGGCATCAGGGAAGCCTGGCGACGATCGGCAAGAGTGCTGCGATCATCGATTTCGGCCGGATCAAGCTGAAGGGCTGGCTCGCCTGGTGGATCTGGGGACTTGCCCATATCTACTTCCTGATCGGCACCCGCTCGCGCTTCTCCGTCGCCTGGAGCTGGCTGTGGATCTATCTGAGCGGCCAGCACAGCGCCCGGCTGATCACCCAGCGGGAGACGATGCGGGAGGAGGGGTAACTCTTCTCCCGTCCTCCAGAGGCTAAGCCTCGAAGCCGCGATGTAGCCAAGCTTGACATATCTTCGGATCCGCCCTTAGGGTTTGCGCCGTGCCTTCCGGATGCCACCCGGGGGTTACGTATCCAGCCGTAGCTGCAGCGAGTAGAGGTTCCAATGCGCCGATTCACTTCTCACGAAAATCACATTCGAAATTCTGAGAAGTTGGTGGTTCATGCGCACTTTGAATCTGGGCATCCTCGCCCATGTGGACGCAGGCAAGACTAGCCTTACCGAAAGACTGCTTTTTGACGCCGGCGTCATCGACAAGCTCGGCAGCGTCGATACCGGCAATACACAGACGGACACTCTCGAGCTCGAACGGCAACGCGGCATCACGATCAGGGCCGCGGTGGTGTCGTTCACCATCGGCGACAGGATCGTCAATCTCATCGACACGCCCGGTCACCCGGATTTCATCGCCGAGGTCGAGCGGGTGCTCGGATTGCTGGATGCCGCAATCGTCGTCGTTTCGGCGGTCGAAGGCGTGCAGGCCCAGACGCGGGTGCTGGTGCGGGCGCTGCGGCGGCTTGGCGTTCCCTTCGTCTTCTTCGTCAACAAGGTCGATCGTCTCGGCGCGCAATATGAGGACGTGCTGAAGGCTCTTGCCAGCCAATTGCTCGTTCGCCCCATCGCCATGTCTTCCGTCGTCGATGCCGGCAGCAGGCTTGCTCGGGTGGAGGCGTTGGCTCCCGGATGCGAACCGCTTTTCACGCCGCTCTGCGAAGCACTCGCGGAGAATGACGAGGCGCTGCTGGACGACTACGTCTTGGCGCCCGATCGCCTGACGGCGGACAGGCTTGGACGCTGCCTGACCCATCAGGTCGCGAGTGGTCTGGTGCATCCGGTCTTCGCAGGTGCGGCAACGACCGGCGTCGGCGTGCCGGCCCTGACATCGGCCATCGCGACGATATTGCCCGGCCGACGCCTCGATCCGGACGGGCCGATTGCCGGAAAAATCTTCAAGATCGAACGTGGCTGGGGCGGTGAAAAGCTGACCTATATCTATCTGACATCAGGCACGGTCCGGCTGCGGCAACATCTGGATTTGCCCAAAGGCCCGGAAAGAGTGACCGCGATCGAGGTTTTCGAGGCCGGCCGGGTTCATGGCGCCGCAAGCTTCCGCGCCGGGCAGATCGCGCGCATCAGCGGCCTTGCCGGCGCCCGCATCGGGGATGCGGTGGGCGGCGACCTGCTCGCGGGTGGGCGGCCGCAGTTTGCCCCGCCCAGCCTCGAAACCCGCGTCCTTGCCCGGCGGCCCTCCGACAAGGCGGCCCTCTGGCTGGCCTTGAACCAGATGGCGGAGCAGGATCCGTTGATCAATCTGCGCCGGAACGATGATGCCGACGACATCTTCGTATCGCTCTATGGCGAGGTGCAGAAGGAAGTCGTCCAATCGACCCTGCTGACGGATTTCGGTCTCGAGGCTGGGTTCGAGGAAAGCACGGTCATCTTAGTGGAAAGGCTTGTGGGAACCGGGGAAGGCCTGCAGATCCTCTTCAAGGAGCCCAATCCGTTTCTCGCCACCGTCGGTTTGCGCGTCGAGCCGCGTCCGGAAGGAGCGGGCAACAGCTTCGCGCTTGAAGTGGACGTCGGCCAGATGCCGGCCAGCTTTTACAGGGCGGTCGAAGAAACCGTGTTCGAAACGCTGAAGCAGGGCGTTTTCGGCTGGCAGGTCATCGATTGCCACGTAGCGATGACGGCGGCCCGGCACAGCTCGCCCGCAAGCACCGCCGCCGATTTCCGGCAACTGACACCTTGGGTGCTGGCAGATGCACTGTCGGCCGCGCAAACCGTCCTGTGCGAGCCGATCGATCGCTTTCATCTCGAAGCGCCGGGGGAGAGCTTGAACGGCTTGCTGACCCTGCTTGCGAAATCTGCCGCGACGATGACGGATTCCGTGATCGCCGACGGCATGGCCCGGCTGGAAGGCACGATGGCGTCCGCGATGATCCAGAGCGTCCAGCAGCAATTGCCGGGCCTGACCAGCGGAGCGGGGACCATGGAAACCTCTTTCGACCATCATGCCCCGATGGCCGGCTCGCCGCGCGTTCGCCGGCGTTCAGGCCCCGATCCGTTCAAACCAGTCGAATATCTGCTGCGGCTGCAGTCCACGAGAGCCTCAGCATGAGAACGGATGGAGGATGCCGTGATCAAAAAGGCGGCTCTCGCGAGCCGCCTCTCGTTTTCTCAAGCTGCCAGCGAGGCGATGTCGATAACGAAGCGGTAGCGGACGTCGCTTTTCAGGACGCGTTCATAGGCTTCGTTGACCTGCTGGATGTTGATCTTCTCGATCTCGGAGACGATGTTGTGCTCGCCGCAGAAGTCGAGCATTTCCTGGGTTTCCTTGATCGAGCCGATCATCGAGCCGGAAATGCTCTTGCGGCCGGGGATGACCGAGAACGCATGTACGGGGATCGGGTTTTCCGGCGCGCCGACCACCACGAAGGAACCATCCACCTTCAGCAGGCCGAGATAGGCATTCCAGTCGATCTCGGCGCTGACGGTGCAGATGATCAGGTCGAAAGTGCCGGCGAGCTTCGTGAAGGTTTCCGGGTCGTTGGTGGCGTAATATTCCTTGGCGCCGAGCTTCAGCCCATCTTCCTTCTTGGAAAGGCTCTGGGAGAGAACGGTGATATCGGCGCCCATGGCCGCACCGAGCTTGACGCCCATGTGGCCGAGACCGCCCATGCCGACGATCGCGACGTTCTTGCCGGGGCCGGCATTCCAGTGGCGCAGCGGCGAATAGAGCGTGATGCCGGCGCAGAGCAGCGGCGCGGAGGCATCGAGCGGCAGATTGTCCGGAATGGACATGACATAGCCTTCCCTAACGACGATCGAGTCGGAATAGCCGCCCTGGGTCCGTGTCTTGCGGTCGGCTTCGAAGTCGTTGTAAGTGCCGGCGAGCCCCGGCATATACTGTTCGCGATCGAGGTCGCGCTCGGCGCAGCCGATGCAGGAATCGACGAAGCAGCCGACGCCGACGCGATCGCCGACCTTGAATTTGGTCACATCGGAACCGACAGCCGAGACGATGCCGGCGATCTCATGGCCGGGCACGATCGGATAAACGGCGTTCTTCCATTCGTTGCGGACAGTGTGGATGTCCGAATGGCAGATGCCGGCAAACTTGATGTCGATAACGACGTCATCGGGGTTCGGGTTGCGGCGTTCGAAGGTGAAAGGGGTCAGCGGCTTGGAAGCGTCGGTCGCGGCGTAGCCTCTTGCAATAGGCATGGGAACCATCCTTTTCGATTGTGGGTGGGGGTTGAAAGAGATGGTGGACTATTGCCCGGAACTGCGTCAGAGGGTTAGAGCGATCCTCTCAGCTTTTTGCACGATCCTGCAAAAGTGAGGCGCCGGCCTGTTTGCGAAATGGCGAAGGCACTCTAGATAAGAGCGGTATCGCCGGCGTCAGACAGATGACAGAAAGAGTTGCCGCATGACCTTGCCCTTCAGCCCCTATCAGGAAATTGTCGATATCGCGATGCGCTTCGCGGCTGGTGACGGCGAGTTCGCGACTGATATCGGCAATCTTCACATCAGCCGTCGGTCCAAGCCCAGCGATCCGCTGCACAGCAGCTACCGGCCCTGTTTTGCCTTTGTACTGCAGGGCGCCAAAAGCTTGCGCCTCGGCACTGAACTTATCAGCTACGGGACTGGGGACTATCTGCTGACATCGCTCGACCTGCCGGTCGCCTGGCGCGTCACGGAGGCCAGCCCTGAGGTTCCGCATCTCTGCCTGGGGCTGGCAATCGACTCGGAAAAGCTGCTGGAGTTGCTCAGTCGCATCGATATTCCGAGCCCGGCCGCCCATACCGACGGGCAGCGCGGGATGGCGGTAAACGTCGCTCCGCCGGAGCTCCTGGATGCTGCCGTCCGCCTGCTGCGCTTGCTCGATCGTCCAGGCGACATTCCTGCCATGGCGCCGCTGATCGAGCAGGAAATCCTCTACCGGGTGCTGACCGGGCCGGATGGCGCGCGGCTGATCAACATCGCCACTGCAGACAGCCACAGCAACAGGGTCGCGCGCGCCGTTGCATGGCTGAAGGAGAATTTCGCGCGGCCACTGCGCATCGAAGACCTTGCCGACCGCGTCAGCATGAGCGTGTCGTCCTTCCACCATCACTTCAAGTCGGTCACGGCGATGACGCCGGTGCAGTATCAGAAGCAGCTTCGCCTGCACGAGGCGCGCCGTCTGATGCTCGTGGAGCGGCTCGATGCGGGCACGGCCGGTCACCGTGTCGGCTATCAAAGCCCGTCGCAATTCAGCCGCGAATATAGCCGCCTTTACGGCGCCTCGCCGGCCCGCGATATCGACGGCGCCCGCGAGGTCATGGCGGCGGAATAGTCGGCCTTGCGACCGGTAGCCAATCGTTAAAGGATGTTTGACGTTTCGTCGCTAGTCTGGCGCTAAACATCAAGCAGGCACCGACGTCAGCATGGCGCAAGTCCCATTTCTTTCCATCGTCGCGCCTTGTCACAACGAGGAAGAAGGGCTGCGCGAGTTCTGCCGCCGCGCTGCCGCCGCTGCTCATAGCGTCACTGGTGATGCCTTCGAGCTCATTCTCGTCGATGACGGCTCGTCCGACCGCACCTGGGAGATCATTTCGAACCTGGCGGCCGATGTGCCGCAGGTGCTCGGTATTCGTCTTCTGCGCAATCATGGCCACCAGCTGGCATCGACGGCGGGTCTTGCCGCCTCGCGGGGCGAGCGTGTACTTTTGATCGATGCCGATCTTCAGGATCCGCCCGAGCTGCTTTTGATGATGATGCCGATCATGGAGCGCGGCGCCGACGTCGTTTACGGCCAGCGCACACGCCGCCAGGGCGAAAGCTGGTTCAAACTCGCCTCCGCTTCGCTCTTCTATCGCGCTTTGTCCAAGCTCGCTTCCGTGACCATTCCGCGCGATACCGGTGATTTCCGGCTGATGCGTCGGCGTGTCGTCGATATCCTGCTGGCGATGCCGGAGCGCGATCGCTTCATCCGCGGCATGGTCAGTTGGATCGGCGGCAGGCAGGTGGCGCTCCCCTACGAGCGTGACGCCCGTTTTGCCGGCACGACGAAATATCCTCTGCGAAAGATGATCAATTTCGCTCTCGATGCGATCACCAGCTTTTCGACGACGCCGCTGCGCATCAGCACTTGGCTTGGCATGATGAGCGCGGGCGTCGCTATCGCGTTGCTGGTCTACACCTTCGTTCGCTGGCTGCAAGGCGAGACGGTGACCGGCTGGTCGTCGATCATGGCCGCGGTCAGCGCCTTCAGCGCTATCCAGCTGATCTGTATCGGCATCATCGGCGAGTATCTTGGTCGCCTCGTCCAGGAGAGCAAGAAGCGGCCGATGTTCATGGTCGAGACGATCGTGCGCGGCAGTGAACATGCAGAATTGTCGATCGCATTCTCGGAGATGAGCGCCAGCGACAAGAGCGCCGCGCTGGATGCGGCCTTTGCATCCGAAGAGCCGCCGCGCTCGCAAAAGAACAGCCGGATCGGATAATGGACCGGATTGCCGCGCCTGCTGTGGCCGCAGCCGGGCCTGAGGAATTGATCGCCAGGCAGGATTCCACCGTTGCGATCGTCGCATTCGTCGGACTTGCCGCGGCTCTGGTTCTCCTGTTTCCCTTTCCGCCAGTTCTCGATTACGCCAATCATTACGCCCGTATCTGGCTCCTTTCGGGCGGGATCGGCGAGCAGCCGTTTCCTGAGATCTATGCGGTCGATTGGAACCGCACCTTCACCAATGTCGGGATCGACGTTCTAGCCACCTGGCTGGGGCCGCTCGTCGGCGCAGACAGGCTTGCACGAGCTTTGCTTTTCCTGGCGATCGTGCTGCCGCCGCTCGGGGCAATCGGCCTGCACCGCGCGCTGTTCGGCGGCCGGCACCATTGGCAGACCGCCATACTGTCGCTCGGCTGGTGCGCCACCATGATCGGCGGCTTCATCAACTTCCAGATCGGCCTCGGCATGGCCTTGTTCTTCGCCTGCGTCGATCTGCGGCTGCAGCGCAGAAATCCCGCCGTGGTTTTTGCCTGGCGGCTTGCCGCCGCGCTGTTGCTGACGGTGATGCATCTCTTCGCGCTTGGCTTCTATATGGCGATCGTCTGCGGCCTCGAATTTTCCTGGCGCATCGATATCGTGCGATCGAAGGCGGCTCTGATGAGGCTCGCCGGCCGGTTGGCGCTGGCGCTCGGCGCCTGCGTCCTGCCGCCGCTCGCGCTCTATCTCCATACGGCGGCTTTGCCCAATGCCGGCGGCAACGGCCTTGGCCTTGCCTGGAACGACGGCATCGTCCTGATTTTCATGAACTTGCTGTCCACTATCACGACCTATGTCCCGGTGGTGGATGTCGTGCTGGTTCTGCCGCTGATCCTCATCTGCACGCGTGCCGTCCGCGCGGGCGATATCCGCATGCATGCGGGGCTTGCCGTCGCCGCCTGCGGCCTGCTGCTTCTGTCCTGTGTTTCGCCTCGCCACATGCTCGGCACCGGATGGATCAGTTGGCGCTTTCCGATCATGACAGCACTCGTCGCTATGGCGATGGTGTGCCCCTTCGCCAATCTCACGCGCCGGCAAGCGCTGTTGCTGGCGCTCATCATCAATCTCGCGGCCTTCGGCCGCACCGGCTGGATCGGCTGGAACTGGTGGCTGGCACAGAAGGACGTTGCTGCCGTCGAGACTGTGCTTAAAAAGGTGCCTGCCGGTGCCGCCGTGCTCCCTTTGGGACACGAACCCGAGACGGTGAACAGTCTTGCCCACTCCAACCGCCATTTTGCCTGGGGGTTGGATACTTTCCGGCACCTGCCAACGCTTGCCGTGCCCTTCTCGCATGCTTTCGTGCCGACGCTCTTCACGGCAAAAGGCAAGCAGCCGTTATCGGTTCTGCCGCCATGGTCTGAGATCGCGGTTCCCGAGGGCAATCTGCTGTCGATCGGCGTGCTTTCATGCCCGGCAATGATGCAGGAATATAGAAACTTTACGCCTTATCTGTTGGATTGGCGCAGGCGTTTCGATTTCATCCTCGTCGCCAATGCCGATATCCCTGACCGTTATGTCGGCACCTTGATGCCGGCGGGCCTGATGCTGGTCGAAGATGCGGGTTTCGCAAAGCTTTACGCGATCGACAAGGCGATGCAGGCCGAGCCTTTCGCCGTCCCGGCAGGTTGCGCCAGGGCGTCATAGGTCGGGGCTCTTCGTGGACCGATTGCCTCTGGACGATTGGGTCATGATTGCGGCCGCCATCCGGTTTTCGGGTGAGGCGCTAGTCAGCCGGGGAATTTCAGCGCCTTGTCGGCACGGCATTTGGCGAGCTCTAGCTGGCGGAAGGATAGGATGCGGGTGATGCGGTCCTTGCCATCCGTCTCCACACTCATACAGGCGCAGGCATAGCCGTAATTGCCGTTGGTCCTGACATAATCATGTTCGGAGATGTCGGAGATCAGCTCCATGCCTTCGACCTCGCCGGCATCGTCGCCCTGGGTCATGATCGTCCAGGTGTTCTCCGCGTCCTCCAGCCACCAGTTGGCGGGCGTCGGATTCTCGATCCAGCCGCAGCGCGTTTCGGCGGCCCGCGCATTGGCTGCGACGATAAGAGCTGCGGTCATGACCGCGGCGGCTATCCGGTATCTCATTGCCTTTCTCCTCGACAAATATCAGTTGTTGATCGCGATGATCGCCCAATGGCTCGCCTCGCAGGCATTGTCCTCGCAAACCGCGCCCATCCAGACGGCGCCGCCGGCCAGCATGACGCCGTCGCTGTTGACGAATAGATCCTCGTATTGCTGGCGTCCGACGGCGCGGCGCGTTTCCGGCGTCACGAGATCATCGAAATTGTCGATGAAATCCTCAGCGCTCTCGACGTCGTAGCTCTCGCCATTGGCCTTGACCGTCAGCGGGTATTCGGCAAGGCCGGCGATGGTCCCGGCGTCGCCCGAGCGCATCGCTCGAACGAGTTGGCGCAGCGGCCTGTCGAAGCCTGCGGCATCGCCGTGCAGTTCCTCGATGCGATTATAGACGTCGCTGTCGGACTGCGCGAGAGCGCTTGAGCCGCCAAGGAGGATTGCTCCGAGCAGGAGAAGAGCTGGAGAACGGCGTGACATCGGAGCCTCCGGGCAAATGGTAGAGCGCGACATTATGCGATCGCCGAGGATTCGCGCCTATCCAATTCTGGTGTTTCATCGCGGTTTCACGTATTAAAAAAATCTATCCAGGCTTCTTGACGACCTGATCGGTTTATCGCATAAACCTCACGAACCGTACCGTACGGTACGTATTATGGGAGCTATGACCGTGTCCGTCGATACCGCAGAGCCGAGCGAATTTTCGCCGCGCCAGAACGCCGTTCTGGAGCAGGCGCTGCAGTTGCTCGTCGATGGCGGCGAAAAGGCGCTGACGACCTCGGGTGTAGCGCGCGCCGCCAATTGCTCGAAGGAAAGCCTCTACAAGTGGTTCGGCGATCGCGACGGGCTGCTATCGGCGATGATCGCCTATCAGGCCAGCAAGGTGCGCACCTTCGAGCGCAACGGCGAGCGGCTGACGGCGGCGAGCCTGCATGACCATGTCGTCATTTTTGCGCGTGACCTGCTGGAGGTGCTTGCCGGCGACGTCTCGCTGGCGCTCAACCGGCTGGCGATCGGGCAGTCGAACCGCGACGGCTCGAAACTCGGCAAACTGCTGCTCGAGCGCGGCCGTCGCCAGATCGACCGGCGCGCCATGGCGCTGATCGATGCCGGCAAAAGGGCAGGGCTCCTGCGTTTTGCCGATGCCGACGAGGCTTATCACACGCTTTACGGCCTTGTTGTGTCCGACCTGCATGTGCGCATGCTGCTCGGCGAACCAGGCCTCAAGGATACCGCACGCCAGGCGGAGAGGGCGGTCACCGCCTTCCTCAGGCTTTATGGCACGGACAAGGTTCTGGCGGAGATGCCCGTTCTCGGCTGATTCCGCTTTAATGACTGTCAACAAGACAAGCAAAGGGAAGGAACTTCAAATGCGCGTCTATTACGATCGTGATGCCGATCTCAACCTCATCAAGGCCAAGAAGGTCGCCGTCATCGGCTATGGTTCGCAGGGTCGTGCCCATGCACTGAACCTCAAGGACAGCGGCGCCCAGAACGTCGTCATCGCACTCAAGGCCGGTTCGCCGACCGTCAAGAAGGCCGAAGCCGATGGCTTCAAGGTCATGACGGTTGCCGAAGCTGCCGCCTGGGCGGACCTGATGATGATGGCGACCCCGGACGAACTGCAGGCCGACATCTACAAGGCCGACATCGCCGGCAACATCCGTGATGGCGCAGCCATCGCCTTCGCTCACGGCCTCAACGTTCACTTCGGCCTCATCGAGCCGAAGGCTTCGGTCGACGTCGTCATGATCGCACCGAAGGGCCCGGGCCACACGGTTCGCGGCGAATACCAGAAGGGCGGCGGCGTTCCCTGCCTCGTTGCCGTTCACCAGAACGCTTCCGGCAATGCGCTTGAACTCGCTCTCTCCTACGCCTGCGGCGTCGGCGGCGGCCGTTCGGGCATTATCGAAACCAACTTCCGCGAAGAGTGCGAAACCGACCTCTTCGGCGAACAGGTCGTTCTCTGCGGTGGTCTCGTCGAGCTCATCCGCGCTGGTTTCGAAACGCTCACCGAGGCCGGTTACGCGCCTGAGATGGCCTATTTCGAGTGCCTGCACGAAGTGAAGCTTATCGTCGACCTGATTTATGAAGGCGGCATCGCCAACATGAACTACTCGATCTCGAACACGGCCGAGTGGGGCGAATATGTCTCCGGTCCGCGCATCATCACTGCCGAGACGAAGGCCGAGATGAAGCGCGTCCTCAAGGACATCCAGACCGGCAAGTTCACGTCCGATTGGATGCAGGAATACCGTGCCGGCGGCTCGCGCTTCAAGGGCATCCGCCGCCTGAACGACAGCCACCCGATCGAAGAAGTCGGCGCCAAGCTGCGCGGCATGATGCCCTGGATCGGCAAGAACAAGCTGGTCGACAAGTCGGTCAACTAAGCACTTTTTGTGCAATTGCAGTTTAAGGCCGGGGCGAAAGCTCCGGCCTTTACCGTTCTGCGCTGACGGTCAGCCAGCGGGTCGGCTTGCCGTCATAGCCGCTGCCGTCGCTTTCGCCGATGGCGATGTTCCGCCAGCCGCCTTTCGTCAAAAGCTCCGAAAGCCATTCGGCGGAGGGATAGTTGTAATAACGCCCGAAGCCGTCATGGCCCTCCGCTTCCCCTGCCTTGAAGCTTGCGTGAAGGTGGCCGCTAGGCCTCAGGGCGCGGCGGACACGGGTGAAGACGTTGGGCAGTTCAAGCCTGGGAACATGGAGAAGGCTCGCGTGCGCCCAAACGGCGTCGAAGGCGCTGTCGGCGTCGAGTTCCTGGAACAGCATGACCCTGACCGGCCTGCCGATCAGCGCCTCCGCTTGTCTTGCAAGCTCGGTCGAGCCATCCGTTGGCGTCACGTCGAAACCCTGCCACAGCATGTAGGCGCTGTCCTGCCCGCCGCCGCAGCCGAGTTCGAGGATTGCCGCACCCGGCGCAAGCCCGGCGAGGAAGGCATCGAGCTGCTGCTTCGGCAGGCTGCGCACCCGCTTGGCGTATGTCTCGGCATTCTCCTCATAGAAGGCGGAGGTGTGGTCAAGAGGCATGCTGTTCGGCCGATCGCGGGCGTCGGTTGGATTGAAGATGTCTTTCAGGAAGCCGGTCGGCGTCGATGATGTCAATGACGACAATCCCTTCCGATGTCACCCGGTAGAAGGCGACGTGGCGCATGTGGAGGAGGCGGCGAAGGCCGACGCCGAGTTCGTCGCATTCTTCTCCCATGGAGGGAGCATGCGAAAGAAGCACGAAAATCCTGTCCCAGTCGAGAAGATAGGCGTCTGCCTGCGCCTCGCCGAAATTGAGGCAAGCATATTCGTCGATGCCTGATAGCACGGAATACGCGGTTCGGGTCAGCCTATAGGTGGTTGTCACGCAGCTTTGCCTTCGTTTCCGACAGGATGTCGGGAATGCGTCGCTCGCTCGGGCCGCTTTCCTCAGCCTGTCTCAGAATGTTGCGCAGTTCTTCGTCGTCAAGCTTATGATGGAGCTGATCCTTCAGAATAAGCTCCGCCAGGAATGCGCTGGCACTGTTGTATCTGCCGCTTGCGACACGGTTTTCGACGTAGTCCGCCAGATTATCCGGAAGCGAGATCGTCATTTTCGCCATTGGATTCGGTGCCGCCTGCACATGCCGGTTTTCAGCCATTCCAGATGCCAGATTATCATTTCCCAGTTTGTGATAGAAGCGTTGTGCCGCGCCGTCGAGGGCTTGGGTCACATGCGGATCAGTCTTTTTTATCGATATAGATGACGCGTTCGAGATCCTTGAAATGGGCATCGCAGGTCAGGATGTCGGCATCGTGGCGCTCCGCGGTCGCATAAATGATCGCATCGGCGGTGGCGAGTTTATGGGCTGCCGATATTTCGGCAGCACGGCGAGCAAGCGTCGTGTCGAGAGAAACAACCATGCATGTCGCGGTATAGGCGATGAAGCTGTCGACGGCTTCCTCGTCCTTTTCGCGTGCCAGCCATTTGGAAAGCTCAAGCTGCACGATCGTCGGAACGATGCATTGATCGCGTTCCGGGATTTCGGCCTGCAGCCTGGTTCCGGCAGTACTTTTCGTCAGCCATTCTATCCATGCGGAGCTGTCGATCACGCGCATTAGAAACGGTCGTTCCGGTCGCGGTAGTTTTTGTTGTCTGCGCCTTCGGCGAGGCCGCGAAGATCGGCAAGCGTCGGGACCGGCATCAGCAATACGCCTTTGCCTTTGGGTATGAACACGAATTCCTGTCCCGCCGACCAGTGCTGTTGTTCGCGCACTTCCTTGGGAATGGAGATCTGGAATTTTGCAGAGAGGGTTGCGGTTGCCATTCTTACCTTTCCTCTATCGATTAGGGATAGTAAGAATTCACTTGGCATCGGTCAATGGCGAACTGTTTTGGCGTTGGTGCCATTTCGGTCGTCAAATGCGAAGTTGACGATGGTTTCTCCCGGCTGGCGCGGCCACAAAAATCGGGCGGCGTCCGGTTTCGAAAGAGATCCGCGGATTGCTTAAAGGTCGTCGGCTCGAAGAACATCGTATCGTGCAGATCGAAACGAACTCCGGCGAGGGCGGAATAGATCGCCAGCCGGCGGCTTTGCGGGCGAGGCGGAGAGCGGCGCCCACCATGTCGGTGTTGACGCCGCCGTTGGCGTGACGCGTCCGGAGTTCAGGCCGGGATAAGGCGCGTCCAGCCGCGCTCATCGTTGGTTACGCCTTTCTGCAGACTGACGAGCTGCTGGCGCAGTTCGCTGGTCAACTTGCCGGTCTGTCCGTCTCCGACCAGAAACTCGCCGCCGGCATGCCGAACCAGGCCGATGCCCGCCAGAACCGCGGCAGTGCCGCAAGCGAAGGCTTCGACCAGCTTGCCGCCAGTTGCGTCCTGCTGCCATTCCGCGAAGGAGTAGGGACGCTGCTCGACGCGCAAGCCCTTTTCTCCAGCGAGCACGATCACCGAGGCCCGGGTGATACCCGGCAGGATCGTGCCGCCAAGAGGCGGGGTCACCACCGATCCGTCATTCATGACGAAGAAGACGTTCATGCCGCCGAGTTCCTCGACCCAGCGATGCTCTGCTGCGTCCAGGAAGACGACCTGATCGCAATCCTTCTTCGCTGCCTCGGCTTGCGCCACGAGGCTGGCTGCGTAGTTTCCGCCGCATTTTGCAGCACCGGTGCCGCCGCTGGCTGCACGGGTGTATTCAGTCTCGACCCAAAGGGAGATCGCCTTCGCGCCGCCTTTGAAGTAGGCGCCGACCGGAGAGGCGATGATGCAGAAGACATATTCCTGAGCCGGACGAACGCCCAGGAATGCCTCGTTGGCGAACATGAAGGGGCGAAGGTAGAGACTGGCGTCGCCGGATGGGATCCAGGCCTTGTCAACGCGGACCAGTTCTTCGACCGCCTTCAGGAAGAGTTCTTCGGGCACAGGAGGCATAGCCATACGGGTCGCCGACTGCGCGAAGCGGCGGGCGTTTTCTTCGGGCCGAAAGAGCAGAATCCGGCCATCGTCTGCCTTGTAGGCTTTCATGCCTTCGAAAATTTCCTGAGCATAGTGCAGCACGGCGCTTGCAGGATCGAGCTCCAGAGGACGCCTCGGCGTAACCTTCGCATCGTGCCAGCCCTTGTCGGCAGTCCATCGTGCCAGGACCATATGATCGGTGAAGACCTTACCGAAGCCGGGTGTCTCCAGTGCCTGGATGCGGTCGGCGTCGGAGACGGGAGACTTGTGCAATTCGATTTTGATTTCAGGAGAGGTCGTCGTCGCGGTCATTGCTGGCACCTTGATAGTACATTGAATAGTGGCGGCGACACTACTGCCGCCGGGCTGGTCTTGGAAGGCCTGAATCGGCCGGTTTCGGCATCGATCAGGGGAATAATCGCTTTCTTGTCACAGGGACAAGAAAATAGGTCAGCATTGTTGACATAAATTCTCCGCCATGGTCTGCTGGGGGAATAGAAAAATATGAGGAAACCCCATGCTGAACTGGGACACCATGTTTGCGTCGCGCTCGTCGCGCATGCGCGCATCCGAAATCCGCGAGCTCCTGAAGCTTCTCGACCGGCCCGACATCATCTCCTTTGCCGGCGGCATTCCTGATCCGGCGCTGTTTCCCGATCGAGAGTTCAAGCAGGCTTACGCCGATATCTTCGACGGCGCTGCCGTCAACTCGGCGCTGCAATATTCGGTCAGCGAGGGCTACAAACCGCTGCGCGAATGGCTGGTTGGGCAGATGGCAGCTCTTGGCGTCCCCTGCGAACTCCATAACGTTTTCATCGTGTCCGGTTCGCAGCAGGGCCTCGATTATCTCGGCAAGCTGTTCCTGTCGCCTGATGACACCGCGCTGGTGACGTGGCCGACCTATCTCGGCGCGCTGCAGGCCTTCAACGCCTATGAACCGGCCTACGACCAGCTGACGCCGAACGGCAACCGGACGCCCGAGTCCTACCGCGCGGCCGCTTCCGCTGCCGGCGGCAAGGTGAAGTTCGCCTATCTCTCCGCCGACTTCTCCAACCCGACCGGCGAGACCGTCGATCTCGACGGCCGCAAAAAGGTCCTGGCACTGGCAGAAGATCTCGACATTGCCGTCATCGAGGATGCGGCCTACCAGTCGCTGCGTTACGACGGCGATCCGATCCCGCCGATCCTGGCGCTCGAGATCGCCGAGAAGGGCCATATCAACGATACGCGCACGATCTATTGCGGCAGCTTCTCGAAGACGCTGGCGCCCGGCCTTCGCGTCGGCTTCATCGTCGCCAATGCGCCCGTCATCCGCAAGCTGGTGCTGATGAAGCAGGCGGCCGACCTGCATTCCTCGACGATCAACCAGATGGCGATATCAGATGTCGCCGAGCGCGGTTTCGACGCGCAGGTCGCAAAGATCAAGGCTGCCTACATCAAGCGTCGCGACTGCATGCTGGCCGCCCTCGACAAATACATGCCTGAAGGCACCAGCTGGACGAAGCCGGAGGGCGGTATGTTCATCTGGATCACGCTGCCGGAGGGCATGGACGGCGCCAAGCTGCTGGCGAAATCGCTTGAGACCGCCAAGGTCGCCTTCGTGCCCGGCAAGGCGTTCTTCGCCGACGGTTCGGGCGCCAACACCTTCCGCCTCAGCTTCTCCTGCGCCAACGAGCAGATGATCGAAGACGGCATCGGCCGCCTGAGCGCGCTGATCTCGGCCGAAATCGGCAGCTGAATCCAGCCGCCCGGCGGACGGATCAAGGGCAGGGCGCCGATCAGAAGATCGTCGTCCAGCCTTCGTTCGCCGTCTCGCTCTTACCGTAGCCAACCCGATCGGCAACGGCACCGTCGGCATTGCGCAGGATGATGTCGCCGCCCCTGTTGGCAAGCTGCGGGCCGCCGGCTGCGGCATCGAGCGCTATGGTGCGCAGCTCGCCTGCGCTCAGCGATCCCGACAGCGTCTGGGTCCTGCCGTTTTCGTCCTCCAGCTTCCAGCCTTCGAGCGATGCCTCCATGTCGGAGCGGTTGATGATCGTCACCGTTTCGGCCTCGGTGCCGCCTTCGCCGTTGACCGGGTTGATCAGCGCGGCGACGATGCGCAGCGACGAGGCGACGATCGGCTGCGGCCGGCGTGTGCCTTCGCCGCGGCCCTGGCCGCCACGGCTGTCGGAAACCGGATGGCCGGTCCCCGCATCGGTATTCCAGTTCTGCGACTGAAAGCAGAGGAAGATCGCCGCCCATTCGTCGGTATCGTTGAAATGGACGAGCAGCGCGCCGTCCTGGTTCGGCCCGTTGGTGGCCTTGAAGCTGCCGCCATCGCCCTGGTTCATGTGGATGTCGTGGATGCCGTTGCCCGGCTCGAAATCGAAATATTGGTCGGGCTTGTTGTGCTCGGGGCCCCAGGCCTCGCCGAAGGCATAGAAATGGATGTCGGAATCGGCAATGCCTTCCTCAACGATCGGCTCGATGAATTCCCTAAGATCGTTCTTCGGGCCGGAGAGCTGGAAGGGCGCGACATTCATGTCCTCGCGCTCGATCAGCCCGCCGCGGACATAGTCGATCGCAAGCTCCGGACGGTCCTTGCGGATGTCGGTCAGGCCCATCGGCAGGGCTTCGAGGGCGTCCGTCAGTGCCGGATGCTTGAAATCGACGATGTTGGCATAGAGCAGATCGTGCGGCGACATCATCGAGCGGACATTCAGAGCGATCCGGTAGCTGACGCCGTCCGCCTCGATGCGGATCTCGATATGGGGATCGTTGTCGTCATCAAGGGCGAGTGCGCTCGCCGTACCCTTCAGGACCTTGTAATTCTTCAGCATGGAGAACCTCGCGGGGGTGGCGGGATCTTACGCTAACACGGCGAAAGTGCATCTTTTATGACGGCTAAAGTATGACGCGATCTTTCAGATTCGCCTGCCACACTTTAGGTCTTTGATTTGAGCATGTCGTGGTCGCAAAACCGCTGCACACTTTTGCGCGAGATGCTGTGTCTTTCGCCGTGCAATGCCTGATCCACTATTGCCTATTGCCGGAGATGCGGACCGAAAAGCTCGAGATCGGCTTCACCAAACCTGTCGCTCACCGTGTTCAGCTGGTGCCAGTAGGGATAGATCACCGGCGGCAGGCTGACCGCGTCGAGGCGCTTGCGCTCCTCGTCCGTGAGTTTCAGCTCGGCGGCGGCGATGTTGTCGCGGAACTGGGCTTCGGTGCGGCCGCCGATGATGACCGAGGTTACGGCCTTGCGGCCGATGAGCCAGGCGAGCGCCACCTGTGCGGCCGAAACGCCGCGTTCCCCACCGATCGCGACCAGCGTCTCGACGATGTTCCAGAGGCGGTTCTCATCGCGGATCGGCGGTTCGGTCCAGCCGGCGAACTGGCGCGTACCTTCGGGCGCTGCCTGGTTGCGACGATGCTTGCCGGAGAGCAGGCCGCCGGCCAGCGGGCTCCAGACCAGCACGCCGAGCCCCTGGTCGATCGAGATCGGCAGCAACTCGTATTCGGCGTCGCGGGCTTCCAGCGTATAGTGGATCTGCTGGCTGACGAAGCGTTGGTACCGGTGCTCGTTGGCGATGCCGAGCGCTTTCATGATGTGCCAGCCGGAATAGTTCGAGCAGCCGACATAACGCACCTTGCCCTGCCTGATCAGGGTGTCGAGGGCTTCCATCGTCTCTTCAAGCGGCGTCTGGCCATCCCATTCATGCACCTGGTAAAGGTCGATGACATCGGTCTTCAGGCGCTTGAGGCTCGCCTCGCATTCGCGGATCAGATGGTAGCGTGACAGACCCTGGTCGTTCGGGCCGTCGCCCATGCTGAAGCGGGCCTTGGTAGCGAGCAGCACGCCCTGCGGCCGCTTGCCGGAGAGCACATCGCCGATGATGTTTTCGCATTCGCCGTCGGAATAGGCATTGGCGGTGTCAATCAGGTTGATGCCGGCATCGATGCACATATCGATCATCTTTTTCGCCTCGGAAACACCGAGGTCGCCGACGGTCTTCGCCCAACCGACGCCGCCGAAGGTCATCGTGCCCATGGTCAAAGTCGAAATCTTCAGGCCGGAACGGCCGAGCAAACGATATTCCATTGAAACTCCTCCCTTGAAACAAGACTGACGTACCTCAACGCTCCGAGATAGCAATGGGTGCGTATTCACGGCTGCGTGAGGCTTAGGCAAGATTCTGAGCGCCGGTATCTTCCGGCCCTGCAGCGGCTATAGCCGATCACGAGCCGAGCGGCAGATCGTACAATATGTCATCGGCTTGTCGACGGAAATTGTCTCGGCGCAGCGTCGACGTGGTGGAGGCCACGTCAGCTCTCGTCTTTGTCCTTCTTGTGAATATTGTCGCGAAGCGAAGCGATTGCGTCCCGAATCTTGCTGACAGCCTCGGCGTCGAGACCGACAGCCTTGCCGATGCAGTCGAATACATGGGAGGCACGGCTCTTGAGGGCCAGTCCCTTCTCCGTCAGGCGCAAGAGCACCTGGCGCTCATCGGCGGGATTTCGGTTGCGGGTGACGAGGCCGACATTTTCCAGTCGCTTCAGCAGCGGAGTGAGGGTGCTGGAGTCGAGAAAAAGTGTCTCGCCGAGATCCTTCACCGTGCGGTCGTCGCGCGCCCACAAAGCGGTCATGACCAGGAATTGCGGATAGGTGAGTTCCAGCTCGTCGAGCAGGGGACGGTAAAGCTGGTTAAAGGCGTGGCTTGCCGAATAGATCGAAAAGCAAAGCATTTCATCGATCTTGGGTACGTCAGCGAGCTCATCTGATGTGGTGTCTTTCATCACGCTCTCCTTTGATCTCAATATAATTTGTGCGCGATCTGTTTGCAAGCTATTGACTCGGCAGACGAGGAAACCTAATTAGATCGTGTACAAATAAATCGCTGACAAATTATGTACCGAACACGGAAAGCTGCAGAGGTTTGCTGCGTCAACGGATGCGCAAGCAGGTGAATTCCCTTGTGGCTCCCCATTCGGCTTCTTTGAAACTCAACCGACGAAAGGAAATGACCAATGTTCAAGTTTGCTGCTGCCGTCGCCCTGGCGGGCGCTCTTCTTTCCGGTGCTGCCGTTGCTCAGCCGGCCAAGCCGACCGTTGTCCTCGTCCATGGCGCCTTTGCCGATTCATCCAGCTGGAACGGCGTCGTCGAAATCCTGCGCAAGGACGGCTTTTCTGTCGTGGCAGCCGCCAATCCGCTGCGCAGCGTTTCTAACGACGCTGCCTATGTCTCCGACGTGGTTGGCAGCATCGCCGGCCCTGTGGTCCTTGTCGGCCACTCCTATGGCGGCCAGGTCATTTCGACCGCGGCCAACGGCCACGACAACGTCAGGTCGCTGGTCTATGTCGCGGCCTTCGCGCCGGATGCCGGAGAATCGGTCGCAGATCTCGCCGGCAAGTTTCCGGGCGGTACGCTGAGCGGAGCGCTTGCGGCCCCGGTAAAGCTCAGCGCCGGCGGTGTCGATCTCTATATCGACCAGGCCAAGTTCCATGATCAGTTCGCCAGCGACGTGCCGGCCGAACAGGCGGCCCTGATGGCGGCTGCCCAACGTCCGGTCACCGAGGCTGCCCTGACCGAAAAATCCGGCGAGCCCGCCTGGAAGAAGCTGCCGTCATGGTTTGTCTACGGCACCGGCGACAAGAACATTCCGGCCGCAGCCCTTGGCTTCATGGCCGAGCGGGCAGGCTCCAAGCGGACCGTGGTGGTCGATGGCGCCTCCCATGTCGTGATGGTGTCGCATCCCGAGAAGGTGGCGGAACTGATCGAAGAGGCCGCAAAGTAGTATTCGATCCGAGGGGCCACGGCGCGTGAGCGCCGTGGCCGGTCGCCGCGGAGATTTTGCCCGCGGGCCATGACCGGCTCTGCCTGCGCGACGTATCGGCGGGGCGGGACCCGCTGATCAACCATCTGCTGCAGTTGATCCTCAGTGAACTGACCGAGGCGAGCGTGGCGAGGTCACGACCGGTCGATGGCAAAGCTGTGGTGCAGGGCGTGGACCAACCGCCGCGCCCTGTCACATCTCTGTCAACGACCCCTAATAAGGGAGGGGTATCGAAATCGAGGACCTCTCCCATGAAAACGATCGTCTCCGCCGCAGCACTTGTCGCCGCGAGCCTCTTTGCCATTCCGGCTTCGGCCGCAAACCTGGTTCTCTACACCAGCCAGCCGAACGAAGACGCGCAGGCGACGGTCGATGGCTTCATGGCTGCCAATCCCGATATCAAGGTCGACTGGGTACGCGACGGCACGCCGAAGATCATGGCGAAACTCCAGGCCGAGATCCCGGCCGGCAACCCGGTTGCCGACATTCTCCTCATCGCCGACGTGGTGACGCTGGAGCGCCTCAAGGAAGACGGCAAGCTCTTGGCCTACAAGTCGCCGGAAGCTGCCCAATACGACGCCGCCCTTTATGACGCCGACGGCTATTACTATTCCACCAAGCTGATCACCACCGGCATCATGTACAATACCTCGGCCGCGATGAAGCCTGCGAGCTGGAAGGACCTGACCAAGCCGGAAGCCAAGGGCCTCGTCACCATGCCGAGCCCGCTTGCCTCGGGTGCGGCCCTCGTCCACGCCCAGACACTTGCCGCCGTTCCGGGACTCGGCTGGGATTTCTACAAGTCGCTTGCGGAAAATGGCGCGATTGCTGCCGGCGGCAACGGCGCCGTGCTGAAGTCCGTTGCCTCGGGCGAAAAGGCTTATGGCATGGTTGTCGATTACCTGCCGATCCGTGAGAAGGCCAAGGGCGCTCCCGTCGAATTCGTCTTCCCGAGCGAAGGCGTTTCGGCCGTCACCGAGCCGGTAGGCATCCTCGCCAGCACAAAAAATGCCGATGCCGCCAGGAAATTCGTCGATTACGTGCTCTCCGAAAAGGGCCAGGAAGGCTTCCTGAAGCTCGGCTACATCCCGGCCCGCAACGGCATGAAGCTGCCGGAAGGCTTTCCGGCGCGCGACACCATCAAGGTACTGCCGATCAAGGCGGCCGAAGCGTTGAAGAATACCGATCAGGATCTCAAGACCTTCTCGGGCATCTACGGCTCGAACTGATCCTTTCATGCACGGATACACCAAAACCGGAAACAGCCAGCCCGCCTGGCTGTTTCCGTTTCTCGTCATCATCGTCCTGATCCTCAGCGTGCTGCCGCTCGCCCGCCTCGCCATGGTCGGAATAGCGGCCTTCGCCGACGGCGGCGTGATGACGGTTTTGAGCGAGGCGTCGCTCTGGTCGGCGACCTATTACACCGTCGTCACCGCCATTCTAGGCACGATCATCTCGCTCGTCATCGGCTGCCTATTCGCCTTCCTGTTGACGCTGACCGATATCCGCGCCAAGGGGCTGCTCAGCTTCTTCTTCGTGCTGCCGATGATGATTCCGCCGCAGGTGACGGCGCTTGCCTGGGTGCAGATGTCAGGCCCCTCCAGCCCGCTGCTGAAGGCGCTGCATATCGCCCCGCCACTCGGTTCGCCGCAGCCGCTCTATTCGGTGGGTGGCATCGCGCTGCTCTATGGCGTGCAGCATGCGCCGCTGATCTACCTGGCGCTCCGAGCCGGGCTGATGACGTTGCCGCGCGACGGCGTCGAGGCCGCGCGGCTTTCCGGCGCCTCCAGCTTGCGGGTATTCCGCGATATCATCCTGCCGCTGTCGCTGCCCGGCATCATCGCCGGTGCGGCGATCTCCTTCGTCTCCTGCACCGGCAATTTCGGCATTCCTGCCATTCTCGGCATTCCGGCCTCGATCTTCACGCTGCCGACGTTGATCTTCACCAAGTTCTCCGCTTTCACCAGCCGCACCTTCGGTGATGTCGCCGTGCTCTCGGCGATCATCGCCATCATATCGGTCGTCGGGCTGATGATCCAGGACCGGGCGCTGCGCGGCCGTGACTACCGCGTCATCGGGTTATCCGGGGCGAGTGCGGCCTTCGAACTCGGCGCCTGGCGCCTGGTCTGCACACCGCTCGTCTGGGTGATCCTGTTCTTCATGCTGGCAGCACCCTTCTTCGCGCTTGTCGCCGGCGCCCTGGTGCCGGCCTATGGCGTGCCGCTCACTTTCAAGACGATGTCGCTGCATGCCTTTGAGGAGATCCTGTTCCGGCAGGCGGTAACGCGCACCGCCTTTATCAATTCGCTGTCGCTTGCCGGCGCGACCGCGCTTGGTCTCCTCGTGGTGACGGTGCTCGCAGCCTACACGCTGACGCGGCGCAAGGATGCGGCTTCCCGCATCGTCTCCAGCCTGATCGAGATACCGTATTCGCTGCCCGGCATCGTCATGGCGGTCTGCTTCATTTTGGTGTTCGCAGCGCCGATCCCGATCCTCCACGTCTCGCTCTACGGCACGATCTGGATCATCCTGATCGCCTATTTCTCCTCGTTCTTCGCCGTCAGCCTGAAACCCGTGGTCAGCGCCTTCCACCAGCTCGATCCGGCTCTGGAAGAGGCGGCGCGGCTTTCCGGCGCCGGCTTCTTCCGCCGGCTTGACGATATCATCGTGCCGCTGATTGCGCCGGCCGCCGGCGCCTCCGTTATTCTTGTCTTTCTGATTGCCTGCAACGAGCTGACGATCTCGGCGCTGCTCTGGTCTGCCGGCACCCAGACGCTCGGCGTCGCCATCTACAATGTCGATGACAGCGGCAGCTCGGACCTTGCTTCGGCACTCTCGGTGCTCGTCGTCCTGATGGTCGTTGTGCTGATGCTGCTGCTTGAACTTCTGGCGAAACGACTGCCGAAAGGAGTGGTCCCGTGGCGAGGCTGATCCTCAACCAGCTCGGCAAGGATTTCGGCACCGGGCGCGCCGCCGTCAGCGGGTTTTCGCTCGATGTACGCGAGGGCGGCTTCCTGGCGTTGCTCGGGCCTTCCGGTTGCGGCAAGACGACAGTGCTGCGGATGATCGCCGGTTTCGAGACGCCGAGCGACGGCTCGATCCATCTCGGCGAGAGATTGCTTGCCGATGCCGCGCAGTCGCTGCCGCCGGAAAAGCGCAACATGGCGATGGTCTTTCAGTCCTACGCGCTTTGGCCACATATGAGTGTTGCCGACAATGTCGGCTATCCTCTCAAAGTACGCGGCATCTCGGGCGAGGCCTACCGGGCAAAGGTGCGCGACGCGCTCGGCACCGTCCGGCTCGCCGACTACGCCGAACGACGTCCGGCCGATCTTTCCGGCGGCCAGCGCCAGCGCGTGGCGCTCGCCCGCTGCCTGGTGACATCGCCCGATGTCGTTCTGCTTGACGAGCCGCTTGCCAACCTCGACCGGCACCTGAAACAGGAGATGGAGGAGACTTTTCGCGAGTTCCACCAGCGCTCGGGCGCGACGATGATCTACGTCACCCACGACCAGAGCGAGGCGATGGCGCTCGCGACCGACGTCGCCGTCATGTCGGAAGGGCGGCTGCTGCAGGTGGCACCGCCGGCCGAGATCTACGCGCGGCCTGAAGGGCGCATAGTCGGCGGGCTCATTGGGCGAGGGGCCATTCTCACGCTGCCGCTCATGGGCCGTGAACGCCATCTGGAGTGGGACGAACTGCAGGATGCGCTTCGTGCTGACAATACCGATGACGCCGATGTTCTGGTGCGGCCGGAAGATGTGGTCATCGGCGGAGAGGGGGCTCCGGCAACTGTCGAATCCGTGCTTTTCGAGGGCGAGCGTTATGCTGTGAAACTCACGCTCGGCAACGGCCAGACGCTACGTGCTTTCAGCCGCGTGGTTGTCGCGCCCGGCGAGGCGGTTCGCGTCGTCATCCGCGCCGGCTGGCGGCTTTGATAGAGGGCGGCGCTAGACTCGTACGGTGACATTCAAAAGCTGAAGCCCGATGAATCGTCGAGAAGAAGCATTCCCTTATTCGTCCAGCGGCCCCCTAGGGGAGCTGGCTCAACCAGCCCGTAAGCGGCGAGAACCTCGACCGCCAGTTCGCCGGCATACATCGCCTTGTGATTCAGATAGCCGTTGCCTTCGCTTATGTATTGTTCACACATCCACGCCAGCGCTTTCAGTATCTCTTTCTCTTCGAGGGTCATGACTTTTGGGGCTCCTGCGCACCTAAAATACACAATGAAATCAGAGGCTACATGACTTCAGCGATCACCGCCACCGTCTTGGGATTAATGGTGCGATGGTTTTGCGGCAACCCAGCCGGGCTTATTCGTTCTCCGAACATTGCCAGCGGATGACGCGGCAGCTGCCGGTTTGCTTTCTGCAGCTGCGGATCGCCTGGCGCTGGGCCTCGCGACCATCATAACCCCAGCCGGAGCCCCAGCCGCCGCGATGACCGACGGCTACCGCGCCGCAGCCATTGCGGAACCAGATAGCGATGCGACAATCGTTGGCGCTGCTGTCGCAGTTGCGCCGGGCAACGGTTTCGGCGTCGCCGCGATTGTCATAGGCATGGGACCAGCCGATGGCGTCGGGTCGACGGCGAGTAGGCGATGGCGCCGTAGGTGTCGGCAAGGGCCGCGCCTGGGAGGGACGTCAGAACCGCAAACGATGCAAGAACCCGCTTCATGAAATGCCCCCACGGCGGAACGGCGATTATCCTTTGCGGAGAACTATCCGAGGCTTGCGGCGGAATGTCTGCCGCCTAAGTCACAGGCAATCGCCTCTGGGGCTCCAAGAGGAGTGATTATCCGCATATTTCTTGGCCCTGCCATCTTTTCCCGCGGCTATTGCCGGATAAGGTACTGCCCGCAACCGGATTCCTCCCATGTCGCTTCGCCTCGCCACCTTCAATGTCGAAAATCTCCTGACCCGTTTTGATTTCACCGGCTTCCGCAACCAGTTGCGCCAGGACCGGGTCATCAAACTTTTCCAGGTGTCGAGCGAGGGCGTCTATCAGCAGCTCGAGCAGGCGCGGGTGATTGCCGCGACCGACGACACGCGGCAAATGTCGGCCCTTGCGATCGCCGACGCTGACGCCGATATCCTCTGCCTGCAGGAAATCGACAACATGGCTGCCCTTCAGGCCTTCGAATACGGCTATCTCTTCCGCATGGTCGGAAACGGTTACCGGCAGAAATACCTGGTCGAGGGCAATGACAGCCGCGGCATCGATGTTGCCGTGCTGATGCGCGAGGAAACGCGCGATGGCCAGAAGATCGAGCTCAGGGACATCAGAAGCCATGCGATGACGACCTATCGCGATCTCGATCTCTTCAATGAGGAGCTGGCGCTCACCAACCGCATCGACGACAAGATCTTCAAGCGCGACTGCCTGGAGCTCGACCTTCTGATCGGCGGCCGGCCATTTTCGCTCTACGTCGTGCATTTCAAGTCGATGGGCAATCCGCGCGACGGGCTGGACGGGCGGCTATCGACCATGCCGATCCGCCGCGCCGAGGCACGCGCCGTGCGCCGCATCATCGAGGATCGCTTCGGTGCGGAGCAAGCCGGCACCAAAAGCTTCGCCATCTGCGGAGACATGAACGATTATCAGGAGCGTGTCGATGTCATCGGCCGCCGGGGTACCGGCTATCGCTTCGAACATCAGAACGAGACCGAAAGCGCGCTCGACGTTTTCAGCAGCGACGGCTTTGCCGAAAATGTCGTGCGTCGCCGCGAACCCCTCGACCGCTGGACGCTCTATCACGCTCGCGGGCCGCAGGAGCAGTGGCTTTGCCAACTCGACTATCTCTGGCTTTCGCCAGCACTTGCCGCCCATAATGCCGGCCGCCTGCCCGAAATCATCCGCAGCGGCCAGCCCTACCGCACCATCTTCCCGCCGGGGCAGGAGGTGGAGCGTTATCCGCGCACCGGCTGGGACAGGCCGAAAGCGTCCGATCATTGCCCCGTCGTCATGACACTGGATCTCCCATGAATGCAAATTTGAACGCGAATTTCACCAACATCAATTTTTCCGATGATTTCGCCGGCTGGCCGCCGGAGGCGACGGTCTTCCCGATTGCCGGCGTGGATCTGCGCATTCTGCCCGGTCCCCATCCCTTCGTCGCCGCCGAAGAAGCGGCGATCCAGGAGAACTGGGTCAGGGAGACTGCTGCCAATCCGGCGCTGTTCGACGGGCGCATGGTGTTCCAGCGGCTGGTATCGCTCGGTGAAGACGGGATTGCCGGCGAGGGCCACGTCATTCCCTTTTCGGCCTTCATGTGGTGGCGCCGGCAGCCGCGGCGCCAGGGCGGCATTCACATCTTCGCCTATCCGGTGCTCGAGACCTCCGATGGCGCACTGGTGGCGATCCGCATGGGCGCCCATACCGCCAATCCCGGCCAGGTCTATTTCGCCGCCGGCTCGCTGGAGCCGGAGGATATCGTCGACGGGCGCTGCGACATCGAGGCGAACATGCGCCGCGAGGTCCATGAGGAGACTGGGCTCGATCTTGCCGAATCCGTCGCCGGCGAGGGGATGTTCGCCACCCATAACAAGCGCACGGTGACGCTGCTGCGGTTATTCCGCTTCGACATGACGGCGGATGAGATGATCGAGCGGATCGAGCGGCATATGCTCGTCGCCGAGGATCAGGAGATTGCGGGCGCGGTGGCAATCCGCTCGGCCGATCCCTCCGCCCATGCCTATAACATCGCCATGTTGCCTGTGATCGACTGGTATTTCGGTAAGGCCGAGCGGAGTTGATGTATGCCGCCGAAAGCCATGCAGCGTTTCGGGATAACGACACGCATCACGTAACGATCGAAAGCGCGTCGTGTGAATCCGGTTGACGTGACGCGTTTTAGCGCCTTGCACTCGCTCGCCCGGTCGGGCAGGTTGGCGGCGCGATGACGATTCAAGGAGGCTGATGTGGCGCGAAGCTACAGCGTCTATGACGTGTTCACCGATCGAAAGCTTGCGGGCAACCCGCTGGCGGTGATCTTCGACGGAGACAATCTCAGCGACGAGGCAATGCAGGCGATCACCCGGGAGATCAATCTCTCGGAGACGGTCTTCGTGCAGCCTTCGGCCAACCCCGCCTATGCGGCGCGGCTGAGGATATTCACGCCTGGGCGCGAGCTGCCCTTTGCCGGCCATCCGACGGTCGGCACGGCTGTGGCGCTGGCCGAACGGGCGCATGGTGCTGCGACGCGCGATCTCGTCACGGTGCTCGAGGAAAATGTCGGGCCGGTGCGTTGCGCGGTGCGGTTGAGAGAGGGGGAGGCGAGCTTTGCCGAATTCGACCTGCCACGCAAATCGCAGGCGGCCATCATGCCGCTCGACAAGCTCGGCATCGCCGACGCGCTATCGCTGAAGGTGACCGAGATCGGCTTCGAAAATCACGTCCCGTCGGTCTGGAGCGCCGGCGTTCCTTTCCTGCTCATTCCGGTGCACGATGTCGGAGCCACGCAGCGGCTGGAATTCGATCCGCAACTCTGGGAGAAGATCGTGCCCTTCGTCGATGGCGCGCTTGCCTCGGCTTATGTCTATTGCCGCGGCGGCGTCAACCACGTGGCGAAGTTCCATGCGCGCATGTTTGCAAGCGGCATGGGTATCGTCGAAGATCCGGCCACCGGCTCGGCGGCCGCCGCACTCTCCGGCGCGATCCACCATTTCGACCGGCTGACGGACGGGCATCACCCGATCATGATCGAGCAGGGCGTCGAGATGGGCCGGCCGTCCTTCATCCACCTGCATATCGATGTCGACGGCGGGGCGATTTCCAACGCGCGGATCGGCGGCCAGGCTGTGCGGCTGGCCAGTGGCACGCTCGACCTTTGATTTCAATATAACACCGCGCGTCCGACAGAACGCGCTAAGGACGCTCTATCAATTTGAATCCGCGCATAATCCTTTCCGAAAATCGATTCCGACTTTTGGGGTTATGCGCTGTATTTCAGCCATGCCGAAAAATCTTCGCGATTAACCAAAGAAATTTCGCCGATGTGCTGGACAAGGCTGCCGATCCTGTTTATACGCCCCGTCACACCGCGCAGCCAAGCGCGAACGGGTGATTAGCTCAGTTGGTAGAGCAGCTGACTCTTAATCAGCGGGTCGTAGGTTCGAGCCCTACATCACCCACCAAATTTCTTGAAAAGATTGATGTATTTGAACTCAGGCCGGATTTTCCGGCCTGCTGGAAAACTGTTCTCGAAGAGAGCGGCACGGTTCGCGCTGTCCGCAGGACTGGCCGCGTCGGTCCATGCGCCCTATCTCCCTCTCGCGTATCGGGAGGGGTCTATGAGAAGCGTTATTTTTGTCGTCGCATTGTCTCTGCCGTTGCCTGCCTTTGCCGCAGCCGTCATGAACGTCAAAGCGAGCGAGCATAGCTGCAGCGAGCTTACGCAGATCATTCGCCAGAACAAAAAGGTCTTTGTTCGCGTCGGTTTCGGCGGCCGCAGTTTCCGTTATCCACCCGCCCAGTGCAGTATGGGTGATAAGCGCACCACGACTAGTTTGCGCGATGCGGAGGGAAAGCAGTGCATCCTTGATTATTCCTGCGTCTTCGACCCCGCGTCGCCCTATAACTTTCCCTAGAACAGGATGTCATCCGAAAACCGCTCACACTTTTCGGCATCATGCTCTGGACGCTTCCGTTGAGAGAGGGAGCGAGCGGGAAATGCGGGCAGCGGTCAACTTCAAGCGGCGCCGACCGAGGTTGACTCAATCGCTGCCGCTCAGTTTCATCCCTACAAGCCAGAGAGCTGCGACGATGAAAAACGACAGTGCCGCCATCATTGCTATGGGCGGTGCGTATTCCTGGAAGGAATGCGAGGCGTTTAGTCTGAGGACGTAAATAATCACAACCGCAAGTTTGATCGCGATCAGGAGGGCCAAGGTCGCGTTTTTGGCGTAACGCCCGATTTTCGGCCAATCGAAGCTTCTGGCGGGTGACGCATCGACCTTCTGTGTCGGAACGCTTCTTGTCCGCTCCGGCTCCGGCAATGCAAGGTGTCTGCGCCCAAACGTCGGTTTCATGGCCGGCAGCGTAGACCAAATATCTTAATGGATCGGGACGTTGCGATGCCCTCGCCGAAGCAGTAGCGAAGGAGTGCCTCGCCCATCTGGACTTCGCTGCCTTCGAAGAGCCCGTGCGAAGCTGATTTCTGAAGGGGCCGGGAGAAAAAATGCTGGGCTGTGCTCAGGCGTACAGTTCGGAGGGTTTCTGGACTGGCAGCATGGAGTGCGATGCCCTAGCTTCGCTCTCTCACATTCAGGAGTTTCCATGAAAAGAGTTGTTCTGGCCGTCGCGCTATTGTTTCCGTCCGTCGCTCTTGCCGTCGAGGCGGTGGAGGTCAATGCCAGGGATCACAGTTGCGAAGAGCTTGCGCAGATCATCCGCAAGGACAAGGCGGTTTTTGTCCGGATGGGCTTTGGCGGCCGCAGCTTCCGTTATCCGCCGGCTAGGTGCAATCTCGGCGACAAGTACGACACCGCAAGGGTGAGGGATGGCAATGGCAAGCTTTGCCTCCTCGACTACGAGTGCGTGTACGATCCGCAGTCCTTCTATAACAGGATTCCCAAATAATATCGGAGCCAAGCGTTGCCGGGACGAAGCGATGACCTTGAATTTCTTCGATCATGCCGCCAACTTGAATGCCTGTTCGGCATGGATGAAGACGTCGAGAAAAAAGGCCGGGCGAAACTCGCACCGACCTTCCTCGATCAGTCTCGATAACGGCTGCCAGTACCTCCGTGGTCAGCCGTCAGAGACAGATTTAGTATCCCTTAAATAGGGTTTGCTTCAAAATCTTCAAGAGCTCGCAGCCGAGAGGAAGCCGGCACTGGGCCGGCTTCTTCTGACCGAGCAGCGATTACTGCTGTGCAGGGGCAGCCGGCGGAGTGGCCGGTGCTGGTGCCGGTGCAGGCGTTGCGCTGTTGTCGGTCGGAGCGATCGGCTTGGCCGGCGCCGGCTCTGATTGTGTCGTGGAGGCTGTCGTGTCCGGGGATGTGCCGGGGGTGCTCCACTGCGAATAGGCGAATGCAGCGACAGCGATCACGGCCAATGCAGCGACCCAGACAACCCACGTATTACTGCTGCGCGCGCTCGGCGTGGTGCGCAGATCTAGATTTGGGTTCAGCGGGCGGTTCGGGTCGTTGGCATTATTGGGGTCGTACGTCATGGTACTTTCTCCTCTTTCGGTGACAGAAGAATGCCGAAGTGGGCATTTTGTTCCGTTCTGGGCCGAAGCGCTTGTGCTGATTGGGTTTTCGTACTCTTCATTCCCGCTCGAGTGGCGCTCCATGCATTTGTGGCTTTGCCGCTCACCTCTCATCTGCCTGCCGGCTCGCCTGGAGGCGACCGGCAGAGACCCGGTGGAAGAGCTGCCGGCTGATCGGGTGCCGTGGTGGATGGCAGGCCGCTGCCGCGGATGGCAAGCCGCCATGGCGTAATGCGCTTGACACGACGGGGTCTGTTTGCGCATGGTTTGGCCATGGGGTCGCGATCACCCCACGAGGCGTCATGCTGAAGAATCGCGTCCAGTAAAACCGATCAACGGAGGGACGCGTCATGCCGTCATTTCTAGAAATCTCACCTGAAAAGCTCAACCGCCTCATTGGGACGCCTGGGGCTCCCGTCATTATCGACGTGCGCACGGAGGAGGACTTCGCGCTCGATCCACGCCTGGTGCCGGGCTCGATCCGGCGCGCCCATGCCGATGTCGCGTCCTGGGTTGGCGGCGTCGATGCCGAAGCCGTCGTCGTGGTATGCCAGAGAGGCGGCAAGCTCAGTCATGGTGTTGCCGCCTATCTCCGCCATGCCGGGATCGACGCGGAAAGCCTCGAAGGTGGCTTCGAGGCGTGGATCGCGGGCGGACCGGCCGTGCCCGATGCAAAGCTGCCGCAACGCGACGCTGAAGAGCGCACCGTCTGGGTGACGCGCGCGCGGCCGAAGATCGATCGTATCGCCTGTCCCTGGCTGATCCGGCGCTTCGTCGATCCGAGCGCCGTATTCCTGTTCGTGCCGGCGCCTGAGGTTTTAGCCGTCAGCGAGCGCTTCGGGGCGTTGCCCTTCGATATCGATGACGTGTTCTGGAGCCATCGCGGCGAACTCTGCACCTTTGATGTCATGGTCGAGGAGTTCGGACTGGCATCGGAACCGCTGCTGCGCCTGGCGCGGATCGTCAGGGCGGCGGATACCGCAAGGCTCGATCTCGCGCCCGAGGCGGCGGGCCTGCTGGCCGCCTCGCTCGGCCTTTCCAGGATGTATTCCGACGATCTGGAACAGCTCGAGGCCGGGATGCTTCTCTACGACGCCTTCTTCCGCTGGTGCCGCGATGCGACCGAGGAAACCCACAACTGGCCGGCGCCGAAGAAGAGGGCATGAGATGGTCGAGATGACGGATAATGCGCCCAGTGGCAAAATGGCGGAGGAAGACGCCGGAGGGGGGCATCATCACGGCGTCTCGTTTGGCGATGCCTTCAGGGTGTGGCTGCGGGTCGCCGCCCTGAGTTTCGGCGGCCCTGCCGGCCAGATCGCCGTCATGCATCGGATCATCGTCGACGAGAAGCGATGGATCGGTGAGCACCGCTTTCTGCATGCGCTGAATTATTGCATGCTGCTTCCCGGACCCGAGGCGCAGCAGCTCGCCATCTATATCGGCTGGCTGATGCATCGGACAGTGGGCGGCCTCGTCGCCGGGCTGCTGTTCGTGCTGCCTGGCTTCCTGTCGATCCTCTGTCTCAGCTATATCTACGCGGCTTACGGCAATGTCGGCATCGTCGCCGGCCTGTTCTTCGGGCTGAAGGCGGCGGTGCTTGCCGTCGTCGTGCAGGCCGTCATCCGCATCGGCGGTCGTGCGCTCAAGAATCGCGTCATGGTCGGTATCGCGGCAGCGGCCTTCATCGCCATCTTCTTTCTCCATGTGCCGTTCCCGCTGATCGTGCTCGCGGCCGGCATTGCCGGCTTCCTCGGCGGCAGGTTCGGGCTTGCCGCCTTTCAGATGGGCGGCGGCCATAAGGCCGGAAGCGGCGCGACACTGTCGGATGCCGAGTCGGCGCTCGGCGAAGGCATACCGGCGCATGCGCGCCCGAATCTCGCCTGGTCGCTGCGCATCTCGGCCGTGCTGCTTGCCCTCTGGCTCGCGCCGCTCGCGGCGCTCTACGCAACCTTCGGTGCTGACAACGTCTTTACCGAAATCGGCCTGTTCTTCAGCAAAATGGCGGTTGTCACCTTCGGCGGGGCCTATGCCGTGCTTGCCTATGTCGCACAGGAGGCCGTGCAGCATTTCGGCTGGCTGAAACCCGGCGAGATGCTGGATGGTCTCGGCATGGCCGAGACGACGCCAGGGCCGCTGATCATGGTCGTCCAGTTCGTCGGCTTCATGGGTGCCTACCGGGATCCGGGAGCGCTGGACCCGATTCTTGCTGCAACACTTGCGGCGATACTGACGAGCTGGGTCACCTTCGTGCCCTGTTTCCTCTGGATCTTCCTCGGCGCGCCGTTCATCGAAAAACTACGCGGTAACATTGCGCTCGCCGGTGCGATGTCGGCCATAACAGCGGCGGTGGTCGGGGTTATCCTCAACCTCGCTATCTGGTTTGCCCTGCACACGCTGTTTGCCGAGGTTGCGACCGTAGAGCTTGGCGGCTTGCGGCTCGATATTCCCGTGCTGCAATCGGCCGTGCCGGCGGCAATGGCGCTGTCTGCCGCCGCGGCTGTCGCGATCTTCCGCTTCAAGGCTTCCGTCATCGCGACGCTGCTAGTCTGCGCAGCCGCGGGAATGCTCTGGACGCTGGCGGTCGGCTAGGCCTCCGCCCCATCCGCGGAAATGCGCGTCGCGAGCATCTTGTCGATACGCATGCCGTCCATGTCGAGCACCTCGAAGCGCCAGTTGTCGAAAACGAAGGTTTCACCGGCTTCGGGGATGTGTTGGAGCTGATGCAGCGCAAAACCCGCCAGCGTATGGAAATCGGCATCCGGACGATCGCGCAGGCCCAGCCGTTCGAAGGCGTCGAAGGCCGGCATCATCGCATCGATCAAGAGCGACCCGTCTTCCCTGACGACGATATCGGGCTCTTCGTTGGATCCCGGCAGATCGCCGGCGATGGCTTCGAGCAGGTCGGTCTGGGTGACGATGCCTTCGAGGCTGCCATATTCGTCGATGACGATGGCGAGGCGAACGGGTGAGGCCTTGAAACTGTCGAGCACGCGGACGACCGAGGTGCCCTCATGCAGCACCAGCGGCTGCTTGATCACCTCCATCGGCCGGACCTTGCCGCCGTCGAGAACCTGATCGAGAAGGTCCTTCTTCAACACCATGCCGATCGGCTCGTCGATCGAGCCGCGGGCGACCAGCAATTGTTCGTGGCTGCATTCGCGGATGGTCTTCAGGATTTCGGCCTCGCTGTCGTCGGCGTCGAACCATTCGATGTCGAGACGCGGGGTCATGATGTCGGAGATCGGTCTGTCGCCGATGTTGAACACCCGCTCGACGAGCTGCTGCTGCACCTGGTTGAGAAGGCCGGCCTCCTGGCTCTCAGCGACCAGCAGCTTAAGCTCCTGCGGCGAATGGAACGACGATTCCCCGGTTCCGGCGCGAAGACCGACGCCCCGCAGCACCATGTTGCCCATGCCGTTCAGGACAAAGATCGCCGGCTTGAACAGCACCAGGAACAGACCGAGCGGGCGCACCACGGCAAGCGACGTGGCCTCGCTGCGCTGAAGCGCCAGGCTCTTCGGCGCGAGCTCCCCGAGCACGATATGCAGGGCCGTGATGATGACGAAGGCGATGACGACGGCAACAGTATGCGCGCCCGCCGTCGCCCATTGCCCGGGCAGCCAGGACAGCAGCGGCTCGATCAGGTGCGCAAGCGCCGGTTCTCCAACCCAGCCGAGGGCGAGCGAGGAGATGGTGATGCCGAGCTGGGTGGCTGCAAGGTTGGAGTCGAGATTGTCGACGGCGCGCTGAAGTGCCGAGGCGTTCATGCGGCCTGCCGCAGCGAGTTCGGCGACGCGGCTACGCCTGACCGACACCAGGGCGAATTCGGCGGCAACGAAGAAGCCATTGGCGGCGACGAGAAGAAACACGGCTAGTATCCCAACATAGTCGGAGAGCCCGCCGGCGGAATCGGACATGTTTTCCCTGCCTTCGAATTGATAGGAATCCGAAACTACACGCTCGCACACTGGTGGCAAGGCGTTCCGGCCAGTCTCGCGGCGAGAGATGCCGACGCCGGCTGCCGTAATCGAAATACTGCGTTGGTTTGCGGATGACCGCAAATGCATGGCAACCGCATGACCGGAATCATGGGTGCGGTTCGCCGATGTGAAGCCTAAAACTCGTGGCGAACCGCATGACCGTCGTCGCGCCATTCATCGCTTGGGCGCCTCGAAGAGCTCGATCGGGTTTCCGGCCGGATCGTCGAGCAGGATTTGCTTGCCGCCTATGCCCTGCACGATCTCGTTGCGGAAACGCGCGCCGGCCTGACGCAGCGCGGCGACGTCTGCTTCCAAGTCCTTGACCTCGATCTGGATGCGATTCCAACCGCCGGGCTCCGGCTTTCTCCCATCTGGCATTGCTTGAGATGCTCCGCCAGGTCCCGTCATGCCGCTGACGAACAGACGAAAACCGTCCTTGGTCAGGATGGCGAAACTCGGCGCGGGACGAAGCGCGACGGAGAAGCCGAGATGTCTTGTGTAGAATTCCACCGCGGCGTCGACGTCGTCGACGATGTAGCGCATGCTGATACCGGGCATGTTTTCCTCCATTGTGGTCTTCGTTGTCTTGATCTGATCGTCCCTCGCGGGACCTGCAGAATTCTCCTGTTCCTAGGATGTCTCGCCTCAAAACTCGATTATGCGCCCGTTTCAAGTTTTTATGCATCTCTTGATGCCGCTGAGCACCTTTGGGCGAGACTAGATCGAATCGAGAGGATGCCGCCTGCCGCCAGCAGCACGACAACCCTCCACGGCCGCGCCAAAACCTCGAGCACTGAGTATAAGTTTAATCTAAAGTACAAGCTTCGACCCGTAGCTATTGGATTCCATTACAAAAGTTTAATTTTTATTTCAGTTTCGGTTCATCTTTTCGGCCCTAGTTTGGTCACGTGCCCAACACGAGGACCCCCACATGAAAAAGATTTTTGCAGCTCTTCTTTCCGCCTCCTTCCTTCTTTCCCCGATGGTTGTTTCCCAGGCCAGCGCCGACGACCATCGCCGTCCGCCCATCGTCGTGCAGAAGAAGGTGGTCGTTAAGAAGACGGTCGTCCGGTCGCATTGGAAGAGGGGATACCGCGTCAATGCCAGCGAGCGTCGCCGGTTCTCCAATGTCAACGATTACCGCCGCTACCGGCTGGCGCCTCCGCCGCGCGGTTATCGCTGGGTGCGGGCCGATAACGATTATCTGCTGATCGGCGTCACCAGCGGCATCATCTCCAGCATTATTGCCGGTCGCTGATCGGTCGATAGATCAGGAAAGGGCGGCTTCGGCCGCCTTTTTGACTCTGGGAGGGCGTGTAGCAGTTTCGCGCCTTCCTCCTCTTCTTCAGCTGGCGGCGGTTATGACCCGCTTTAGGGTTGCCTGCGCGACGGCATGACCCGTTCAGCAACGATGCCGAGAAAACCTCTTGGTCTTCCGACTTCAGCGTCGGTATCCTTCTCGTGTGTCAGCGGATGAAGCCCTTCGATCGGCGGCAGCGGCTCGCATTCGGTGCAGACGCAGTGAGAGCGTTTGATTGCCTTCGCCTTCATGCCGCCTGCCTGTTCCAGCTGGCGAAAGGGTCGGGCAGGTTGCGCCAGCGTTCCGGCGCAAACACCGTGGTGTCGAGCAGACAGGCGTCGAGTTCCTTCCTGATCCAGGCCTCGTCCATCGGTTCGGCGCCGATGAAGACGATTTCCTGGCGGCGGTCGCCCCAGACGGGGTCGAGATAAGGGCCGATGGCGCGCATGAAGGCCGGTTCCTCAGGCCATTGTTCGCGGGGTACGGCCGCCCACCAGAGACCCAACTTGCCGGTGCGCACGATCGCGCCCGCCTGGCTGATCTCGCCGACATGGTGCGGGCGCGTCGCCAGCCAGAAGAAGCCCTTGGCGCGCACCACGCCTGGCCATGTCCGATCGAGGAAGGCCTGTAGCTTTGCCGGATGGAAGGGCCGCTTCTCGCGATAGACGAAGGAGCGAATGCCATATTCCTCGGTCTCCGGCACGTGGTCGCGGAAACCGTGCAGCTCCTTGTACCAGAGCGGATGGGTCTCGGCCTTGTCGATATCGAAGCGGCCGGTGCCGAGCACGTCTTTCAGGGCGACCTTGCCGAAATCTGCCTCGATCAGCTTCGCATCCGGATTGAGGCCGGTGATGATCTTGCGCGCGGCGTCGCGCTCTTCCTTGGTTGCCGTGCCGACCTTGTTCAGCACCACGACGTCGGCGAATTCGATCTGTTCGACCAGCAGGTCGACGATGGTTCTGTTGTCGCCGTCGCCGGCCGTTTCGCCGCGGTCGGCGAGGAAATCGGCCGAGGCATAGTCGGCAAGCAGATTGGCGGCGTCGACGACGGTCACCATGGTGTCGAGCCTTGCGACATCCGAAAGGCTTTGGCCATTCTCGTCGCGAAATTCGAAGGTGGTGGCGACGGGCAGGGGCTCGGCGATGCCGGTCGATTCGATCAAGAGGTAATCGAAGCGTCCCTGATCGGCGAGCTGGCGCACCTCCTTCAGCAGATCGTCGCGCAGCGTGCAGCAGATGCAGCCATTGGTCATCTCGACGAGCTGTTCCTCGGTGCGGGAGAGATTGGCGCCGCCGTCGTGCACCAGGGCGGCATCGATATTCACCTCGCTCATGTCGTTGACGATAACCGCGACGCGCAAGCCTTCGCGATTGGTCAGCACGTGGTTGAGCAGCGTCGTCTTGCCGGCGCCAAGGAAGCCTGAAAGCACCGTGACGGGAAGTCTATTGTCCATGGGAACCTCATCAGAGTCTTATTTATGTTATATCATTACGTTTGGCGGCCCGAAAAAAGGCGGAACGGGGTTGTCCGCCTTTTTCCGCCTCAGCTCTCCCTGGAGCGTCGCGTGTCCGGCAGGACGCGCGGAGCGGCGCATGAGAGTCATGCGCTGAAGAGGCAGTCCTTCATGCTGTTGGCGATGCCGCGCATGAGGTTGAAGTAGAGATCGGGGCCGGCCTTCAGCGTTGCCGCTTCGGGATCGAGCACGCCTGACTTGGCGCGCGTGCCTTCGATGACGACATTGACGAGGCGCGGTTCGAACTGCGGTTCTGCAAAGACGCAGGTGGCGCCGAGTTCGCCGACCTTGCGGTGGATTTCCGAAACACGCTCGGCGCCGGGAATGGTTTCCGGGCTGACGGTGATCGAGCCGGCGACGCGGATACCGTAGCGGTGCTCGAAATATTGGTAGGCGTCGTGGAAGACGATGAAGGGCTTGTCCTTGACGGGAGCGACCATACCCTTGATCTCGGTATCGAGCGCATCCAGCTTGTCGTCCAGCGCCTTGGCGTTGCCCTGATAGGTCAGAGCATTGGCGGGATCGGCGGCGACCAACGTCGTGGTGATCATGGCCGCCATGGCCTTGGCGTTCATCGGGTCGAGCCAGAGATGGGTGTCGAAGGCGCCGTGGTCGTGGTCAGCTTCGGCGTGATCGTGTTCGTGCTCCGGGGCGGCGGAAGCACTGTCGTGCTCGTCACCGTCGTCATGCGGCTCGAAGGCGCCGCCTTCACGGAAGGGCAGCTTGACGAGACCGGGCGCATCGTCGAGTGCCGCGATGCTGGCATCCCGGCCCAGCGCCTGCAGCGGTTTTTCGAGGAAAGCCTCGAGACCGGGGCCGACCCAGAAGATCACCTTGGCGTCCTGCAGGGCGCGGGCATTCGATGGCTTCAGATTGTAGGTATGCGGGGAGGCGGCGCCATCGACGATCAATTCGGGTTCGCCGACACCCTGCATGATCGCCGAAACCAGCGAATGGATCGGTTTGATCGAGGTGACGACGACAGGCGCATCGGCTGCCCGCATGGTGCCGGAAAAGAGCAGGGTGGGGATCGCCAGGGCCGGGATTGCGAGGGCCGGCATTCGGAGGACCGAGTTTTTAAGGGCAGGCCCCAAGGCGCGTTTCATCAATATGCTCCGCTTGAATTGCAATTGTTATGTTATTACATCAATTGCGTTATGCTATAACGTGTGCAATAGCAGGACGCAACAGCACTTTCGGAAAATTTGATGCTCTCTCCCGCAAAGACCCCCGCCGGTATCAGGGCCGAACCGCTGGTTTCGCTTGAAAATGTCGGCGTTCTGCGCAATGGCCGCTGGCTGGTGCGCGGTGTCGATTTTTCCGTTTCGCGCGGCGAGATCGTCACGCTGATCGGGCCGAACGGCTCGGGCAAGTCGACCAGCGCCAAAGCGGCGATCGGTGTGTTGAAGCCTGATGAGGGCAGGGTGGAGCGCAAGGCCGGCCTCAAGGTCGGCTATGTCCCGCAGAAGCTCACGATCGACTGGACGCTGCCGCTTTCGGTGCGCCGGCTGATGACGCTGACAGGACCGCTGCCGGAGCGCGATATGCTCTCGGCGCTCGAATCCGCCGGCATCGCCCATATGCTCGATGCCGAGGTCCAGCATCTCTCCGGCGGCGAATTCCAGCGGGCGTTGATGGCGCGCGCCATTGCACGGAAGCCCGATCTGCTGGTCCTCGACGAGCCGGTGCAGGGGGTCGATTTTTCCGGCGAGATCGCCCTCTACGATCTGATCAAGTCGATCCGCAATGCGACGGGCTGCGGCATCCTGCTGATCTCGCACGACCTGCATGTCGTCATGGCCGAAACCGACACGGTCATCTGCCTCAACGGCCATGTCTGCTGCCGCGGCACGCCTGAATCCGTCAGCCGCAGCCCGGAATATGTGCGCCTGTTCGGCAGCCGGGCGGCGCAGACGCTGGCTGTCTACAGCCATCACCACGATCATACGCACTTGCCGGACGGCCGCGTGCAACATGCCGACGGCACGGTAACCGATCATTGCCACCCCGACGACGGCCATCACGCGCATGAGCATGGGCATGCCGGTCATGAACATGATCACGATCATCCTGACCATGCCCATCCGCACGCGCATGAAGCGGGAGAGCGCCATGCTTGACGATTTCTTCGTGCGCGCCATCCTTGCCGGCGTCGGCCTGGCGCTGACGACGGGGCCGCTCGGCTGCTTCATCATCTGGCGGCGCATGGCTTATTTCGGCGATACGATCGCCCATTCGGCGCTGCTCGGCGTCGCACTGTCGCTGCTTTTCGAACTCAACCTGACACTGGCTGTCTTTGCTGTCGCCGCTCTTGTGTCGGTGCTGCTGCTCTTCCTGCAGAAGCGCCAGGCGCTGTCGGCCGATGCGCTGCTCGGCATCCTCTCGCATGCCACACTGGCGATCGGCCTCGTCATGGTCGCCTTCATGAGCTGGGTGCGGATCGATCTCATCGCCTTCCTGTTCGGCGATATCCTCGCCGTTTCCACCACCGACATCGCATTGATCTGGGGCGGTGGGCTGTTCGTGCTTCTGGCAATGGCCTGGCTCTGGCGGCCGCTCTTGGCTGCGACCGTCAATGCCGAGCTCGCCGAGGCCGAGGGGCTGAAGCCCGAGCGGGCGCGGCTGTTCTTCATGCTGCTGATGGCCGTCGTCATTGCCATTGCCATGAAGATCGTCGGCATCATGCTGATCACCTCGCTGCTGATCATTCCGGCGGCTGCGGCGCGGCGCTTTTCGCCGACGCCGGAGATCATGGCAGTGCTCGCTTCGCTGATCGGGGCGGCGGCCGTCGTCGGCGGTCTGTTCGGCTCGCTCACCTACGACACGCCCTCCGGCCCCTCGATCGTGGTCGCGGCGCTGATCCTCTTCATTCTCAGCCTGCTTCCCGTCAGGCGCCACCGCGCGGTCATGCAAGGACAAGGCTCATGACGACACCGCAATTGACCAAGAACCAGTCGCTGGTCTTCGACGTGCTCGAAAAGGCCGAAGGGCCGCTCAGCGCCTATACCATCCTCGACAAGCTGCGCGACCACGGTTTTCGCGCGCCGCTGCAGGTCTACCGGGCGCTGGAGAAGCTGCTCGAATATGGCGTGGTGCACCGGCTCGAAAGCATCAACTCCTTCGTCGCCTGCGCCCATCCGGGCGACGATTGCCACAGCCACGGCATCGTCGCCTTCGCGATCTGCGAAAGCTGCGGCCAGGTGACGGAGTTCCATGACCACGAGGTCGACCACCGGTTGATGGAATGGGTGCGGGGCCAGAAATTCAAGCCCGAGAAGACGACGATCGAGATCCGCGGGTTGTGCGAGGCCTGTGCGGCATAAGCTTCCTCGCGTTCGCTAGACGATCGGCTCGCGGGCTATTGGGATGGCAGAGCCTGAAGGATCCCGACGTTATTCGACGCCGATCACAAAGCGGCGATCAAAAAGGGCGAGGGCCGGTAACCCGGCCAGAACCCAAGCCAGGGACGATCGCGTGACGAAAACCGAACTCGCGGAGATATACCGCGGCTACATCGCCTGCTTGAACAGGCAGGACTGGCCCCATCTCGGGCAGTTCGTCGGCGACGATGCGGTTCATAACGGCCGGCGGCTCGGGCTGCCGGGTTACGTCGCCATGCTCGAGCGGGACTTCGATGAGATTCCCGATCTTTATTTCAAGGTGCTGATGCTGCTTTGCGATCCGCCATACATCGCCTGCAGGCTCGGCTTCGATTGCAGGCCGAAGGCAAAATTCCTCGGCCTCGATGTGAACGGCAGACGCCTTTCGTTCACCGAGAACGTCATCTACGAATTTCGCGGCGGCAAGATCGTCGAGGTCTGGTCGGTCATTGATAAGGCGGCGATCGAAGCCCAGCTTGCGGGCTCGAATTGACCGCGCGGACGGTTTCCGGTCTGCGTTTCGATCAGATGATGGCGACGCGCTCGCCGAAGGGCGTATAGTCGTCGAAATTCCGGGTGCCGATCCGATCGCTTTCGCCTGACAAGACCGGCTGTTCGCCGGCCTCTTCCCCTTCTTCTGATGCCGCATGCCCGTGCCGCTTTTGCGGATGCTCCTCGTTTTCGACGATCAGATCCGCGTGCGGGATGAGACCGTTTGCGGCCTCCTTCTCCACAGCCTTCTTCGCTGCCAGCTGATCGGCAGTGATCTGCGACTGGCGGGCGGCGACCCAGGCATTGTCTGGTTCGGAGCCGATCGAGGTGCTGGTGCCGACCTTGGTGGGTTCGGACGGGGCGGTGGCGGAAATGGGGTTGATCGCGTCGACCATGAGATTCTCCTGCGGTGACCAACTGGCGAAACAGCCGGCCGTTTCGTGGGATGAAAACGGCGCGTTCTTCGGACCAATCAGGGAGACATATCGAGCCCGCGCCGAAAAACACAAGGGGACATTGACGTGACTGCCACCTCGGACAATGACGAAATCGGTAGCAGGTTGCGGGAAGTTCGACGAAGAATTGTGTGCACAAGGGGGTGCTCGGCGCGTGGTTAATGTAAGAATCGGAAACACTTTGTGACTAAGTGTCTCCAAAAGCAGCGTTTTTTGACTTGCTGCGCGCGAAGACATGACGGATATTGTTTAAACGTTGAGGAAGCCGTCATGATTAGAATGATTGAAAACCCTGCCGAACTGGCTGGCGAAGATATCACCGGCAAATATATTCTCCGGAGGCTGAACTATCACTGGTTCGCCTACGGCAAGGCGGCTATCGTGACTGCATGCAAGGGAACGATCCTGCAACTTGAGCGGGAAGAGACGGTCTATTCCGAACGTTGGGGACGTCGCGCCTATACGGGTACCGGCAGACGCTATCCCGGCGGCATCTGTCCGATTTCTGCGGTCGCCTGCGTTTGCGATACGCCCGACGACGTCAATGCCGTCATTCAGCTGGATGTCGAAGCGCAGGACGAATTCTATCAGCTGATCGCCAAGGCCGAAGCCAGGGTTCAGGCTCTTGCCTCATCCTCACGAAACAGCCAGTTTCTCGAAGCCGCCGAGTAAGGCGATTTTTTCAATGAAATCCGCCATGTGCAGCGTCCTTCTGCGCGTCTAAGAGGACGCGCGGCGCTGTAATGGAACGGAGAGCGATCATGACGCAGCGGGACACTCGGCCCGGTCACTCATTCGCGGCGGCGCCATCTCTTGGATCGCTCGCCATCACCATTGCCGTCATGTTTGCCGCGCTGTTCTGGCCGGCCGGCACGCTCGACTGGCGGCGCGGCTGGATTTTTCTCGGCCTGTTCCTTGTGCTGACTGTTGTCGCAATCATCTGGATCTGGCGGACGAATCCGGAGCTGTTTGCGGCGCGCAGCCGATACCAGAAGGGTACCAAACCCTGGGACGCCGTGGTGGCGACGCTGACGATTATTCTCTTTGCCGCCATTCTTCCGGTCGGCGCATTCGACGACGGACGTTTCCACTGGGCGCCGCAGCCCGATTGGGTCGTCTTTATCGGCTATCTCCTGATGACATCAGGTTATCTCGGCCTGACCTGGGCGCAATCGGTCAACCGGCATTTCGAGCCGACGGTGCGCATTCAGACCGACCGCGACCACAAGGTGATCGACACCGGACCCTACGCCGTAATCCGCCATCCCGGATACGCAACCGCCATCGTGCTCAGCGCCGGCATGGCGCTGTCGCTTGGATCGCTCTACGCGCTGATCCCCGCCGGTCTGCTCGTCGTCGTCCTCTTCGGCCGCACGCTCGGCGAGGAAGCCGAACTGCGCAAGGGCCTCGAAGGCTATGCGGAGTATATGGCGCGTGTGCGCTGGCGCTGGATTCCGGGAGTCTGGTGAGCGGAGAGGGTGCTTCGCCACCCGCCGCCGTCCTTCGAGGCTCCGGCCTTTGGCCTACGCGCCTCAGGATGAGGGCTAATCGGAGTGCCGTGCTGCTGGGGGCTGATGGATGCGCTGTGTGTCTCGCAAGCTGAGGCGTTCGCGACCGTCATCCGTTGCCCTCACTCCAGCATCATCGTGAGGCGCCCCGCAGGGGCCTCGAAGGACGGGGCTTGCCATCGGCCTCGTGTTACCGATCAACCGATCTGCCTGAGATCCCGCGCGAAACGTTGCCAGTTGGCGACGTAGTTTTTTGCCGAGCGACGGATGGCTTCTATTGCCGCTTCGTCGAGCACGCGCACTGCGCGGGCAGGTGCTCCGACGATCAGGGAGTTGTCGGGGAATTCCTTGCCTTCGGTGACCAACGCATTGGCGCCGACGAGGCAGTTGTTGCCGATCTTCGCACCGTTCAGGATGGTCGCACCCATGCCGATCAGCGTGTTGTCGCCGATGGTGCAGCCGTGAAGGATGGCGTGGTGACCGATTGTGCAGCCTTTGCCTGTTGTCAGCGGGAAGCCCATGTCGGTGTGAGCCATCACACCTTCCTGGATGTTGGTGCCTTCGCCGACGGTGATCTTCTCATTGTCGCCGCGCAGCACTGCGCCGAACCAGATGCCGACATTCTCGCCGAGCTCGATCTGGCCGATGATGTTAGCATCCGGTGCGATCCAATAGAGGCCGGAGGCGGGCAGTTTCGGCGTTAATCCGCCAAGCGCGTAGACGGGCATGGCTCTCTCCTCAGACGACCTCGACCGATAGGGTGGCGACGCCGTCGATGCCACAATTGATGCGATCGCCCCTGGCCACCGCGCCGACGCCGGCGGGTGTGCCGGTCATGATGATATCGCCGGGTGCAAGAGTGAAGAGCTTCGACAATTCGGCGATGATCTCCGGCACCTTCCATATCATCTGGTTGAGATCGCCGTCCTGCACGCGCTTGCCGTTCTGTTCCAGCCAGATCCTGCCTTCCGCGGGGTGGCCGAGGCGGCTTGCCGGAACGATCGGCGAGATAGGGGCGGAATGTTCGAAGGCCTTGCCGATCTCCCAGGGACGCCCAAGCTTCTTTGCCTCGCCCTGGAGGTCGCGGCGGGTGAAATCGATGCCGACAGCATAGCCGTAGACGCAGTCGAGCGCGTCCGCGGCCTCGATGTTTGCGCCGCCTGATTTCAGCGCCAGCACGCATTCGACCTCGTAATGCACGTCTGATGACAGCGACGGATAGGGAAAGGCTTTTCCCGCCGACAGTAGGTTGTCGGCATTCTTCTGGAAGAAGAAGGGCGGCTCCCGGCTGGGATCATGGCCCATCTCGATTGCGTGATCGGCATAATTACGCCCGACGCAATAGACACGGCGCACCGGAAAGCGCTCGTCACTGCCTTCGACCGGCAGCAAAACCGGTGCGGGACGCGGAATGACGGTGGCGGGATGGGGCATGGCGGGTTCTTCCTGTTTGCGAGTCTTGCCCCATCTTAGACGCAAAGCATCGCGCCGGGAAAGCCGTCCTTGGCGTCCGGCTTCGGTGCATTGACGCTGTCACCGTCGCGGGTTAACCTTAGCCATGAACAGAACTTTTGCAGTTTCGACGATGTCTACGACCACCGCGCCGCGGTGGGTGGTAGACGCGTGAACTGAATTCCGTTCATTGCTGCTGAACCAACCCGCCGGAAACGAGCGGGTTTTTTGTTCCCGCTCGTTTCCCGTATTCGAGGACGAGATCGTGGACGATATCCAGAAACATGTTCTTGCGGAGGGGGCGCTGGCCGTCGCCCGCCACTGCATCGCCAGCCGCTATCCCAGGGCCGCATTCGCCTATGTCGCCGGCTCCATCATGCGCGGCGAAGGAACCGCCTTTTCGGATATCGATCTGGTCGTCGTGTTCCCGTCCATCGAAAGAGCATGGCGGGAATCGTTCACTGAAGGCGGTTTCCCGGTCGAGGCCTTCGTCCATGATCCGCAGACGCGGGCGCATTATCTCCATCAGGATGCCGACAGCGGTTATCCCATCATGGCCAACATGGTTGCGACGGGCAGAATCCTGGGATCGGATATCGACAGCGCCCGCGCAATCCAGACAAAGGCGACGGAGATGTTGGCGGCAGGACCCAAGCCTCTCGGCGGTCCAAGCTATGACTTGCTGCGCTACCAGGTCACCGATTTGGCCGATGATCTGCGCGGTACCCGCCCGCCCGAAGAGATCGCCGCCACCGCCGCGCTGCTCTACCAGAAGCTCGCCGACCTGATCCTGCTCGGACGCGGCGCATGGGCCGGCCGCGGAAAATGGGCGCCGCGCCTGATGCGGAAGCTTGATGCACAATTGGCAGCGGAATTCGACGCGGCGTTCAGACTGGCGGCAGCGGGCGATGGCGTCCGATTTCTGGCTTTGGCCGATCGCGAGCTTGCCGTCCATGGCGGTCGTTACTTCGAGGGATTCAGGCAGGACGCACCGCTGGAAGCGCGCCGCTTGGAATAGTATTGATTTGCGTTGCCTGCATTCTGCTCGGTCATTCCTCGCCTGACTCGACCAGCGCCTCGCGAACGATCGTGTAGTAGGGGGCGAGCTCGGGGATATCGGCGGCCAGCCGGTCGAAGACAGGGTCGGATGGTGCAAGGGTGCCGGCGTATTTCGCCTGAATGAAGGCCTCATGGGCGGCGAGTGCCTCAGCGTCGGCATCGTGCACGACGGTATAGACAGGCGAGGGCACGGTGCGGCCCTTGACGATGATGCGGTCAAGCTCGACGACGGTGTAGGTGCCGGCGACTAGCCTTGCTGTCTCCTCGCCGAGCAGCAGGGCTACCCCATAATTCTTCGAGGCGCCTTCGAGACGCGAGGCGAGGTTGACGCTGTCGCCGAGGCAGGAATAGTCAAAGCGGCGGGTCGAGCCCATATTACCGACGATGCATTCGCCGGTGTTGATGCCGACGCCCATCTTCAGAACGTGCGGCTTGCGGCCGAGTGCTGCCGCCTCCCGTTCCAGCTCGCGGTTCAGGCTCGTGATCGCGGCCTGCATGGCAAGCGAGGCCCTGACGGCGTTGAGGGCATGGTCGGGATCGTCGAGCGGCGCGTTCCAGAAGGCCATGATGCAATCGCCCATATATTTGTCGATCGTGCCGCCATGATCCATCACCACGTCGGAAAGCGGCGTCAGCAGCCGGTTGATCAGGCCGGTCAGTTGCTCCGGATCGTCCTTCAGCGTCTCGGCGATGGTGGTGAACCCACGCACATCCGAAAACAGTACAGAGAGAGTGCGCCGCTCGCCGCCGAGCTTCAGCTGCGAGGGATCGTTCGACAGGCGCCTGACGAGGTCGGGCGAGATATATTGGGCGAAGGCGCGGGTGATCTGGCGCTTGTTGCGGCGCTCCTCGGCAAAATCGAAGGCGGCTTGGCCGAAGACGACCGAGATATAGGCGACCGTCGGGCCGAGCGGCGAGACGAAGACATGGGCAAGCCGCATGCCGGCGGCGCTGACTGCCGCGAAGGCGACGAGGGCCGCCGCGCTGGTCACGATCGTCAGCCATCCCGTCGAGCGCCAGACGGTGGTCGCGGCCAGCAGCACCGATATCAGGATGCAGGCGGCGACCGTCGGCAGCCGGGCTTCTGCGATCGACAGACCGCTGCGGATGTTGTCGTAGATCGTCGCCTGGATCTCGACGCCAGAGACGAGCTTGCCGGTATGGACGGTGTAGGGCGTCGCGAAGGCGTCGACGCCGCCCTTGTCGATCGCGGGCGCATTCTGCAGGCTGAGGCCGATCAGCACGACCCGGTCCTTGAAATAATCCGGCGGCAGCAGATTCTTCGGGTCGAGCGCCTGGTAGTAGGAGACGGTGGGATAACTGCGGGCCGGGCCGAAGGACTGGATAAGCCGGCCGGCGGGCACCGTCTCGGAGGCCACGCCGGCGACCTTGGCCAGCATGGCGGCAAAGCCGTCCTCATAGCCCGGAATGCGCCGGAAGGTGCCGTCGCCGCTGAGTTCGACGGAGGCGATGCCGGTCACGGCACCTGCCTCGGTCAACTGCGGCAGCGGGGTCGCACGGATCAGTTGCGAGGCCTGCGGCGTCTCGATCAGGGTTTCGTCGCCGGCCAGCACGGTATCGGGGCCGACGGCCCTGGTGATCGCCGCGTCATTATCCGGGGTTGAGGGTTCGGCCAGGATGATGTCGAGTCCGATGACGCGGGCGCCGGCGGCGCGCAGCTGGGTAACGAGCTGGGCGTGAAGGCTGCGCGGCCAGGGCCATTGCGCGTTGATATCGGCAAGCGAGGGTTCGTCGATCGCGACGATGACGGGTCCGCCGGGTGGCGGACGGGGATCGTCGACGGTGGAGAGATAGTCGAAGCTTCTGAGCTCCAGCAGTGACCAGGCGGGCAGGCGCGACAGCAGCGAGATGGCGATCAGCGTCGTCAGCGACAGCACCAGGAGCCTCAGATGGCGGCTCCTGATCTGCCTGGCCTGCCGAGGCTTGTCCCGCAGCCGCATCAGAAGCGGACTTTGAGCGTGCCCTTGAAGGCGCGGCCCCAGCCGGGCACGCCGGGGGTGATCTCGAAGTCCTCGTCGAGCAGGTTATAGGCGGCCGCCTCCAGCTCGATGCGCTTGTCGAACGGTTCCCAGACCAGGTGGGCGTCGAGGCTCCAGTAGTCGTCGAGCTTGGTGCCAAACCGATCGCCGTCGCGCTCGCCGATATAGTTGGCGGCGACCGTCGCCTTGACCTTGGCTTCGTTGACCCAGGTCAGCGCAATCTGCCCGGAATTCTGCGGTATGAAGGGAAGAGGGCCGCCATAGCTCGGCTCGAGCGGATCCCTGTTTTCCGAATCCATGTAGGCATAGGTCGCCGAAAGGCCGAAACCATGGCCGAGCACGACGTTTGCTGTGACGGCAGCGCGATCGATGCTGCCGCGCGAGATTGGCAGGCTGGTATCCGAGGGAAGCGAGATCAGCGGCGTATCGACGGAGAAATCGTGCAATTCCTGATGCTGATACTCGACCGAAGTGAAGAAGCGGTCGGTCCATTCGGCATCCCACTGCAGGGCGACCGTATCCGTATAGCCTCGCGGATTGGCGGAAAACTGGTTGGCCTGGAGTCCGAGTATGCCGATCGGGGCAAGAGTCGGGACGGTGCTGTCAAAGCTTTGACGCATGAAGGCGGCACGCAGCCAGTGGTTTTGAACCGGCGCCCAGGCAAGGCCGAAGCGCGGCTCCAGCCGGCTGATATCGATGCCGTCGCCCTCCAGGCGTGTGGCGAACAAGGCATATTCGCCCTTGAGGTCCGGCGTTATCTCATGCAGCACATCGACATAGGCGCGGCCGATATTGACAGTGTTGCTGGTGGTGGTCGGACCCTCGATGATTTCCGGGATGAGCGGGACGCGAGGAACGAGTTCAAAAAGGCGGGAGGAGGTGGTCGAGCTTACATCGATCCAGCCGCCTTCGATACCGTACCGCCAGGTCAGCGGCCCGTTGCCGATAGAATGGCTGAGAGCCCCGATGTAGGTTTTGGAGGAAGTGTCCTCGATCCCTTCCAGCACAGGAATGATATCCGGGTCGGGCAGGGGTAAGATCGGGGCATCGTCGACTTGAAGTGAAGTTGCCGTTCGCGACTTGCTCTCCGAATAGAGGACTGCACCGTTCAATATGTTCTCGTAGGCAAAGGTGTGGCTCCAACCGATGCCAGCATTGGTTATTTCGTTGTCAACATCGCGACCGACATATTCCGGCAATATCGTCGTCCTGATCGGAAAGCCTGCCAAATTGAACAGGTCCGTCAGTGTCGTGCCCTGCGTCTGAGCGCTCAGCGCTCCATCATTCTTGCCGTGGTTGACGAAGGCTACCACGCGATCATCAGGCGTGACCGTTGCCGTCAGATAACCGTTGGCGCTCAGCAGCTTGTTATTCGTCTGGACACCGCCAAAATCGCGGTAGTCGCGGTCGAGCGCCAGCTCTTCCCAGGTCAGGTTGCCATAGAAGCTGATCGGAATGGTCTCGTTCGAATAGCCTTGGATATCGGCTTCGCCGATGCGCCTCGTATGGCCGTCGACGCTGTTGATGCCGCCGCCGAGCGAGCCTTCGATGAAGGGCACATCGAACAGCGTTGCCGAGCGCGAGCGGCCGGAAAGCATGTGCGGCGAAAGCAGCAGGCCCTGGATGAAGGATGAGTAGCTCGACGCGTTGCCGCGATTCTGGATGATGTTGTCGTCGCTGAAGCTGGTCGCGTTGACGAAAGGAAAGATGCTGCCTTTGATCGATTGATCGATATAACCCGTGCCGTTGAAGGGATCAAAGACGGCATCGCCGTAATAGCGGCCCCAGGCATCCAGGCCCTGCAGGCGGAAGGCGTTGTTGAGCGTCGAACCAGCACTCGCATTGGCGCCGAGCGAGCTGTAATCGCCGCCGCGGGCGCGGGAGCGTCGCAAGAATTCCTGCGCGTTGCGGATCGCGCCGTCGGCGTCGTAGTCGTCGATATCGACGGCGGTGCGGAAGGCCGAGATAACCGGGTCGTTCTTGTCGAGCCGGTCCGCATTGTCGAGCGCCTGCCGAGAAGGGATGCGGTCACCTTTTTCGTAATGGGCGGCGGCGAGCATCAGCTGCGACTGCGAATGCGCCGGGTTGGCGGTGCTGGCGGCGAGCAAATCTTGCAGCGCCTTGTCGCGCTCGCCGGTCTGCAGATAGTAGCGGCCGCGGGCGAGCAGGGCAATATCGAAGGACGGATCGAGGGCGATTGCCGTGTCGATCTCGCGCTTGGCTTCCTTCATGCGCCCCTGATCGAGATAGAGGATCGCGAGATTCGCACGGAGCAACGGGTCCAGCGGATCGAGCTCGATCGCCTTCTTGAAGGCCTTTTCCGCTTCGCCATTGGCATCGCGCGAACTCTGCAGCAGGCCGAGCGAATTCAGCGTGCCTGACCCGCCGGGGGCAAGCTCGATGGCGCGGTTCAGATCGGCAAGCGCGCCGTTGATGTCGCTCTGATAGACCGCCTTGTAACTCGCGCGGGCGGATAGTGCCATCGGATGGTCGGGGTCGAGCGCCAGCGAGCGTTCTATCGCTTCCTTCATCTGCTCGCGGTCATCGGTGAGCTGCGCCAGCTGGGCTCGGACCGCCGGCAGGGTCGGATCATCGGGATACCGCTGCTCCGCCTTCCTGATGATATCGATCGCAGCGCGCGGATTTTTTAGGAAGCCTGTCGTATAGGCCTCCATGATCGCGCCATAGGGGCCGGTGGTGTCAGCCGGCGGCGGTTCGGCATGGGCGGGGTCGGCCAGCGAACGGGCGAAATAGCCGCCATATTCCGCCATGTTGCGGCGTGTCGGGTCGAGATGCGGCAGGGCCTTCTGGAAGAGCTTGGCGGCATCGTCATAGCGCTTTTCCGAGCCGGCAATGGTGGCGTCGAGCAGGTCGACGCGAGCCTGCTGGGCCACTGTCAGCTTGCGGCCGCGGATGTTCTGCAACGTTGCGGCTGCGGCCTGACGGCCGTCGAAGGCGCTCTGGACTTCGGCAAGTTCCAGCCAGTCTTCGATCGTGCGGCGCGCAGGCGGCAGGGCCAGCAGACGGCGGCGTTCGGTCGCCATACGGTCGGCCCGCAGCGGCGAGGTCGGCATCAGGCCGAAGCCGTCGCGCAGGTCGAGATAGAAGAGCATCTGTTCGCGGTCATCGGGATTGACGCTGATGATCTTGTGCGGCGCCTGGCCGATGGTCGCGACCGCCCCTTCGCCCTCGTTCACTTCGACGCTGCCCTGCGGGTTGCTGAGCGCTACGCGGCCTTCGAGCACGATCATCGAGGTCTTGGCGCCGTCGACGGTCATGGTCCAGTCGGTGCCACGGATAGCGGCGGCCGCGGCCGGTGTTTCCACAGTCAGGCCCTGGCCGCCGCGTTCGGCGCGCGCCCAGATCGTTCCCGATTGCAGCTCCAGCGTCGTGTCGCCGCTTGCGGCCATCTTCTTGACCTGCAGCGAGGAATTACGGCCGAGGCGAACCTGGGTGTGATCGGAAAAGACGATGGCGAGCTGGCCGTTGGCGTTGGTGCGCAGCACGTCGCCGGTCAGCAGATCCTGATTGATGTCGACGACACGCCAGTTCGACACGTCGATGAAGCGGACTTCTTCGCCGGACTTGCGAGCGATGACGGAACCGGCGACGGGGGTTGCGCGCTCCACGGGGTCGGCCGCCGCCGGTGGCGAAAAGCCCGATACGACAAACGCAAGCGCCACCCCGACGCGACAGATGTTACTGAAATAACCCCGCATGTCCTCGACCCCATACCCCGCTCTCCCTTTGTCCGTGTAGAGTGGAAAAGTCAAGCATGTTGCACACGTGTTCTTGCTTTCGTCGTCAAGTGTAATATCAGGGAAACACTTGATGGCGGAGTATTCACGTGAGCGAATTTGAAAGTGCACCTGAGGTTATGCTGAGCAAGCCGTCGAGCGGCGACGTCAGCACTGAGTATTTCGATCATATCAAGAAAATCAACGACATATTTTATGATCAGATCAAGATATCCGACCAAAAGGCTGCATATATTTTTACTTTCATGCTCGCCTTTCTTGTGAGCTCCAGCGAAGTGAGGGCCGTGTTCAGCCTGACGCGTTACACCGGCGGCACGCCGGGCAGCATGCTGTTCTCAGGCCTGCTTGCGGCAGCCTCGGTCTTCTCGATCCTGTCGGCGATTCTTGTTGTGCTGCCGCGGCGTCTCGGCACCTCCACCTCGCTATTCTGGGGCGCCTGGCCTGACCATCGCGATATGTTCTTCGAGGCCGCACTACGCCGTGACGAGCGCTACCTCTTCGACCAGTATCTCGAAAACGCCAACATCCTCTCTGCCATCGCCCGCAACAAATACCGCTGCGTCACCTTCGCGTTTCGTGGGCTGATGGTAAGCGTGATCGCCTATGTGCTGCTGTTGATTGCCGTGTGAGGGAGTAAGCGGCGAAGCCAGCAAATGCGCTGAGCGCAGGCGCGGCCAAGAATGCAGGGCGCGCCGAGGGCGCGCCCGCCCGTTCAATCTTCGATTTCGAGAACGAGCTCGAGCTCGATCGGCACGCCTAACGGCAGGCTGGACACGCCGAGGACGATTCGGCTGGAGAGTTTGTCTTCGCCGAAGACTGCAAGCAGCATTTCGGATGCCCCGTCGGCGACCTTTGGGTGGTCGCGAAAATCGCCTTCGGTGGCGATGTAGACGCCGAGCTTGACGACCTTTGCCACCCTGTCCAGCGAACCGAGATATTCTCTGGCTGCCGCAAGGGCGCTAAGGGTCGCTGTCTCGGCGGCCTTCCTGCCGTCTTCGACCGTCAGCGCGCCGCCGACGCGGCCGATATAGCGGGGCTTGCGGTCGACGACCGGCAGCATACCGCTGAAGAAGACCAGCTTGCCGGTTCTGACCGCCTCGACATACGCGCCCAAGGGCGTCGGCGGTGGGGGAAGGGCGATGCCGAGGTCCTGCAGCCGCCGTTCCGCGCCGGCTGCCTCAGCTTTCGCATGGTCTACCATTTGCCCAGATGTGCGCCGCCGTCGACGTGCAGCACCTCCCCGGTTACGCGCGGAGCTTCGGTGAGGAAGACGACGGCATCGGCGATCTCCTCGACGTTGGAAATGCCTGCCATCGGCGATAGCGTGCTCAGGAAGTCCTTAGGATTGTCCTTGTGCAACGGCGTGTCCACCACACCGGGAGCGACGATATTGAAGCGAATTTTCTCGTTCGCATATTCCATCGCCAGGTTCTTGGAGATGGCGTTGATGCCGCCCTTTGTCATCATCGAGACTGAGGCGGAGAAGCCGGCGATCGGATGATCGGTCAATGGGGTGGTGATGCTGACGACGCTGCCGCCGGTTTTCTGCGCGAGCATCTGCCTGACGACCTGTTGGGTCAGGTGGATGAAGCCTTCGAGATTGGTCGAGGACAATTTCTGGAAGTCGGCCATCGTAAACTCGACGAACGGCTTGGCTAGAAAAATGCCGGCATTGTTGACGAGCGCGTCGATCGAGCTGAAGCGATCGATTGCAGTCCTTGCCACCCGCGCTGCGGTTTCGGCATCGCCGATGTCGCCATCGACAAGCGCCAGCCTGTCCGAGGCTTGGAAAGCCTCCGAGGCGCTGACCTGGCGCGAAGTAGCGACGACATTGTAGCCGCGCTGGATGAAGGCGTTGACGAGGCCGGCTCCGATGCCCTGGGAGGCGCCCGTCACGATGACTGTTTTTCTCGTAGTCATGCTGATCTCCATAATCTGGTTCGGGCAACGCGGGCCTTGCGGTTGCAAAGGCGGGGTCGCTCGAGATGGGGCTGCTGCGAATGCGCCTCCATCGGTTGTGGTTGTTTTCGCAAGGTGAATATGGCGAAAACTCCATTACCCGATTAGATGGAAATATCTGGATTCTCTTTTGCATCCATGCAAAAATCAGCACATGGCCGATCTGAACGACATCGCCGTTTTCGTGAAGGTGGCGCAGTATGGCAGCTTCAGCCGCGCTGCCCATTCCCTCGGCATGCCGGTATCGACCGTCAGCCGGAAGGTGACGTCGCTGGAGGAGCAGCTCGGCGTGACGCTCATCCAGCGGACGACCCGCAAGCTGAGCCTGACCGCGCAGGGCCGGGCCTATTACGACAGGTGCAGCGAACCGCTCGCCCATCTCCTCGACGCCGAGCAGGCGCTCACCGAGACACAGAGAAAACCGGAAGGTCTGCTGAAGATCTCCGTGCCCGTCATCTTCGGGCAGGAGGTCTTCTACGAATTCATCTCATCCTTCCTGAAGACCTATCCCAATATCCAGATCGATCTCTTCGTCACCAACCTGTTTCTTGATCTGATCGCCGAGAATGTCGATCTCGGCATCCGCTTCGGCGAACTTAAGGATTCCTCCATCGTGGCGCAGCGGCTCGGCAAGAGCGTGCGCTATCTGGTCGCCGCACCGGAGTATCTGAAGGGCAGGGTGCCTCCCTTGAAGCCTGAAGACCTGAAGGACCATCAGTGCGTGCTCTTGAACGGCCGCAACGGTGAAGCGGAATGGCATCTCGTGAACGGTCGCAAATCGGTTCGCCTGCATGTGTCGGGGCCGGTATCGAGCCGGGATTTCGATGCGGTGAGCGCCTTCACCTATCGCGGACACGGCATCGGCCTGCTGCCTTCGACCTATTGCGACGAACAGATCAGGAAAGGCGAACTCGTCCGCCTGCTGCCGGACTGGTCGTCCGAGGAAATTTTCGTGCACGCCGTCTATCCCACGCGCCGCTTCCTGCCCTCCCGATTACAGGTCTTTCTCGAGGCGCTGAAAGCATGGAAGACCCCCTTATGGCTTCCCTTGCATTGAAGGCTTCCGATTCCATCACCGAAAATTGAAGCCTTGCGCGAGGGCGAGCGTCCTCCCTCGGTCAAGCTGTGTTAGAGTTCGCTGGCTTGGATGGCGCAGGGATTGGATTGCCAATGCTGACGACACTTGCGGTGCTTATGGGTCTTTCCGGCCTCGTCCCCATCGCGCAGGCAGGGGGAAGCGAGGTCGATGTGACCCTCGTGCTTGCCGTCGACACCTCGCGGTCGATGGACTTCGAGGAGATCGGCATCCAGCGCGAAGGTTATGTCGAAGCGCTCAAGCACAAGGAATTCATCGACGCGGTCAAGGGCGGGCTGACCGGCCGCATCGCCATCAGCTATTTCGAATGGGCAGGTTATGTCGTCCAGGATTCCGTCATCGACTGGCAGGTGATCGAGACGGAGGAGGATGCGATTGCTTTTGCCGATAAACTCGAAGCCCGGCCGATTGCCACGCAGCGGCGCACATCGATCTCCACCGCGATCGCCCAGGGCGCCAGCATGATCGTTTCCAGTCCCTTCCAGTCCAGGCGGCAGGTGATCGATGTCTCCGGCGATGGGCCGAACAATTCCGGCGATCCCGTCACTCCCGCCCGCGACAAGGCGATAGAAGCCGGCATGATTATCAATGGCCTCGCCATCATCCTGCGGCCTTCCGATGCGCCGAACGGGCTCGATAAATATTATGCGGATTGCGTGATCGGCGGTCCCGGCGCCTTCGTGCTGCCGGTCCGCAAAATCGAGGATTTCGCCGTTGCCGTGCGCCGCAAGCTGGTGCTGGAGATCAGCGGCGTTTCCCCGCCGGCGACTGTGCGGAAAACAGCCGGCGCCGAGGCGGGTGCCGACTGCCTGATCGGTGAGAAGCAATGGCGGGACATCTTCGACCGTTGATGCCAGAACAGGATGATTTTAGGCCGGGTCGGCCTAAAATCTCAATCCTGTTCTGAATTACATAGTTAGAGCATGATGTCGTCCGAAAACCGCGCACACTTTTCGGCATCATGCTCTACCGGATCAGCGCGCCGAAATTATATCGGTCAGTATCTGGTAAGCGGCGGAGACGCGGTCCTCGTTGGGATAGTTTTTATTGGCCAGAATGACGATACCAACGCGCTCTTTCGGGACGAACGCGACATATGCGCCGAAACCATTCGTTGAGCCGGTTTTATTGATCCAGACATCGTCGCGCGGTTTCATTGCGGGCATCAGTTGCTTGACCGGAATGGTCTTGAGCATCGCGCCGGAATTGTTGTCCATCAACGTCGTCAATGTCGCGGGATAGGAATATTGTTCCCAGATAAGGTCCTGGGTCATCGTGCCGACATCGAAGTATCCCGTGTGCGTATTCGTGATCGCCTGCTGGAGCTTATCGTCCAATTCGACCAGTCCCATATTCGCGTCGATGAACCGGATCATGTCGCCTGCTGTGGATTTCACTCCATAGGCCTCGGACGAAAGAGTGGCGGTTGTCATCCGAGCCGGCTCGCCGCTTCGCTTGTAGCCTTGGGCATAGTCTGCCATTCTCGATTTCGGCACATTGATATACGTGCTCGTCAACCCGAGAGAAGGAAACAATTGGTCTTCCATAAGAGCTGCGAAATCTTTGCCCATGCTTTTTGCCGTTATATATCCGAGCGCGCCGATGCTTGGATTGGCGTATGTTCGGTGCGTTCCGGCGGCATATGATGGTTTCCAGTTTGCGAAATACTCCATCAGCTGTTTTTCGGTTTTGACGTCATCGGGAACTTGCAGCGGAAATCCGCCCGCCGTGTGCGTGCCCAGATACATCAGGACGACATCGCCGAAGGGCCTTCCCTTCATCGCCGGAAGATATTTGCTTGCCTTGTCCGACAGCGAAAGTCGGCCGGTCACGTCCGCGTGGGAGGTGAGGGTGACTGTAAAGGCTTTGCTGATCGACCCCAGTTCGAACATGGTCGCCGGGGTGACGGGCCTGTTCGTGTCCTTCGACTCGACGCCGTAGTTGAAGATGTGGTTCTGTCCGTCAGCGGTGATGGCAACGGCCAGGCCCGGAATGCCGTATTTATCCATGATTGGTTTTATCGCGGCGTCCGAGATGGCTTTCAGTTTCAGCTCGTCAGCCGCAAAGCCACTTGTGGAAATGCATGTCGAGACCAATGCGGCCGATAGAATTCCTATCCAATCACGCGTCATTTCTTCATCCTCTAAAAGCAGCTTCATCAGCGCAAAGGCGCATGAGGACGGCATTTAATGGCACTGTTTTGCGGCGGCAAACGATGATATCTCGGAGGAGATCCAAGAAAATCTAAGGCTAAGATGGTTCGGCAATTCCTCCCTTTAAATGGCTTGAGGGCCTTCGAAGCATCGGCAAGACATCTCAGCTTCACCCGGGCCGCGATCGAGCTTTGCGTTACCCAGGCCGCCGTAAGCCAACAGGTCAAAAGCCTGGAGAAGCGATTGGGGGCTGCCCTTTTTCAGCGTCTCCCTAGAGGCTTGAAAATCACCGCTGAAGGCGAAGCTCTTTTGCCGACCTTGACCAATTCCTTCGATCAAATGGCGATCACGCTGGACCGGATTGAAGCCGGGCAGGTTCGGGAATTGCTGTTCCTGGGCGTGGTGGGGACATTTGCCGTCGGCTGGTTGTTGCCAAGGCTTTCGGATTTTCGACAGCAGCACCCGTTCATCGATGTGCGCGTTTCGACAAACAATAATCGCGTCGATATGGCGGCCGAGGGACTAGACTTTGCCATTCGCTTCGGCAGCGGCTCCTGGCACGGCACAGAGGCGCTGCGTCTGTTCGACGCTCCGCTCTCTCCTCTGTGCACGCCCAAATTGGCGGAGCGCTTAAGGTCGCCTGCAGACCTCGTCGAGGCGACGCTTTTGCGGAGCTACAGGGCGGATGAATGGAGCACTTGGTTTGCCGCAGCGAATGTTCCGCCAGCGGCACAAATAAACGCCGGTATCGTCTTCGACTCTTCCCTCGCCATGATGGAGGCGGCCCTGCAAGGACTGGGGATCGCTCTGGCACCGCCGTCGATGTTTTCCAGACATTTATCCTCGGGGGCTATCAGACAACCTTTTCCCACGACCATATCGCTGGGAAGCTATTGGCTGACCCGACTTCAATCAAGGCCGCCAACAGCAGCCATGCTCGCGTTTTCTGATTGGGTGACGTCGCAGATGTCTTCCGCATCTCAATGACAGTTTCCGGCGGATCCCGGTCTCGACCTGACGCCGGCAAGGAGATCGGTGAGATTGGTGAGGCGAAGACACGTTAAAGCGTTTTCGGCATAGCGCGCGCCATACCGAAATGCCGTTGCTTCTCAGAGGATGTCGCCGCCCTTGCCTATAGGGGCAGCTGCTTGCCGGCCTGTTCGCTGACCATGTATTCGGCGTACCAGTCCGGCCAGTTCTCGTCGTGTTTGCCGCCGTTTCGCTTCTCGTGTTCGCCGTGCGCGGTCGCCGCACGGCGCATGGCTGACGCGAGATCGGTTGAGTTGGTGAATGTCGTCCCGTCGGCGTCGATGCGTCCCGGCAGGCGCGTGGTGACTTCCTGAAACAGCCAGCCGTTGCCATCGGGATCCTTGAAGGAGGCAAAGGAGCGATAGCTGCGGTGATCGGGATCACGGCCGGCAATGCGGAGCCGCCCGAACAGATAGGGTTCGTCCTTGCCGGCATAAACGCCGGCCGCGTCATGGAACACTTCGCTCACCTCGACACCGCGGGCGATGAGATCGCGGCGGGCGGTCTCGATGTCGGACACGATAAGATAGAGCCCCTGGGCGGAGCCGGGGGCTGCGGCGGTGACGTTCTTGCCGAAGATGATCGCGCAGCCGGAACCGGGCGGGGTAAACTGAATCACACGGAAATCGGCATCATTGGCGAAGTCGGCGTCGAGCCGCCAGCCCAGGCCGTCGTAAAAACGTTTGGCGCGGTCGACGTCGGAAACGGGGATGACCACCACCTCGAGCTTGGTGTCGACGGGCTGTGTTCTCGGGGTTTCAATGGGGGTTTCGCTGCGCAGTGCATTGCTCATCTTAAGCTCCTTGGGTTCTGGATGTCTTGAGAATTGCGGACACGTGACGGCCAAGTTGACCACGGCGCACTCATGCAGTCGAATCAATAATTCTGTTTGTGTTGCCCTGTTTTGGCGGAGTTTGTGCGAATGTTGGTTGAGAAACATTGCAGCGCGGTCATGCCAGGGTTCACCATCATTCGTGATCCGCCTTCAGCCGATGCCGGTGGGCTGCCTGCTTTGCCCGGTTGCCGCACATGGCCATGCTGCACCAGCGCCGCCGATGGCCGCGGGTGTGGTCGGCAAAAAGCAACGTGCAGGCCGGCCCTTCACAGGCTTTCACAGTGGAGAAATCCTCCGTGCAGACGAATTGCGCCAGCGCCTCGCCGACCGGTAACAGCAGCGCATCGGGCGAGCGCCATTTGCGCATCGGCTGAAGCGTCAGCGCGGTGTGGCCATCGGCATGTCCGGCGACGATGCGACTGAAGCCCTCGTTGCGTTCGAGCAGGCGGTTCAACGGTTCCAGTTCCTCCAGCGCGCCTGCCGAGAGAGGGCGGCCCTTGTGGGCGCGGACGAAATCCCGGAACCACTCGCGCAGGCGCCGTGCCTGCTCGGCGACCGTGTCGAGTTCGCCCGGCAGCGCCCGCGCCCGCATCGTCTGCAGAGTCTCATGGGGAACGAGTTCTGCCTGCTCCAGCCAGCGCAGCAGGCCTTCACCGTCATCGATCCAGTCGACTGGCGTGTCGACCGGAGTGGCGATCGAATTCAAAAAATCCAGTCCCAGCGCATCGCCGACGAAAAGGGCAGGTGAGCGATTGTCCATCATAACTCCTATTCCGGCCGCCGTGACGCCAAGCGTGGGCGGCTTCCTGAGGCCCTGCCGACATGTAACCTCTTCCAAGGCTCTTGACAAGTTATGCGCCCCAGTAGTAACCGTTATAAACTAATTAGAAAGGTTACAATATTTCAGCCGGATGCAGAGGAGAAGGCCGATGTCCCCCAATGAAGTAAACGTTGTGCTCGTCCATGGCGCATGGGCTGATGGTTGGAGCTGGGCAAAGATCATCCAGCCAATGGCCGCCGAAGGCTTGACGGTGGTTGCGGCACCGCTGCCGCTGACCTCTTTCAGCGATGATGTAGCAGCCCTCGATCGCACACTGGAGCGCATGACCGGGCCGGTGGTTCTCGTTGGCCATGCCTATGCCGGCGCGGTGATCGCCGCGACCAGGCACGAGAAGGTCAAGGCGCTGGTCTATATTGCGGCGCTGGCGCCCGACGAGGGCGAGACGGTCGCCGATATCTTCTATCGCGGCACGCCGCACCCGAAAGCGCCGAAGCTTTCGCCCGACAGCCGTGGCCTGATCTACCTGCCGGATGAGGCCTTCGGCGCGGCATTCGCCCAGAATGCAACGGCTGGCGAGCAAGCAGTTCTGGCCGCCGTGCAGCGGCCGATTTCGCCGGCCTGCATCACTGTTCCCGTGCCGCGCCCGCTCTGGAAGCACCGTCCGGCCTGGTTCCTGGTCGCCGAACAGGATCGGATGATCGTTGCCGACAACCAGCGCTTCATGGCCGAGCGGATGGGCGCGCGCACGCGTTCTCACGCCGTCGACCATACGCCGATCGTTACCGCGCCGGCCGCCGTGCTCGACATCGTCAGGGAGGCGGTTGCCGCGGTGACGGCCTGAATTCAACGATCGTCCGTTTTCTCTCTCGCCCGCCGGAGATCTTCAGCAGCAGCCTACAAGGGCAGGCGGAATAACCACACCGAAAATATCAAACAAGTTACCAACGCAAAGGAGACTGTCATGTCCACCATCAGATACCGCACCGCCGACGTCGACGGCTTCAACATCTTCTATCGCGAGGCCGGCTCGCCGGGCGCTCCGAAGCTGCTTTTGCTGCACGGCTTTCCGAGCGCCGGCCACATGTTCCGCGACCTCATCCCTCTGCTTGCCGATCGCTTCCACATCGTCGCGCCCGATCTTCCGGGCTTCGGACAATCCGACCTGCCGGCGCGGCCTGCGACCTTCGACGGGATCGCGGCGACGATCGACCGCTTCACCGAAATCGTCGGCTTCGATCGTTACGCCGTCTATGTGTTCGACTATGGCGCGCCGACCGGTTTGCGGCTGGCGGTGAAGCATCCCGACCGGATCACGGCGATCATCTCGCAGAACGGCAATGCCTATGTCGAAGGGTTGAGCGATGGCTGGAATCCGATCCAGGCCTATTGGGAGGATGCGTCCGAGGCCAACCGCGATGCGCTGAAGGCGATGCTCCAGCCGGAAATGACGGTCTGGCAATATACGCATGGCGTTGCCGATCCGACGACGGTTTCGCCTGACGGTTATTCGCTCGACAATTTCTATCTGGCCCGGCCTGGCGTCGAGGACATACAACTCGACCTCTTCGGCGACTACAAAAGCAATGTCGCGCTCTATCCGGCCTTTCAGGCGTATTTCCGCACCCATAAGCCGCCGTTCCTTGCCATATGGGGCAAGAACGATCCGTTCTTCCTGCCGCCCGGCGCCGAGGCCTTCAAGCGCGATAACCCCAACGCCGTCGTCCGCTTTCTCGACACCGGCCATTTCGCGCTGGAAACGCACGCTGCCGAGATCGCGGTAGCGATCCGCGATTTCCTGGTCCGCTGACAGCAACCGGGCGCCGGCCCGCCGGAAGGGGCGGGCGGCGACCCACGGAAACAGGAGAGACGACATGTCGAACTCAGTTGCCATTATCACCGGCGCCAGCCAGGGCATCGGCCAGGCGACGGCGCTACGCCTGGCGCGCGACTTTTCCGCGCTGGTGCTGGTCGCGCGCAACCGCGCCAATCTCGAGGAGACCGCGCAGGCGGTGAGGGTGGCCGGCGCGCAGGCCCTCGTCATCGGCGCTGACCTTGTCGACCCGCAAGCGGCGCAAGCCGTGGTCGACCAGGCGCTTGGCGCCTTCGGCCGCATCGATGCGCTGCTCAATATCTCCGGCGCAGTGCCACAGATCGATCTCTTCGAGATGACCGACGCGCAGTGGGAAGGCGGACTGGCGCTGAAGCTGCATGGCGCACGGCGCCTGACGATTGCAGCCTGGCCGGCGCTGAAAGATGCCAAGGGCTCCGTCGTGATGATGTCCGGCAATTCGGCGGTGTTTCCGAAGGCGCCCTATGCGGCGGTCGGCACCATCAATGCGGCGATCGTCGCGCTGGCCAAGGCTTTTTCCGATCGCGGCGTTGCCGATGGCGTGCAGGTCAACAGCGTGTTGCCCGGCCCGGTCATGACCGGCCGACGCCGCTCCTATCTCGAACGATGGGCGCCGCTGCACGGCCTGAGCGTGGAGGAGGCAATCGCCCGTTTCCCCGAGCAGGCAGGCATCGCCCGCTACGGCGAGCCGGAGGAAATCGCCGAACTGATGGCCTTCCTGGTATCGCCCGCCGCCCGCTGGATGACCGGCTCGACGCTGCGCATGGATGGTGGCGAGGTGAAGTCGATCTGAGTGGTCGACGGCGGGATTAGCCCGCCGTCTTCATCGGCTGTTGTTGTTCTGCTCGTCGAGCCGCTTTTACGCGGCGAGAGCGGCGCGGGTTTTGCCGATCGTCAGAGCCGCCTTTGCTGCCTCGCGCCCTTTCTCGACGAAATGTGCGCGGTAGATCTGTTTGTGGTGCTCGGTTTCCTGATACTGATGCGGCGTCAGCGAAACCGACAGCACCGGCACACCGGTATCCATGCCGGCGCGCATCAGCCCATCGACGACGGCCTGGGCGACGAATTCGTGGCGGTAGATTCCGCCGTCGACGACGAAGGCGGCGGCAACGACTGCGGCATAGCGTCCGGTTGCCGCAAGATCGCGCGACAGCAGCGGCATCTCGAATGCGCCGGGTACATCGAACACATCGACCTGCTCGGGCGGAATAAGCTGATGGAAGCCATCAAGGGCGCGGTCGACGATGTCGGCGTGCCAGCTGGCTTTGACGAAGGCATAGCGGGTGGGTGTCACAGTAATCTCCTTTGGCGAACAGACACATCACCCAAGGCGATCACGAACGTCCCCGACAGCCGCTAGGGCGGCAGGAACGCACGTTCTCTTTCATCCGGACTATGACCGTCGGCTCAGGCATCTCACCTGATCTGCTGACCCTTCCGAAGAAGGCGCTCGCGGGCTCGCAATCTAAATTGCATACCGCCGGTAGGGACTTGCACCCCGCCCTGAGAACGGCGCGAACAATAGGGGGAAGGTGACGGGCTGGCAATAGGTCGAAATGCTTCGCGGCCAATGCAGGATCGGGGCTCCCGACGCGGCGATTTCGTTTGTTCGTCGATCGCGAAGGGCAAGCCCTCTTGCGGAGGATGGGCTTGCGCCTACATGCTATGCGTGAGGACATTCACGTCAGAATAGCACGGCAGGACAGGATGCACCGTCTCTTTCCGCGGCGGGCAAGGCCGTGGCAACTATGGGAGAGAGAGATGGAAGATCCTTTCGTCGTCCGCCGCGAGGCGCATATCGCAGCGCCGCCGGCCGCGGTGTTCGCGTTGATGACCGACCCGGAAAAGATCCTGCGCTGGATGGGAACGGAGGCTCAGATCGAGCCGCAGCCCGGCGGGCTCTATCTCGTCAACGTTACCGGCGCCCGCTTTGCGCGCGGTTCGTTTCGTGAGGTGGTGCCGGTTCATCGCCTTGCCTACAGCTTCGGCTGGGACGGTAGCGAGGTGGTGCCGCCGGGTTCGAGCCTCGTCGAGATCGATCTGATCGAACAGGGAGGCGGAACGCTGCTGCGGCTCACCCATAGCGGCCTGCCTAGCGCCGAGCAATGCGCCGGCCATGCGGAGGGTTGGGCACATTATCTCGGACGGCTGACCGAGGTTGCCGCCGGAGGTGATCCGGGTCCCGACTCTTTTTACGGCAGGACATGAACAATTTTGCAGGCAGCGGGGCGGCTCTGAAGCGCTTGCCGTTGCGACAACAGCGGTTGGCGAGCGCTCAGGACGGCCGTGCGGAAGCGCTTCTTTTTCTCCCGCAAACATGAACGCGCAGTTCATCTCCAGTTCAATTTGGCGGTCATAAGGTGTGGACGGCTGGATTGAAATGGAGTTCTCGATGAAGGCACTTTCTATCGCGGCTGCCTTGCTCGCTGGCAGCCTCTCGTTCGGCACAGCGCAGGCGATGCCGATGGGGACAATCAATGTCCAGAGCAATATCACCACGGTCGACTACGCCTGCGGTCGCGGCTGGCATCTGACGCGCTGGGGCGAATGCCGGCGAAACTGGCGCCGCCCGCCGCCGGTGGCTTTCTACGGTGGTCCGCCCCGCTGGGGCTGGGAGCGGCGTCACCGCGATTGGGATGGCCCGCGCTGGCGCCATGAGCGGCGCTGGGATCGCGACCGCCGTTGGCGGGACAATGACTAAAAGTCTCGCTTAGATGGAGATGGACGAAGGCCGGAGCGATTTTCGCCCGGCCTTTTCTAATGAAAAAGCGTCGCTCACGCTGATAGCCAGCGTTCTCCCGGTCTGCCAGAGGGTCAGATCCTGCTGACGAGCCAGTACTTGTCGTCGATCAATTCCTCGAGCTCGACGGGATCCTTGACGCCGAATTCGAACCATTCGACGAGTTCCTTCGCCTTGCGGCTGCTCTCCTCCGCTGTCAGTTCGACCTGATATCTTTCGCACCATCGCCGAAGGATCGACGTCAGCAGCGTCATGTCATTCCCATCCAACGGATCTTTCGGCCAGAATATCGTGCCCATCGTACCCCTCAATTACACGATGACGAACGACCCTATAATGGAATCAAAGTCGCGCAAGTTTAAAGTGTTTATTTTTCTTCTTCCACCGCGGTGAATGGTTTCAACAGGGGTCGCCCTCGAGCCGACAGGCTGATCGATAGAGAAGTCCTCACGGAGACCCCCAGAGGCGTCCCGACGGACATGCGGGATGTCGATTTGCCGACACATAGGCGATGTCCTTGCGGCTGTACGGGAGGGCGTGCCATGATCACGGCATGGATCTGCCGTCTCCCCTTGCCTGGCTGGTTGACGAGGCTGGAGCCTCGCCTGGTCCCGAACGGTTTCTGGCCGAGCTCGGGCGCCGGCTGCTGGCCGACGGACTGCCGCTTTCCGGCGGCACGCTGACGCTTTCGGTGCCGCATCCGATCATTGCGCGGCGCACCTGGCTTTGGCGGGCCGAGACCGGTGCTGTCATCGAGGCGCTGGCCTTTGCCGGGGCTCCGCAGAGCGAGGCCGGGCGCGACTGGCTGACCGCGCTCGGGCCGGTATGGGAGGAACGAATAGGGCCTTCGCAGGATAGTCCCATACTCGGCTGGGCGGGTATCGACAACCGGGCAGGGGCCGGCGCATTCGCTCCAGCGGAAGCCGACCGGCTGCGCGAGGTCGCGCGTTTTGCCGCCGCGCCGCTCGCAGCGCTCGCGGCGCGGGAGGCGCGGGCAGCCCTGCTTGAAGCCTATCTCGGCCGGCGTAGTGCCGCCCGGGTGCAGGCCGGCGAGCTTGCCCGCGGCACCGGCGAGACCATACGTGCGGCTCTTCTCTGCGCCGATCTGCGCGATTTCACCGCACTTTCGGAGGTGACGGAGCCGCACGCGATGATCGCGACGCTCGACGCATGGTTCGACCGCGTCGCGGGCGCGGTGCACGCCTTCGGCGGCGAGGTGCTGAAATTCATGGGCGACGGCGTGCTGGCGATCTTTCCGGTCACGGGCGCTTCCGACGACGCGGGAAGTGTAGGCCACGGAGACCGGGAAGCCTGCGAGGCGGCCCTCAGGGCGGTTGCTGCCAGCCGTGCCGGCATGGTCCATCTCGACCAGATACGCCAGGCGCAGGGGTTGGCGCCGCTGCCCTTCGGCGCGGCGCTGCATTTCGGCGAGATCCTATGGGGCAATATCGGCGCAGCCGACCGGCTGGACTTTACCGCCATCGGCCCCGCCGTCAATCTCGTCAGCCGGCTGGAAGGGCTCTGCAAACCGCTCGGCCGAAGCGTGCTGATCTCGGGCGCGGTTGCGGCGAATACGGCGACGGCGCTGATGCCGCTCGGAGAGCACAGCTTGCGCGGCATCGCCCAGCCTTGCGCGGTCTTCACCCTGCCGGAGGATTGAGCCGCAAGGCAGGGCGCCGAGAGCGGCTTTCGTTGATGCAAAGAAAGCTTTGCAAAGATATGTTTGCAATAGTAGGCTGCCGGCATGGAAAATCCGCGCCCGCAGCCCGCTCACTCAGTCACCGCACCCCGCACCCTCAGCCGGGTCGTGCCCGATCCGACCGCGCTGAAGGCGTTGACGCATCCTGTCCGGCTGCGCATGCTCGGCATGCTCAGGATCGATGGGCCTGCCACGGCGACGCAGCTTGCCGCGCGGCTCGGCCTGAACAGCGGCGCGACCAGCTATCACCTGCGCCAGCTTGCCCAATACGGCTTCATCGAGGAATCGCCGCATGCTTCGCGGCGCGACCGCTGGTGGCGCGCCAGCCACGAGCTCACCTCGGTGCCGGCAAGCGAGGCCGAGGGTGAAGCGCTCGATCTCGACCTCGCCTTCAACCAAGCGATACTCTCCTTGCAGGTCGGCCAGATGCAGCAGGCGCTGGAGGAATATGCCGAGCTGCCGGCGGAGTGGCGCAAGGCGAGTACGGCCAGCGACATCATCATCCCGATGACGGCGGAACAGGCCGAGGCCCTGACCAGGCGGCTGACCGATCTCATTCTCGAAGCGATGCGGGTGGCTCCGCCTCTGGGCGAGCTAGCGCCCCCGGATATGGTTCCCTTCTCGATCATGCTGCACGCTTTTCCCTATCCGGGGCGGCTCCCGCACCGCGAGGGGGATGGCGAGCCATGAGACCGGGCGGGCCTTTCCTGGCGCTTGCTGCGGCCGAGACGCTTTCGCTTTCCGGTACGCGGCTGTCGACCATCGCCATTCCCTGGCTGGTGCTGAGCACGACGGGCAGCCCGGTTCTGACCGGGCTGACGGCGATGATGGAGATGCTGCCCTATGTCGCCGCCAAGGCGCTCAGCGGGCCGCTGATCGACCGTGTCGGCCCGAAGCGCATCGCTGTCGTCTGCGACACGGCTTCGGTGCTCGTGGTCGCTCTGGTGCCGCTTCTCGATCTCTTCGGCATGCTTGGCATGCCGGTGCTGCTGCCGCTCGTCTTTGCCATGGGCGTGCTACGCGGCCCCTCCGATGCGGCCAAGCAGGCGATGGTTCCGGATATCGCCACACTCGCCAATGTACCGCTCGAACGAGTGACCGGCGTTGCGAGCGCCATCGAGCGGCTGGCCTCGACGGCGGGTGCGGCCGGCGCCGGCGCTTTGATCGGGCTGATCGGCCCGGGCCAGGCGCTGCTCGTCAATGCCGCCACCTTCGCCGCCGCCGCGCTGATCGTTGCCGAGGGCATACCCGGGACGCGGCGCGCGCCTGCGCCCGAAACTCGACCGGCCGAACGGGCGTCCTATCTCGAGGATCTGCGTGAAGGCTGGCGCTTTCTGCGCGGCGACGCCGTGCTCGTCAGCATCGTCGCCATGGTGGCGGTCACCAATCTCTTCGACCAGGCCTATCATGCCGTGCTGCTGCCGGTCTGGACACGGGATGCCGGTCATGGCCCGGAGCTGCTCGGTGCGATGTTCGCCGCCTTCGCTGGCGCCTCGATCGCAGGCGCGGCGATTGCCGCGGCGATCGGCGAGCGCATGCCGCGACTGATGGTCTATACGGTGGCCTTCCTCCTGACCGGCTTTCCGCGCTTTCTCGTTCCGGCGCTGGACGCGCCCATCGGCCTCGTCTTTGCGACGCTCGCCATCGCAGGATTCGCGTCGGGCTTCCTCAACCCGATCCTGTCGGCGGTCATCTTCGAGCGCATCCCCAAGCCGCTGACTGGTCGCGTCACCGCATTGAACACCGCCCTCTGCTTCGCGCTCATCCCTTTCGGCGGCCTCGCCGGCGGCGCGCTGATCAGCACGCTCGGCCTTGCGGCGGCGCTGTTCCTGATGGGGATTGCCTATCTCGCGGCAACGCTTGCGCCGCTGGCGCTGAAGAGCTTTCGCGGGTTTGACAGGGCTTCGCCTGAAGCGTCCAGCTCTAGCCGCGCCCAAGCTCTTCAACCAGCAGATCGATGAAGCGGCGGACTCGTGGTTCCAGCAGGCGCTTGTCGGGATAGAGTGTGACGATCTTTGCGTCGTCGGTTTCGAGGTCGGCCAGGATCTGCCGGAGGCGGCCGGCAGCGAGATCGTCGGCGATGAGGAAGTCGGGGAGGAGGGCGATGCCGAGGCCGGCCAAGGCGGCGTCGCGGATCGCCTCTGCGCTGTCGAGCCTCAGGCGGCTGCGGCCCTGCGCCTTGATCCAGGAACCGCCTTCCCCGCGAAAGCGCCAGCCCTGCCTTTGATTGCGGCCGGCGAAGATCAGGCAGTCATGGACCGAGAGATCGTCGATATCGCCCGGCTTGCCGCGCTCGGCGAGATAGGACGGCGAGGCGCAGAGCCGCGCCTTATAGGTGGCGATCACGCGTGAGACCAGGCGGGTGTCTGTCGCCGTCGCGCCGACCCGGATCGCCAGATCGAAGCCTTCCTCGACAATGTCGGCCGGGCGATCGGTGAAGCTCACTTCGACCTGGATGTCGGGCCAGGCCCGAAGATATTTTTCAAGCAAAGGCAGCACGACGAGCCGCCCGAAAGCATCGGGAGCGGCAAGCCGGAGAACGCCTCGCGGCGTGCTGTTCTGCCCCGCCACGCTCGCTTCCGCCTCGTCGACCGATACCAGGATCTGCAGCCCGCGCTCGTAAAACATCCGGCCTTCGTCGGTCAGGCTCAACGTCCTCGTCGTGCGGTTGAGCAGGCGCGCGCCGAGCCGGTCTTCCAGACGGATGACAGCCTTTCCTGCCGCCGAACGCGACAGGCCCATGGCCTGGCCGCCGGCGATAAAGCTTCCGGCATCGACGACGGCCATGAAGATCAGAATATCGTTCAGGTTCGTACGCGGCATCAGGCAACTCAAGCGGTTCGGCTACGTCAATAAGTCGGGCAGTCATGGGATCGTTCAAGGCCCGGACCATCAACGCCCATCGCGGCAGTAAGGTCCCCATGCTTCGCTTTTATGTAGACGTCCCTTCGCCAATCAACCTGCTATAGCAGCCATCGCACCGGATCGCAGGTCAAAGATGGGCCCCGGAAAGCTGAGCTACAGCATATCGCCGAGGCTCCAGTGGTTGTTCCATCGGACGTCGATCTCGTCGTCGACATTCTGATATCTTATGTCGGTGGAGAGGCGCAGCCGTCGGCTGCGGTCCTGGTTGGTGGTCGAGGCGTGGATCATGTAGGGCGAGTGGAGCACCACGTCGCCGGCCTCATAATCGGCGGCGAGCCAGCGGGTGTCGCAGCGCTCCGCCATATCGGGCAGATCCTTGGAGATCCAGCCGCCTTCCGCCATGTGGCGGTTATAGGCACTAACCCGCTCTTCCGCAGAAAGATTGCCGCTTGCTGCCTGGAACTCGGCCTCCATCCTGACGCCCAGGGTGTGCGAGCCTTCGAGATAGACCAGGCCGCCCATCTCGGTGGGGATGTCGCCGATCGGAATCCAGGCCGTCACCAGGCGGCTGGTGCCGCCGCGGAGATAGACGAGATCATAGTGGGCGGGCGTGGCCGTCGGCGATCCCGGCTGGACGAAACGCATGATCTTGCGCTTGTGGAGATAGGAGATACCCTGCAGGAAATCGTCCATGAAGCGGGCGAGTGGCGGTTGCGCGCAGAAGCCTTCATAGGCGGCGGAGCGGACGAGCGACATCAGGCGCCGGTCCGCCAGGCTTTTGTCGAAGCCATCGGCAGACGCCAAGCCCAGCGAAAAATCGCTTCCGGGCTCGACCAGCCCGATTTCGGCGAGGCGTTCGAAGACCCAGCGGCGGAAATCGATCACATCGGCCCGCGGCAGAAGGCCTTTCAGCCAGACATAACCATCGTCCTGGTAGCGGCGGCGGATAGCGTCGATGCCGATGCCGGGATCGGTGGGCACGAGCCAACCGATCCGCTCCGCGGGCAAGGTTCTGCCATTTGCGGCAAGAGGAAATTCCATCATGCGAGCTTGTCTGACCTCCGCAGCAATTGACATTTCACTCCTCCGTCGCTTGAGTTGGCTTGTCATCAATTACCTGATCCGGCATGCCAACCGACATAGAGGAAATTCATAGCTGGACTTTTCGCTCATCATGAGAAACGCAGAGGCCATCTATAGAACGCCGCTTGCCGCTGTCGGTGGACTTGTGGTCACCGGCAGCGGCAAGCAGCAGGCCCGCCGTGCAGTGACGGACCGGAAACTCCCGAATTTCGCTGTCGTGCTGGTGGAGCGCGGGCAGGGTTGGCTGGAAACCGCCGCCAGCGGCCGCCTGAGCCTGGTCGGACCGGCACTGTTCTGGTTGTTTCCCAACCGAGTGCATTCCTATGGCCCCGACGAAGGCGGCTGGGACGAGCGCTGGGCGCTTTTCGAAGGATCATTCACGCGGGACTTCGTCCGGCTGAGCCTCATGATCGAGCGACAGCCCGTCGTGGCCCTGCATCACCTTGATGAGGTGGCGCGGCTCTTCGCCAGCCTTCATGCCGATCTGCTCGACGATACCAACCTCGGGCAGGCGTCGGCGGCCTTGATGCTGCATCGCATTGTCATGTCAGCCGCAAGACAGGCAAGCGGCGCGGCCGATCAGCGCCGAGATAGGCCCGACATGGCCGAAATCGTCGAAACGCTGCGGCAACGCGCAATGCAACCGCTGGACCTTACAGCCTTTGCCGCCGAGCACGGCATGTCGCCGGCGACGCTGCGCAGGCGGTTCACGCTCGAAACCGGGCTGCCGCCCAAGGCATTCCAGCTTCGGGTGCGCATGGACCACGCCAAACAGCTCTTGGCAACCACCGACGAGAAGATCGAAACCATCGCCGCCGTGGTCGGCCTGGATGACCCATTTTATTTTTCGCGTGTCTTCCACGAACGCGAGGGCTGCAGTCCTCGCGAATTTCGCGCCAGGTATACCAGGGGTTGAGAGTCCGGCAGCAGTGGCCGTATCCCGTTTTCACGAAGTCGTGTATGATGACGGGGCATTGGAGACGATTTTTCACGGCGTCGGCAAAATCTTCGCCGCGCAGGTCCGATACCGGGTGGAAGGTTTCGCTGTCCGATGCGTGAGCGTCCGGCTTCGCTCGTTGGCGGAGGCCGGGCCGGGAGGGGAAAATGACGTCCAGCGCATCGAATGTCGATCTCGCGCCGTCGAGACCGTCCATCATCCATGCGGCAGTTCAATTGGGAGTCGTCGCGCTTCTGGTCTATGTCTGCGCCAGGATCATGTTGCCGTTCCTCGGCATTCTGCTTTGGTCGGTGATCCTGGCGGTCATGCTTCATCCCTTGCATCTGCGCCTGTCCGATCGGATCGGCAATCGCTGGTCGGCATCTCTCATCGGCATCTTCGGCGTTGCCGTCGTGCTGGTGCCAATGTTCGTTTTGATCACGTCGCTTGGGTCTTCCATTTACTGGCTTGTGTCCGGTTTGCAGAACCACAGCCTGACAATTCCGCCGCCTCCAACGTGGCTTGCCGACCTGCCGGTGGTCGGTGCGAAGATCTCGGAGGGCTGGTCGCTCGCTGCCGCCAACCTGCCCTCGGCGCTGCGTCAATACGGCGAGATGCTGAGCAAGCCTGCTGCGTGGCTTGCATCTTTCGCCGGCGGCCTGGCCTCTGGTGGCCTGTCCTTCGTTCTTTCCATCGCGATCGCCGCCGTGCTTGTCGCTTATGCCAAGGGTGCTGCGGCTTTTGCCCTCAGTCTGCTGGAACTCGTCACCAACAGCAGGGCGCGGGGTGCCCGGCTCGTCCACCTGACCGCCACGACGATCCGGGGCGTGGCGGTCGGCGTGGTCGGTGTGGCGGCGATCCAGTCGATGCTCGTTGGCATTGGCTTCTTCGCCATCGGCGTTCCGGCGGCCGGCGCCTTGACGGCCGTCACGTTTCTGTTGGCAGTCGTGCAGATACCGCCGCTGCTGCTCACGCTGCCCGTCATGGCCTATGTCTTTGCCACGGAAGCGACAACACCGGCGATCATCTTCGCCATATGGTCTTTCATCGCCGGGCTGAGCGACAATTTGCTCAAACCATTGATGCTCGGCCGTGGATCGGACGTGCCAATGCCGGTCATCCTGGTCGGTGTCATCGGAGGGATGATTGCTGACGGCCTTCTCGGTATATTTGTCGGCCCCGTGCTGCTGGCCGTCGGCTTCGTGTTGCTGATGGAGTGGCTGCATCAGCGCCCGATTGAGGACGGCCCCCGGATCGAAGGTCCGGCCCCATGATCAAAGTCATTGGTCTCGGCCTGCTTGCGATGGCGTTCTGCCTCGCACTCCAGGCGCTGGCTTCGGTGCTGGCCGCGCGTTATTTTGCTCACGCGCGCACGCAACCCGTGGGCCGAAAGCCCTGGCGGACGATCTTCGTGCAATTCTCGGTTCTGATGATCGTGCTCATGCTGGGCAATATCCTCCAGGTCGCTTTTTGGGCAGTGTTATATCGCGTGCTCGGTGCCTTCGAGGACTTCGAAACGGCCATGTATTTTTCCGGCGTCACCTTCACGTCGCTCGGATATGGCGATGTCGTGCTCAATGGCCGTATCCGGCTGCTTGCGCCGCTGCAGGCAGCCAATGGGCTGATGATGTTCGGGATCACGACGGCGCTCTTCTTCTCGGCCATCCAGCAGGCCATGGGGAAATTGGCTGCGGCAAATCAAACCGCGCATGAGCCGTAGTGCGCTGGAGCCGGCGAAGACAGCTCGCCGGGAACGAACATCAGCGCCAACCCATCGCAGGCGCGACATGGGTGAGGATCGCTTCAATGACATGGGCGTTGTAATCGACGCCAAGCTGATTGGGGACGGTGAGCAGCAGCGTGTCCGCCTCGGCGATTGCCTCATCCTCGGCGAGCTGCTTGATCAGGGCGTCGGGTTCGGCGGCATAGCTGCGACCGAAGATTGCGCGGGTCTTCTCGTCGATGAAGCCGATCTTGTCCTCACCGTCGTTGCCGTAGCCGAAATAGGCGCGGTCGCGATCATCGACCAGCGCGAAGATGCTACGGCTGACCGAGACGCGCGGCTGGCGCGTGTGGCCGGCTTCTTTCCACGCCTCGCGGTACGCCCGGATCTGGTCGGCCTGCTGGACATGAAAGGGCTCGCCCGTCTCGTCGTCCTTCAGCGTCGAACTCTGCAGGTTCATGCCGAGCTTGGCCGCCCAGACGGCGGTGGCATTCGAGCTCGCGCCCCACCATATCCGCTCGCGCAGGCCCTCGGAATGCGGCTCGAGGCGCAAGAGGCCGGGCGGATTGGGAAACATCGGCCGCGGGTTCGGCTTGGCAAATCCTTCGCCGCGCAGCACTTCGAGGAAGACTTCGGCATGGTGGCGAGCCATGTCGGCCTCGCTCTGGCCTTCGGGCGGGGCGTAGCCGAAATGGCGCCAGCCATCGATCACCTGTTCGGGCGAACCGCGGCTGATGCCGAGCTGCAGGCGGCCGCCGGCGATGAGGTCGGCCGCACCCGCATCCTCGGCCATATAAAGCGGGTTCTCGTAGCGCATGTCGATGACGGCGGTGCCGATCTCGATCCGTTTGGTTCTAGCGCCGACGGCTGATAGCAGCGGGAAGGGTGCGGCCAGCTGTCGGGCGAAGTGATGCACGCGAAAATACGCCCCGTCAGCCCCGAGCTCCTCGGCCGCCACCGCAAGCTCGATCGACTGCAGCAGCGCATCGCCGGCTGAGCGCGTCTGCGATTGAGGTGAGGGCGTCCAATGCCCGAACGAGAGGAAGCCGATCTTCTTCATACTGATGCCGCACCTTGATCTATTGTGTCTGGGGTCGATGGGTCTTCGCACAATTTCGGCCCGGAAGACAATCGGAACCGGATGAGTTCGGCGTATCACTTCTGCGGCATTGGCCTGCCATCCGCCGCTATAACCGATAGAGAGATTGTTACGCCGCGCTAAACCCCTGACATAAACGCGTGTTACAGCCTCCGCCGGCTGCGGTGTGAGCATGGAGTTTTGATGGACCAGCGCAAGGGCTCCTCCTTCACGGAAAGCGACGTCGTCGCAAACTACCGGTACCGTCCGCCTTATCCCGATGCCGTTTTTCGAAAGCTTCTGGCGATCGCTCCGCGGTCGGAGCATCTGCTGGATATCGGTTGCGGACCGGGGAAAATCTCCCGCGCGCTGTCGGGTTCGTTTGGGAGTGTCACGGCGGTCGATCCTTCCGCGCATATGATTGCGCTGGGCAGATCGCTGCCGGACGGCGGCGCTGAGAATATCCGCTGGATCGAAAGTTTCGCCGAGGATTTCCCGACCGATGGCCAACGCTTCGATCTGACGGTCGCAGCAGCCAGTATTCACTGGATGGATCATGCCAGGCTGTTTCCGCATCTTCTGGCGAATGCCGCGCCAGGCCATGTCATGGCGGTGGTTTCCGGCGACGACCCGTTCGAGCCTGCGTGGCAATCGGATTGGAATTCATTCCTGGGGAGGTGGGTCCCTGAGGTGACCGGCCAGCCTTTCGATCACGGCCGATGGTCCGAGGGCATGCGAAGCTACCAGAACTATCTTGACCTGCATGGCAGCGAGGACTTCGTATCGGAGCATCCCTTCGAGCAGAGCGTCGAGGATTTCGTATCCTGCCAGCATTCGCGCGACACCTTCGCACCTTCGAAACTCGGCGATCGTATCGCGACCTTCGACGCGGAACTCTCTGAATTGCTACGCGCCTATTCGAATGATGATCGGTTGAGCTTTGTCGTACGCACCAGGATTGTCTGGGGCGAAATCAAGCTGATCTGAGAAGAGACGAGAAGAGGGGAACCAAGGCGCCACTCAGTCTTCTCTCCGCTCGGATAAGAGGGAATCACGCGCCAACATTCTCCATCTGCTGCCGCACGCCGTTGAAGACCTGCGCCGGCACGCGCAGCCCGGCATCGTCCTCATAGAGCGCCCGCAACTCCCCGAAGCGTTCGTCCGCTGCCACCGTCAGGGCAGCGAGGCGATCGAAGCGGGCGAGACCATCCGCAGACATCTCCTCTTCGGGCTCCGGCATCGATCCCCAATTGTCCCAGGGAAGCATCTCCATGTTGTTGAGGGCGGCGAAGTCGCGGACGAGGTTCATGGCGATGAACCAGAAGCCGGACCCGTCGAAGATGCCGAATTTTCCGGGGTCGGCGGCGCCGGCGCGACAGCGCTGCCAGCTTTCGGCGGCGCTGAGGAATTTGCCCGGTGGCTGGTCGAGGGGATCGAAATCGAGTTTCAAGGCAGCGCGCTGGAGATCGTCGATCTGGAAATCCGCAGAGACCCAGCGCGCTCCGTCCCAATATTCGGCGATCCAGTGATCTATGCCTTTACCGGCTTCGAAATACATGCCGAAGCCGCAGCGGGCACGTGCCGGGACGCCCTGGGCCTTGAGTGCCGCGCAGGCAAGCACGGTGAAATTGCGGCATGTGCCTATGCTGCGTTTGTCAGGTGGGCGCGGGATGTCGAGTGGGGCGGGATCGATCCCCATGATCGTATCGAGTATCTCTCGCGTCGGCCGCGTGTGTGACTGCGCCCTTCGGTCCGGGGTCAGCACCTGATCGTAGTGTTGCGCCCAGGCATCGTGCAGCAGCGCGCCGTGCACGGCCGCAGCAACGGTTTCGACGCCCTTGAGCGCTGCAAGGACGGGGGCGTGCGGCCCGGCCGATGTCATCTGGCCGGGGCGCGCGTAGAAATCGACAGGGCTCTCATATCCGCTCATGCCGGGCAGTATGATAAAATCAGACCAGCGGAGCAAGGTCCCGCGGGCCATGCGTGAGGCCCGCGAGCGGAGCACTGCGGGTCTTTATCGCGCAGCCTGAAACGCCAGCTGGCCGTTGTTCAGGAAGCACGTCTTGTCGAACAGCGTCAGGTCCAGCGGGTTCGGCAGCCTGATATCGGCGATATCAGGCAGGGGCTTATGCGATCGCTCGTAGGATCGGTCGATCTGGGAGATGAAGACCACGATCAGGCCGCGCTCGCGGGCGAAAGCCTTCAGGGTGCGGACCTGGACGGAGAGTTCGGGGTTCTCCCGCTTCTGGTCGAGCAGCTGGAGATAGTCGATGACGACGAGCGTGCCGCGCGGTGCGGACGCCAGTCTCTCGGCGATGTAGGCGGCGCTGATCGCGTCGGAGCCGTCGAATTCGAACAGACGCTCGAATTGCGCCCGGTCGACGCCGATGGCGCGGAAGCGATCGACAATATCGTCTTCCGTATATTCCAGCGAGAAGAACACACCGGGACGGCCTGATTTCATCGCCTCGACGGCGAGTTCGAGGCCCATCAGGGTCTTGCCGTGGCCGGGCCGGGCGCCGACGAGCAGGAGATCGCCGGGCAGCAATTGCTGAAACAGCTTGCCGGCGGGTGCTTCCGCCGCTGCTTTTGCCGCAAGCAGGCTCCAGCCGCCGTAGCCTTCTTCCAGGGCTATGCGGTCGAGCGCCTGATGCAAGGGTATGTCCTCGGCTCGGGAGAGCTTTCTGGCTTTACGCTTCAGGTGATAGATAGGCGCAGACATCTTCATTCATAAACCTCCTATTGCGAGCGGTTTTCGCAATCCCTCCTTATGCAAGATGCTCGAACAGTCGGTTCGGTTCAGGTGGCCCCACATGACGTCTGCTTTCCCGATGGAGGGGGGAGGCGTGGGCTGCGCCAGAATCAGATCATAGCGCAGGAACGGCCGGGCGAAAATCGCCTGCGTCGCTTCGGCGCGAAAAACGGGCATCTCCCGCCCAGCGCCACATGCGTCGATTTCCTCAAGCGGAAGGAGAGGGAATAGCCGTAAGCGGCTGAGCGGGAGTCAGTTTCTGGCTCGGCGGAGCCGCGAAGTCGCTCGCCTCAATAATAGGCCGACTTGAACGGGGTGATTGCCGCGCCCATGGCCGAGGCGTCGCTTGAGATCTCGGAGATGATCAGCTTCGGGCGCGGGCGCTGCACGCCGTAGCGTGGCCGATCGAAATTCTCGGTCCGGTCGATCAGCATCTGTGCCAGCGCGGTGGGAACTTGGCCGCCGAAGACGATTGCCTGCGGATCGAAAACGGCCCAGATCGCATTGATCAGGCGGCTATAGGCGGGCGTGACCTCGTCCACCCATTCCGCGACACCTGGCCATTTCGGGTCGAAATGCTTGCGCATATAGCTGATCGAGGGAACGTCGACGCCGTTGCGGTTGAGCTTTTCGATCAGCCACTGCAAGGCCGGCCGGCGTTTGGTTTCCTCGGCGTCGTACATCCCCGAGAATTCGCCGGCATTGCCGATGCCGCCCAGCAGCAGTTCGCCGTCGCTGATCAGGCCACCGCCAAAGCCGTAGTTGAAGCTCAGATAGGCAAAGTGCTTGATATAGCGGCCGACGCCGAACATGGATTCGGCGATGGCTCCCGTCTTGCCGCCGTTGCGCACCCAGGCGGGCTTGCCGAAAAATTCCGTGAGCAGCGGGCCGAGCTCGATCAGCGACCATTCATGCAGCGGGAGGGGCGCATTGTAGCGGGTGCCGCTGATGTGAAAGCCGGCAATGGCAAAGCCGATACCGAAGAAGGCCTCTTCGGAAAGATTGTTCACCCTCTGGTGTTCGATCAGCTGCTCGCGAACCAGATCGAGCGACTGGGCCATGGTGCGTTCGCGCAAGGCGACGCTGCTTTCGGCGAGCACATTGCCTGATATATCCATCAAGCAGATGCCGATGATGTCGGTATTGACCGAGATGCCGCAGGAATAAGCGTAGCGGCCGTCGAGCCGGAGTGTCGGGCTCGGCTGGCCGCGGCCGGTGCCGGGTTTCGGCGAGCCGAAGGAAACGATGCCGCGTTCCTCCAACTGGTCGATGATGCGGTAGACGGATTGCTGGGTGAGATCGGTGTGGGCGGTGACTTCCGATCGGGAAAGGCCGGGATGACGCCAGATCAGCTTTAGCAGGTCTCGTTCGTTCGGCGAGACGACGCCGCCGCCTTCGCGCAGGAAGCGCGTCGCGATCAGTGTCTCCGGAAAGTAGGCCATATCAACACTTCCCTCGTTAAAAATTACTACAGAGGTGTAGTAATATTTTTTTGTGCTTCCGGTTGTCGGGTGCGTTCACGCTTTATCAGCGGCCTCTCTTCGCATCAAGTGTCACGTGCTCGTCACTAAATTGTTACACGCTATGTGTAATAAATGCGCCGTCACAGAGCCGGGCTCGAACCCGGCTATCAAAACAGGCGAGGGCAAGATGAAGATTTCCATCCTGGCGGCTGCTGCCGCGCTGATGGCGGGCGCGTGTTCTGCGCAGGCCGCCAATATCGAATTCTGGTACGGCAATACGGGTGTCGTCGAAAAGGCGATCCAGGACCAGTGCGCCGCTTTCAATGCCGCGCAATCCGAGCATCGCATCACCTGCGTCGGCCAGGGCAGCTACGAAGTGTCGATGCAGAAGGCGATTGCCGCCTTCCGCGCCAACAAGCATCCCGTCCTCATCCAGTTCTTCGACGCCGGCACGCTCGACCTGATGCTGTCCGATGCCGTCGTTCCGGTCCAGGACGTGCTGCCCGAGGTCAAGTGGGACAATTATATCGCCGGCGCCCGGGCCTATTACGAAACCTCCGGCGGCAAGCTTTTCGCCCAGCCCTACAATTCCTCGACGCTGCTGTTCTACACCAACAAGACCGAGCTGCAGAAAGCCGGCGTCACCAAGACGCCTGCGACCTGGGAAGAGATCATCGAGGCCGCCCGCAAGCTGAAGGCTTCGGGTCATGCCTGCCCCTTCACCACCGATGGCGACACCTGGCGCGTGCTCGAACAGTTTTCCGCCCGCCATGGCCTGCCGATTGCTTCGCGGCATAACGGCTATGATGGTCTCGACGCCGAATATGTGTTCAACACCACCTTCGCCGCCAAGCATCTCCAGAACCTGATCGACTGGCGCAAGGAAGGGCTCGTCAAGCTCAATGCCGATACCAAGGCCGGCAACTTCACCGCCGCCTTCAACACCGGCGAATGTGCGATGATGGAGAATTCCTCGGGTTCCTATACCGCCTCGGCCAAGGCGTTCGAAGGCAAATACGAACTGTCAGTCGGCATGGCGCCGATGTATGAGGGTTACGAGCGCCACAACACGCTCGTCGGCGGTGCCTCGATCTACATCATGAAGGGTCACGACAAGGCCGAGGTCGAAGGCGCCAAGGCCTTCCTCGACTTCCTGCGCCGTCCCGAACAGCAGATGTTCCTCACCGCCGCCACCGGCTACGTCCCCGTCACCAACGATGTGATGGATGCAATCGCCAAGAGCGGCGAGGCGAACGCGCCGAAATATGCGACGGCCGCCGTCGGCATCGAGTCGATGAACCAGCCGCGCACGCCGGATACCCGCGGCATCCGTCTCGGCTTCTACGTGCAGTTCCGCCAGGTGTTCATGGAAGAGACGCAGAAGGCCTTTGCCGGCCAGGAGACCATGCAGGCGGCGCTCGACAATGCCAAGAAGCGCGGCGACGAGTTGCTGCGCCGCTTCGAGCAGACCTACAAGGGCGTGAGAATGCAGTGATCCCGACATCTCACGCGCGGGCGCGTCCCGCGCTCCCGTGCGGTCTTCCAATGCAGGGCTTCTCCATGACGTCGGAATCTTCTCTCTTCAGCCATCGCTGGCTGCCGCTTCTGCTGGTAGCGCCGCTCATGCTGCTGATTGCGCTCTTCTTCTACGTGCCGGTTTTTCAAGCCTTCTACTGGTCGTTCTTCCTCGAGCGCCCCTTCGGCGGCGGCTCGATGTTTGTCGGCTGGGATAATTTTGCCCGCGTGTTCTCCGATCCGGAGTTCTGGAAGAGCTGTTGGCGCACCATCGTCTTCATGGTCACTGCCTCAGCGCTTGCGGTGGTGGTCCCGCTGATCCTTGCGGTCGCGGCCGACCGGAAGATCCGCCTGTCGCTGCCGGCGCGTAATGTGCTCGTCTGGCCGAAGGGGGTTGCCGGCGCCTCGATCGGCGTCGTCTTCGCCTTCATCTTCAATCCCTTCGTCGGCGTGCTCGCGCCACTCAATTCAGCCTTTCCCGGCATCTGGGCGCCTGGCATCAACGGCACGGATGCCTTCATCACGCTGATCGCCGCGCATGTCTGGGGCGGCATCCCGTTCAATTTCGTCATCCTGCTCGCCGGCCTGCAGTCGATCCCGAAGACCATGCACCAGGCAGCCGCAATGGATGGGGCAGGGCCGTGGCGGCGCATCTTCGACGTGCAACTGCCGCTCATCATGCCGCAACTCTTCCTGACGCTGGTGCTCGAGTTCACCGAAAGCGTCACCTCGGCTTTCGCGCTGATCGATACGATCACCCATGGTGGTCCCGGCGGCGCCACCACGCTGCTGGTCTATAAGATCTATACCGACGGCTTCAGCGGCTACGACCTCTCCGGCGCCTCGACCCAGACGGCGATCCTGATGGTCTTCGTTGTCCTCCTCACCGCCGCCCAATTCCTCTTCCTCGGCCGGCGCATCAACTACGAGCGGTGACCCCATGATCGAAAACGCACGTTCCCTCAACATCGCTGCCGGCTTCGTGCTAATCGTCGGCATCGTCTATATCCTCGGGCCGCTCTATCTGACGCTGGCGACAGCCTCGCAGTCCTATGAATTCATCCTGCGCAACGGGCTCGCCTGGTATCCCGGCGACCAGTTTTTCACCAATGCGGCGCACATCTTCACCGAGACGCACATCCCAGTTCAGATGCTGAACAGTCTGGTGGTCGCCTTTGGCGATGCATTCGCGACCTGCGTCCTGTCGCTTCTGTCGGCCTATGCCATCGTCTATTTCAGGGTTCGCTGGGCGGGCGTTGTCTTCGCGCTCATCCTTGCGACCATCATGCTGCCGATCGAGATCCGCGTCATCACCACCTACCAGGTGGCGTCGAACGTGTTTTCGCCGGTCAACGCGCTGCTCGATATCACCGGCCTGAACGGGCTGATCGCCGACTATTTCGGCGCGCCGGTGAAGCTCGAATGGAGCGTGCTGAACACGCATTTCGGCCTGATCGCGCCGCTTGTGGCGCATGGCACCGGTACCTTCCTGTTCCGCCAGTTCTTCCTCACCCTGCCCAAGGATCTGTTCAAGGCGGCGCGCATGGATGGGGCAGGGCCGATCCGCTTTCTCTTCGATATCCTGCTGCCCTTGTCGCGCACCAGCTTCGCCGCGCTCTTCGTGCTGACCTTCCTCAGCGGCTGGACGCAATATCTCTGGCCGCTGGTCGCCGCCTCGACGTCAGACATGCAGACCGCCGTCGTCGGGCTGGCGCGGCTCGTGCCGGATTCGGACGGAGAGATCCCCGACTTTCCGATGATCATGGCCGGCGCCGTCATCGTTTCCATCATTCCGCTCGCGATGATCGCGCTCCTGCAGCGCTATCTGGTCCAGGGCCTCGCTCTCACGGAGAAATAGGCATGAACGCCATCGACATGGCCATCCGCGCCGCTGCCGCCAACATCACGCTATCAGGCGTCACCAAGGCCTATGACGCCGAGACCGTCGTCATCCCGCCGATGGATGTCGAACTCCGAGCCGGCGAATTCACCGTCGTGCTCGGTCCCTCCGGCTGCGGCAAGTCCACGCTGTTGCAGATGATCGCCGGGCTGGAGCGGGTGAGCGGCGGCACGATCGTCATCGGCGGCCGGCAGGTGCAGGATCTGGAGCCGAAACATCGCGGCTGCGCCATGGTGTTCCAGAACTATGCGCTCTACCCGCATATGAGCGTCTTCGACAACATCGCCTACAGCCTCAAGGTCGCCGGTATGCAGAAGGCCGAGCGCATCGAGCGGGTCGGCGCGGTGGCGAAGATGCTCGGCCTTTCCGATTATCTCGGCCGCAAGCCGGGGCAGCTTTCCGGTGGCCAGCGCCAGCGCGTCGCGATCGGCCGGGCCATCGTGCGCGAGCCGGGCGTATTGTTGTTCGACGAGCCGCTCTCCAACCTCGACGCTCAGCTCAGGCACGACATGCGTGTCGAGCTTGCCGAACTGCACCGGCGCATCGGCGCCACCACCGTCTTCGTCACCCACGATCAGGTGGAGGCGATGACGCTGGCGGACCGCATCCTCATCCTCAACAAGGGGCGGATCGAACAGTTCGACACGCCGAAAGCGATCTATCACCAGCCGGCCTCGGTCTTCGTCGCCAAATTCATCGGCGCGCCGCCGATGAACATTCTGCCGGTCATCGGCGACGGCACGGTGCTCAGGCTCGCCGACGGGCAGGTGGTGGCGCAAGCCCGGCTTACCGGCGCCTATCAGCTCGGCATCCGGCCCGAGGATATCCTGATCGGTGGCGGGGCCGACGGACAGGTGCTCACGTCCGCCCTGCTGTTTCGCGAGGATCTCGGCTCGCACGCGATCCTGGCAGCCGAGCTCGGCGGCTCGGTCGTCAGGATCGCGACGCCCTTCGGCGTCGAGATATCGGACCGCAGCCAACTCTTTCTCAATCTCCCGGCTTCCCGCCTGCATCTCTTCGATGCAGCGAGCGGCAGGGCCATACCCGGCGCTCTCAGCGCAAACTAAAGGAAGTCCCATGAAATACATCGACCACATTGCCGACCCGTCGCGCCCCTGCGCCATCGTCGCCCATCGCGGCGCCTGGCATCATGCTCCCGAAAACAGCCTTGCCGCGATCGAGAATGCGATCGCCGGCGGCTATGACATCGTCGAGGTGGATATCCGCCAGAGCGCCGATGGCGTGCTGTTCATCCTGCATGACGACACGCTTGAGCGCATGGCCGGCATCGATCGCATCCCCGAGGAGATGACGATCGCCGAGATCACCAGCCTGCGGCTGCGCATGGCCGATGGCGGGCCGGACCAGCCGTTCACGACGCAGACCGTTCCGACGCTGGAACAGGTGCTCGAAACCGTACGTGACCGCATCTTCGTCGATCTCGACCTCAAGGACCTCGAGATGATGAGCATCGTCGCGGCCAAGGTCAAAGAGATGGGCATGGCCGACCAGGTCGATCTCAAGGCTCGCGCCGACGCGCCGGAGGCGCTGGCTTGGCTCGCCAGGCAGCCCGGGATCGACGGCATTCCGTTCATGGGCCAGGCGTTCTTCAGGGTCGGGAGCGCCGAAGAGACCGCCAAGGCAATCATCGCGGCGCGCCCCTTCATGTGCGAAGCCAAGTTCGATGCGCTTGAGACCCTGGCCGGCCAGCACGCGCGTCTGCGCAACGCCGGGATCTCCCTCTGGGTCAACACGCTCGATCCGGTCTCCTGCTGCGGCTTGACCGATAGTGCGGCCCTTGAAGATCCCGATGCGATCTGGGGACGGATGATGGCGGCCGGCATCAGCGTCATCCAGACCGACCAGCCCGCCGCGCTTAAGGCCTATATCGAGGCGCGCCGGGCATGAGGGACGTGTCGAACGATATATTCTCCGCCATCATGGAGGATATGCGCCGGGCGGCGGAGGCGGAGATCCTGCCCCGCTTCCTCGGCGTCACCGCCGAGGGCATCCGCACCAAGACCGCGCCTGACGATCTGGTGACCGATGCCGATATCGGTGCCGAGCGGCGGCTCACCGAAGCGCTGTCGGCGCACTTTACCGAGGCGCTGCTGGTCGGCGAGGAAGCGGTCTCCGCCGATCCGCCGATTCTGACGCGGCTTGGCGACGCCGATCTTGCCGTCATCATCGATCCTGTCGACGGCACCTGGAATTTTGCCCATGGCGTGCCGCTGTTCGGCATGATCGTGGCGATCGTCTCGGGCGGCGAGACGGTGGCCGGGCTGATCCACTATCCCGTGACCGGCGATTTCCTTGCCGCCCGGCCGGGGCGAGGGGCGTGGCATATTGCCCGCGATGGCACGCGGACCCGGCTCAGCGTCGCGCCGCCAGGGCCGATCGGGGAAATGCACGGCTTCGTGCCGCTGCATATGTTTCCTGCCGAGGAGCAGCCGGTCTACTCTCGGAGCCTGCTGCACTTTGCCCGCACCACCACATGGCGCTGCTCGGCCCATGAATACCGGGCGGTGGCAACAGGCGCTATGAGCTTTTCGCTCAACGCCGAGCTCAAACCCTGGGACCACGCCGCCGGCGTGCTGATCCATCACGAAGCCGGCGGCTACGGGGCATTGCTCAGCGGCGAAGCCTATCGTCCTGCGATGACCAAGGGCCGGCTGCTGCTGGCGCCGGATGCGGAGAGCTGGGAAGCGATCCGGCGGGGTTTTGCGGAGGGGTGATGGGGGTCGGGCTCGGCGCAATGCATAGCGCGCCAGCGCCCAAGAGAGCCTCATCCTGAGGTGCCCCGCAGGGGCGTTGAAGGGCGAGGCGGGCGCGCTGGCGTTAAATGGACGCAAGGAGCGGCGCTGGAGTGTGTCCTTCGAGGCTTCGCCCTCTGGGCTACGCGCG
>NZ_JAPCZO010000023.1:0-117384 GCF_025941625.1 Rhizobium acaciae
GATGTTGGAGAATGCCGCGCCCAAGGTAGGCAATTCGTATCATGCCGCCTCCTGAAAAACCCCTCTAAAGCGGCGTCGTAGATCGCGAGATCATCGAGGGCAATCGCCTGCATCATCGCTCCTTGCAGGAGTGCGGTAAGACGAAAGGCCTTGCGAGAAGGTTCGCCAACGCCGGCATGGACGAGAGCTTGGCATAGCCACTCGTTGCAAGCCGCAAAGTAATGGCGTGTCGCAGCGACGACGAGCGGCGGCAGACTGTGTATTTCGGTCGCCAAAACACCGCAAAGGCACATGCCGTCGCCGCGGGCCAACCCCGCGCGGAAAGCTGACCGGATGCCATCGAGCTTGACTGTCAATTCCCGCTCGTCCTCGGAGCTGCCGATCGCGGCGAGTACCCTTGTTTCGTAGCAGGCAACTATAGCTGCTCCGAGTTCAGCCTTGGTGGCGAAATGATAGTAAATGCTCGCGCTCTTGATCCCGACCTGCGGCGGCTGCTCCGGGCCTATTTCTTTTGTATTGTGCATGCCGCGAATGCGGCATCCGATCCCCGAAGCCTCTTCAATCCGCCCATTCCGGATCGGTGGTGAAGGCGATGGTGAGCCAGCGGTCGGGGCTTTCGTCGCCGATCGCTTCGCCGATCTCGTCGCGCAGCTGGTCCCATTCTTCCAGCCTTTTCGCCGGCGCGCCTGTGGGAACGATGAAATAGAGCTCGATCTGCCGGCCGCGCCCGACCCTTGCGACATAGGCGCGATAGGAGGAAAAGCCGTAGCGCTGGACGATCTCCGCTGCCACCCTGTCGACATGCTGCTTGAGGTCTGCGGGCGTGACCAGCAGGATGTCGGCCAATGCCTGGCGCACCGTGGCGACCGGGATCGGGATCACCGCCAGGCTGACGAGCGCCAGCACGGCAGGGTCGATATAGGGCGAGATCCATTCGAGGCTGGTGCCCTGGATCAGGAACCCGAAGACGAAGGCAACGAGGAGGGCTACGGTCAGCATTGCCGACATCAGCCAGGCCCTGGCGTCGAGCGCCAGGAAATCGGAGCCGATCCTTCGGTTCGCCCGGCCGACGAACAGGGTCATGGCGATGGCGGCAACAACCGTCACGACGGCGTAGATTATCGCCTGATCGAAGGCGAGATCGCGGCCGCCGGTCATCAGGCTGCCCACCGCATTGATCAGCGCGTAGATCGCCGCAGCGATCAGCAAGGTGCCGTTCAATCCGAGCACCATCGGCTCCAGGTGCCAGAAGCCCATGGTGAAACGCTCGGCCAGGCTGGTCTTTTGCTGGCCGCCGGGGGCAGAGGCCGCGATCAGCTTTGCGACCAGCAGCGCGACGACGGTCATGCTGGCATCCGTCACCGCATAGATGCCGTCGAACACGATGGCGAAAGAGCCCGACAGCAGGCCGAAGAGGATTCCGAATCCGGCGAGCATGATGGTCACGACGATCGATATGCGAAGGACGCCTTGTTCCGTCGTCATCTTACGATCCTTTCCGGTTTCTCCTGATGGTCTGCGTCGCTCCTGAGCCGCGTCTCAGAAAATCGACGAAGGCGTGCAGGCTCGGCTCAACGTCGCGCCGCCGACTCCGATCGGGGACATGCACGGCTTCGTGCCGCTGCACATATTCCCCGCCGAGGACCGGCCGGCCTATGCCCAGCGCCTGTTGCGCTTTGCCCGCACCACCACATGACGCTGCTCGGCCTACGAATATCGCATGATGGCGACGGGAGCGATGAGCTTTTACCTGAACGCCGAGCTGAAACTCTGGGACCACGCCGCCGGCATGCTGATCCATCACGAAGCCGGCGGCTACGGGGCATTGCTCAGCGGCGAAGCCTATCGTCCTGCGATGACCAAGGGCCGGCTGCTGCTGTCGCCGGATGCGGAAAGCTGGGAGGCAATCCGGCGGGGTTTTGTCGAGGGGAGATAGCGGTTGTGGTTCGGCATCGCGCCGGCGTGAAGTTTGGCAGAAGCGCCACCCCACCCTCCGTCATTCCTGTGACAGGCATGACGGAGCAGAGGCGAGCGGCCGTTAGGAAATTGCCAAGCGATTGGGGATGAGTTCCGACTGCATCCAATGCGTTTCACTCTGAATGTGGTTGTCCCGCACATACTTGCCCATGCGAACTGGCATTTCGGCTTCCAGGAACGCATCAGCGATCCGAACGACAAATCCCTCCTGCTTGGTTCTATCCAGCGAGGCCGCAGTATCCTCGAACAGGCCGGTTTTGTATGGCCCCCGATACAGAGTCGACACCGGAACGATGCTTAGTTCTTCGAATCGAGCCAGAGTGAGATCCCAGGATTGAACTTCGCCGTCGATAATCCAAGCAAAGCCGAGGAAGTATGACGGAAGATCATCATAGCCGATCGAGTGCCGGGCATAGAGGTTCTCACCCACGATGCGTTCGCCATCTGCCAGTTGCGGACTGATGCCGGCAGCAAAAGCCTTAAGCCAATCGCGCGATGAATGGTAACGGCTATCGGGACTACGGGCATGAGACCCGCCCAGATGAATGGTCGTGTTCTCACCATCCATTTTCTCTGTGATGACAAGATCGGCGATCATCAGCCCGTCAAGCTTCGTCATGACCTTGTCGTCGCTTGTCGCTCCGGGCGAAATCGGCAGGTGATAGGTTCGTCCGTATTTCTTCATGGTGATGAAGGCATAGCCGTTGGCGATTGCACAATGCAAGGTCGCACCCGTCCGCAGATCGGCATCTTCAATGGTTGGTGCGATGATCATATCCGAATTCAAGCGAAAGAGAGCCAATGACCATAAATGCTGGAGAACGAGTCGGTTTTCGCAATGGCGGCGGGCTTTCGTTTGCTATGATGAGGCGGACGGCGAGCGGCGTGAGCCTCCGCACAAGTCCTGGCGCACCGTCTCAACCTTGGCCGGGGGCCGTCGCATTGCAACCAAGAAGCTTGAAACATGCGCTACACATTCGCCATAGGTGATATCCACGGCTGTATCGATCCGCTGAACAGAATGATCGATCGGATCGAGGCCTATGCGTCTGAAGGCACGGTCGTCTTCCTTGGCGATTATATCGATCGCGGGCCTGACAGCAAAAGTGTCCTCGACCGGATCATTGCGGGTCCATCGGAGCCGTGGAGATGGATCTGCCTGAAAGGCAATCATGAGGACATGATGGTTGCTGCCTATGCCGACGGTCAGAGCAGAGCCGTATGGCTCGGCAACGGCGGGCTGGAGACCGAAATATCCTATGGCGGCGGGGTTTTGCCGCAGCATCTGCAATGGGCGGCCGATCGTCCGCTCATTCATGTCGATCGGCATCGCATCTTCGTCCATGCCGGCGTCGATCCGGCATTTCCGTTGGACCGTCAGAGCCAGGACGATCTTCTATGGATGCGGTTCGTGGCCGGTGAGCCAGGCGAATATTGGGGCAAGCACCTCGTCCACGGCCATACCCCATCGATGTCCAATCCCATGACGACAGGAAACCGCACCAACATCGACAGCGGCTGCGTCTTCGGCGGCAAGCTTTCCTGTGCGGTGTTCGATCACGAGATTGCCGGCGGGCCGATCGACTTTATCGACGTGAGGGCGTGAACTTGGCGTGTCGGCAGGGAGATAATGCCGGAGACGGCTGAGCGGCAGTCTTGCTTGGCGGGGAAGCTATCGCCCCGCCATGACTCGTCAGCAGAAAGTTTAGCGAGAATGCCATCCTAATCTCCGTCATTCCTGTGACGAGCACAGGAATGACGGAGGAGAGATGTGGCGGCGCTTGGTGCCATCACCGCCCACTCAGGCCCCGCCAGCCGGCGGCGAGCCGCAGCCAGGGCGCCAGGTGGAAGCCGCTCATCAGCAGGTACATGGGCACCATTCCGCCGATCGGAAAGGTCTCCGGCGTCGTCATGCAGATCATGTCGGCGCTGCCGGTCGTGGCTGTCAGCAGCGCCATGATCGCGAACGTCGGAGCGGCGGCGAGCGACAGCCAATCGGCGACGCGACCGGCGATCCGGCCGCCTGGGCTCGCCATGCCAGCGCTCGGTTTACCAACTGATCCGTCTGCGGCGGCAGCCAGCGAGAGCCATTCGGCGGCGTTGAGAGCGGCGCTTCCGTCGGCTCCCTTTGGAGTGTGGGCGGAGAGCAGCATCGGCGTCACTCCTTGCCGTACCGGTCGTGGTGGCGCCACCAGATGCCGGTTTCGTTGCGGCCCTTCGGTGCGCGGTCGAGCCATTGGTACATGCCCCAGAGCCCGTCCAGCCCGCGCGCATAGCTGGAATAGCTATGGTAGACGGCGCCGTCGATAAGCTCGAAGGCGCTGACACCCGGCCGGTCGCGGGTATAGGTGGGGACATCGGTGCCGGTCATGGCGGCGATCTGGGTGATCGGGGCCTCGCTGTCGCGCGGCTGCCATTCCGGGACAGTCTTGGCGGCAAGTGGTTCTAAGGCGGGCGGTTCGGGGGCGGGCGGCTCCCGGCGGTAATTATAGTCTACGTCGCCCTGGTGCTGCTGCTCGGCTGAGAACCAGACGCTGAAATCGCCGTTGAAGTCGCTGCCGAAGGAGGAGGCCCAAGGAAAACTCCAGTCCATCCGCCGCTTGAACGCTTCGAGCTTTGCGAGCGGCGCGCGCGAGACCGTCCAAAAGGCGACATCGTGGTTCTCCAGGTGAACGAAGACGCCGTTGAAGCCATCGGCGATCGACGAGCAGGACGGGCATCCCGCGGTATAATCCGGTCCGAACATGAAGTGATAGACGAGAAGCTGCGAGCGGCCGCCGAAGAGATCCTTCAGCGAGACGTTGCCGTCGTCAGTGTCGAAGCGATATTGCTTGTCGATCCTCACACGCGGCAATTGCTGGCGCTTGATCGCCAGCGTGTCGCTCTGCCGGGTCAGTTCCTTCTCCTCCTCGAGCAGATCGAGCCTTGCTGCCAGCCACTGCTGCCGTGTTGCGTTCAGCTCTGTCGTCATGGGTCTTCTCCTTTGCCTGTCTCTCGTCGTAGCATCCGGCGCAGGCTTGCTTGCCGGTCGACGGTAAATCTAAGGCCGGGTGGGGAAATGGTGGGAGTGACAAGTGTGACGGGATTTGAATGGACTCGCTGATCACGGCAGCGGCGCGGGCGCTGGCAGTGGGAGATGCGCTTGGCGCGCTGAAGCGTGTGGCGCTGCGCGACGATGCGCCGGCGCTGGCGCTGCGCGGCATTGCGATGGCGCAGCTCGGCGATCTCGTCCGTGCCAAGGCGCTGTTGAAGAGCGCGGCGCGTGCCTTCGGCCCGCGGGAGGCGGTGGCGCGCGCCCGCTGCGTGGTCGCCGAGGCCGAGATCGCGCTGGTCTCGCGCGATCTCACCTGGCCGCCAAAAGCGCTGGAGGCGGCGCGCAAGGTGCTCGAAGCGCATGGCGACAGGGTCAATGCCGCCCATGCCAGGAATGTCGAGCTTCGCCGGCTGGTGCTGATCGGCCGGCTCGACGAGGCCGAGCGGGCGCTCGAAACACTCGACCCAACGCCACTGCCGCCGGCGGCAAGGGCTGCCCATGAGCTGGTGGTTGCGGGCATCGCGATCCGGCGCCTGCGGACGAAAGCGGCGCGTGCGGCGCTTGACCGGGCGAGGCAGGCGGCGCGCGAGGCCGGTATGCCCGTATTGACCGCGGAGGTGGAAAATGCCGCAGCCGTGCTCAGCGCGCCGGTGGCACGGCTGATCTCGCGCTGGCGGGCAAGCCCGCTGCTGCTCGAAGAGGTGGAAGAGCTGCTAGGTTCGGGCGCGCTCGTCGTCGATGCCTGCCGCCATGTCGTGCGCGACGATCAGCTTTCCGTGTCGCTGGCAACGCGGCCGGTGCTCTTCGCGCTCGCCCGCGCGCTCGCCGAAGCCTGGCCGGGGGATATGGCCAGGGGCACGCTTGTCGCGCGTGCCTTCCGCGGTAAACATGCCGATGAATCGCATCGTGCCCGGCTGCGCGTCGAGATCGGCCGGTTGCGCGCCGAACTGCGGGTGCTCGCCGAGGTTTCGGCGACGAAACGCGGCTTTGCGCTTTCGCCGCGGCGCGCCGGCGAAACCGCCGTGCTGGCGCCACTGGTCGAAGGCCAGCATGGGGCGGTGCTCGCCTTTCTCGCCGATGGCGAGGCTTGGTCGAGCTCGGCGCTGGCGATCGCGCTCGGCGCCAGCCCGCGCACCGTGCAGCGAGCGCTGGATTCGCTTGCCGGGGAGAGCAAGGTGCAATCCTTCGGGCGCGGGCGGGCGCGGCGTTGGATGAGCCCGCCGCTGCCCGGTTTCCCGACGATCTTGTTACTCCCGGGGCCTTTGCCAAGCGACTAGTATGGTCTGACTGATGAAGATGGCCCTGGTCAAACGGGGCAAACAGGACGGAAGAGATGAAAAAATCGGCTGCGACTATCATCCGTGAATATGGACCCTTTCCCGGCGCCGAGCGCGTCAACGGCGTCACCTTCGATGGTGAGCACGTCTGGTTTGCCTCGGGCGACAGGCTGAACGCGCTCGATCCCGCAAGCGGCGAGGTGGTGCGCTCGATCGAGGTTGCGTCCCATGCCGGAACGGCTTTCGACGGCGAGTTCCTCTATCAGATCGCCGAGGATGTCATTCACAAGATCGATCCGAAGACCGGACGTATCCTTTCCACCATCCCGGCGCCCGGCAATGGCGGCGATTCCGGCCTTGCCTGGGCCGAAGGCTCGCTCTGGGTCGGCCAGCACCGCGGCCGCAGGATCCATCAGATCGACCCGGAGACGGGCAAGATCCTCCGCACGATCGAATCCAACCGCGTCGTGACAGGTGTCACCTGGGTCGACGGCCAGCTCTGGCACGGCACCTGGGAGGGCGATGACAGCGATGTCAGGCGCATCGATCCCGAAACCGGCGAGGTGCTGGAGCGGCTGGAGCTGCCCGAGGGCACCGGCGTCTCCGGCCTCGAATCCAACGGCGCCGACCGCTTCTTCTGCGGTGGCGGCGCCAGCGGCAAGGTCCGCGCGATCAGCCGGCCGGTGCAGGGCAAGGAGGGGAAAGGGAAGTAGCCGATGCGACGCCGAAGAGGCTGATGCGGCACATCTCCCGGCAACAGTCAGCTCGCCAGCAATCCTGGCGCCAGGTCGGAAGTCTACATCAAGGATCAAGCTGCAAGAATTTCGATCGAGTGAGCGATTGATTTCGTCCCGTGACGATCTACTTTCGCGGCAGTGTCGAGGCTTCGGCGCTGTGGCACTGTGAATTGCTGCACCCAAAGCCGGTGTGACCGTGGGGGAGAGACTTTGAAACAGCTGCGCACGACGCTCGGGCCCAAGAGCAAATCCGAACTGGGGATGATCCTCCCGCACGAGCACGTCTTCGTCGACCTCAGGACGCCGGACCAGCCCGGTTATGCCGAAGCAAACACCGAAGACGTCGTTCGGCTGATGGCGCCCGAAATCGAGCGGATCAAGAAGCTCGGCGTGACGGCACTGGTCGAATGCTCGACGGGCGGCGTCGGACGCCGTGCGGATATCGATCTTGCCGTGTCACTTGCGACGGATTTTCCGATCGTCGTGCCCACCGGCAATTACCGTGAGCCCTGGATTCCCGAATGGGTTCGCCATGCTTCCGAGAAGGAGCTGGAGGCATGGATGCTCCGCGAGCTGACGGAGCAGATCGACGAGACCGGGTTCCAGGCAGGCTGGATCAAGCTCAGCGCCGGCGATGACGGCATGACGGCGCTCGAGACGAAAATCCTGCGGGCAGCCGCGCGCGCGGCGGTGCAGACGGACGCCGTCATCGGCAGTCATACGATCAGGGGACGGGTCGTCATGGATCAGCTCGATGTCATCGAGGCGGAGGGCTACCGGGCCGACAGGTTCATCTCGATCCATACGCAGGAAGAAAAGGACTTCGCCCTTAATGTCGCCGTCGCCGAGCGCGGCGCCTGGATCGAGTATGACCATGTCGGCCGGGCCGGGGACAACGAGGTGGCGGAGCTGGTGATCAAGGCGCTGGAGGCGGGCTGCGGCGATCGCTTATTGCTGAGCCATGACCGCGGCTGGTTCGATCCGGCGCAGCCGATGGGCGGGATACCCAAACCGTATACGCATCTTTCCACCGTCTTGTTGCCCGAGCTGAAACGGCGGGGCATAGATGACGGCACCCTGATGCACCTGACCCATGACAATCCGTTCGAGGCTTTCGCCCGATAGGGGGAGTGGCCGGGCACGACCCAATACCTCCCAATTGGCTTGTCTCTGTTACTAGAGCGGTTCAGTTTTAACGGAAGCGCAGAACCGCTCTATCCTTTTGTTTTTATGCAATTCCGGACGGAAAACCGCTTCGCACTTTTCCTGGAATTGCTCTAGACGCAGATCGATCTTGCGACATGTTCGTCGATGGCGGAAATGATCTCTTCCCAATCTCCGGGATGAAGTTCGTGGCCGCCACCTTCGATCTTCACGAACTTCGCATCTGTCACACTCCGCGCGAGTGTCTCTCCGTGCGTCGGCGGAAAGACCGGATCGGCGGTGCCGTGAAGGACGAGAAGCGGTACGTTCATCTCGTCGAGCCGGCCCCGCCATGTCTCGCCGATCTCAAAGAGGACGCTGTGGTTGGTGGCGCTCAGATAGCCTCCGGAGCGGTCGAAGTCCCGTTCGAGGAAGGCACGAGTTCCGGCTTCGTCGAATGGATGTGTCATTCCGGCGGTCAGGCGCGCATCGTCGATCAGGTACGCGACCGCGTCCGCCCGGTCCGACCAGTCCGCCTCCACGGCCATATGTTCCAGCCAGGCTTCGCCGCTCGGAGGGAAATGGGATGTATCCACACCGACCGGCGAGGTGCTGATCGCCGTTAGGGAAAGCACGCGTTCCGGGCTCTTCAGTGCGGCCACCTGCCCGACCATGCCGCCGAGGGAAAAGCCGACGACATGAGCGTTCGGGATTCCGTAGCCGTCGAGCACACGGAACACGTCATCGACGGCGTCCTCGAAGGTGTAGCCGGGCCGGCCGGGCGGATATTTGGTCGAAAGGCCGGAATCGCGCTGGTCGTAGCGGATCACGAAGCGACCCCGTTCGGCGAGCCGACCGCAGAATTCCTCGGGCCACCACAGCATCGACGCCATTCCGCCCATGATCAGAAGTAACGGCGGCTGGTTCGGATCGCCGAAGCTCTGCGTCGCGAGCTCGACCCCGTCAGTGCGGATCATCAGCCCACTCATGCGAGGCCCTCGCGGTGCAGCGCGGCTTGCACCGCAGGCCGTTGTTCGATCCGTGCGATATATTCGCCGAACGGCTCGGGCAGAGCGAATCCGAGTTGAGCTGCGCCCCACGCGAGTTGGAAAAGATAGGCATCAGCGACCGTAAAGATCTCCCCGAACAGATAGCCCCGCTCAAGTCGGCCGGCGACGAAGCCGAACCAGTGCACTATTTGCTGGCGCGTCGGCTCCCTGACTTCCTCCGGAAGCGATAGGTAAGTGGGAAAGCGCTTGTGAATCTCGGTCGCGATAAAGCTCAGCATCTCGAGCAGGCGGACGCGGCCCAGATGACCCTGCGGTGCAAGCTCCGGTGCTTGGTCGGCGATCCAAGCCAGGATGGCAACATTTTCGGTTAGCACCTCACCATCGTCGAACATAAGGGCGGGCACATAGCCCGTCGGATTGATGTCCATGTATCGGCCGCCCCCTTCAATCTGCTTCGTCTCCAGGTCGACCTTGACCAGGTCGAATTGAATTCCAGCCTCCAGCATCGCGATGTGGTCCGCCAAGCTGGTGAACCCGGGCGCAGAGTAGAGTTTCATCCAACTGATCCTTCCTTCGTTTCATATGTCCATTGTCCGAGAAGAGGTGGGCAGGGTCGGGCGGTTACCCGATCGCCCACGCATAGAGGTTCTCTTCATGTCCGCATACTGTGGCTAAGGTGGGGGGTGCCGCATCGGGCATATTGAGTAGGACCGGTTTGAAATGCATGTCTGGGGCAGAGAATTCCAGTCGCTGACTATCAGTTTAATTGCGCGCAGGCGCACTGGGCATCAGGCAGGCCAAAATGATGATCAGTCGGGCTTGCGGGAGCTTTTTCAGAAATCGACGGCGATACCAGGATCTATGAGAAGGAGCGCTCATCGAACAAAAGCGCCATGCTGATCGCATCGATGAACCGACCGTCGATGCGTGCCGCACACCGGACGATGCCTTCGCGTGCAAATCCCATCTTTTCGTAGAGAGCGATAGCACGGGCGTTGTCTTCGTAAACATCGAGTTCAACCCTGGCGAAACCGCTTTTCTGCGCGGCTCTCAATGTCGTCTCGATGAGCCTTCGTCCGAGACCCTTGCCCCGATAGGCGGGAAGGATTCCCATTCCGAGTTTACCGCGATGGGCGTGCGACGGGAAAAAATGCCGACTGATGTCGCACCAACCGACGACCTCGTGTCCAGCGGTGGCAACGAATTGCGGATTGCCTTTTGCAATCATGCCCATCACGAACTCACGGGTCTGCGGCAGTGGAGTTGCTTCCAGCATGGACAGGTATTTTTTCTCCCGCGCGACCGCGTCGAGCGCATGATGAAAGCTGTCGATATGGGCGGCAGCGATCGGCTCGATCCTGATGCCTGGCGTATCCGAGAATGCTGCTGCATCCATGTGCTTCTCCCTCAACGATTGCGGAATGCCTATCGGAGACCTGCCGCGGACCCGCACGGGAGCGCATAATTCACGGTCCGTCAACCTTTGCGTGTCAATTTCTCGGCAGCGGGCGCCATCAAAAGGTTGCAGGTATTGAAGGTCGGGCTCACATCCCACATTACATTCGTCTTGGTGACGCTCACCTGCGCGGCGGCTGCATTGCTGTGCGGATTTGCGTGGATCGCGGCGGTGAAGGTCGATGATCTCTCCCTGCGCCGGCAGGCTGACTTCGTCCGCCAAGGACTGGAAGAGCAGATCGCGGCACTTCCCCGGGAGCAGGAAAGCGTCACCAAATGGGACGATGCCTTCCTTTACGCCAAGCAGCGGAACCATGAATGGCTGCTCGAGAATGTCGGCCAGTGGACGAGCCGGTATTTCGGGCACGACAGGACCTATATCTTCGACGATACCAATCGCCTGATGTTTGCGTTCCGCGACGGCGCGGATGCCATGCCGCCGCGGCTTGCTGACGACGACGGCCGAGAAATGACCGTTCTCGCCGGTGAGATGCGCGCCGTTCTCGTCGAGCGGGCTGCAAAGCCCGGCGCCGAAGCGCTCGGTCAACTGGCCGCGGTTCGGACGATCATGATCGGCAACAGACCGGCGATAGCCAGCGCGCGTCCCATTCTGCCGAGTTCGGCCCGGATGCAGATCGAGGCGGGTCGGGAGTTCATCGCCATCTCGGTCAAGTTTCTCGATGGAAAGGCTACCGAAAGCATCGCCCATTATGCGCGGCTCGAAGGCTTGCATTTCGCGCTTTCGAAAAGTGAGGACGAGCGGGCGCAGGTGCCTGTGTCGTCCCGTGACCGCGGAACGATCGGCTACTTCGTGTGGCCGCCTATCCTGCCCGGATTCATGCTGCTTAAACAGATCGCGCCGGCGGGGCTCGGCTGCCTGGCGCTGCTGATCGCCGTTGTGTTCTGGCTCGGACGAGGCCTGCATCGGACCTCGCTGACCCTGCTGGACAGCCAGGCGCAGCTCACCCACCACCGCAACCATCTGGAAGAGATGGTGGCCGATCGAACGGCCGAGATCGAAAGGCAGAGAGAGGAACTGGACCGCATGCTGGTGCACGAACGCCAGGTGAATGCGCTCCAGCGCCAGTTCGTCGCCATGGCTTCGCACGAGTTTCGCACGCCGCTCGCCATCATCGATGCCGCTGCCCAGCGGCTCTGCCGCTCGACGACCAACGTCAGCGGCGATTACGTTCACGAAAAAGCCGGCGTGATCCGCAGCGCTGTGGTGCGCATGGTCGATCTGATGGAGAGCATCCTCGCCAGCGGCCGGCTCGAAACCGGACAGATCACACTGAAACGCAGCCAAGGCGATCTGAAGGCCCTGCTCGTCACCTGCTGCGACAGACAGCGCCATCTCAGCCGCACGCATATATTCCATCTCGATCTTGAGCCCATACCTGACATATTGACGTTCGACCGCAGCGCGATGGAACAGGTCTTCACCAATCTGATTTCGAACGCCGTCAAATATTCGCCCAATGCGCCCGACATTCATGTTCGCGCCCGGGCCGACGAGAAGACGGTGGAGGTCGCCATCTCCGACAGTGGCATCGGCATGGATGCGGAGGATCTGCCGAAGCTGTTCCAGCCCTATTACCGCGCGCGCAGCGCCACAGGCATCGCCGGAACCGGCATCGGCCTCAACGTCGTCAAGCAGGTCGTCGAATTGCATGGCGGCACCGTCGAAGTGACGAGCGAGCTCGGCAAAGGCACAACATTCACCCTTCTTCTGCCAATAGAATTTCTATTGTCGGATCAACAAGTCGCAGCCTAAGGAAGAGCTCATGGTTACAGTCCTGTGCGTAGAAGACGAAGTCGAGATCCGGAACCTCCTCGTCGAAGAACTGAACGAAGCCGGCTACAAGACGCTCGAGGCCTCGAACGGCGCCGAGGGACTGGAAATGATCCTGTCGAAATGGCCCGATATCGTCATCAGCGATATTTCGATGCCTGTCATGGACGGGCACCAGCTTCTGGCCGAAATTCAGATCAATCACCCGGAGCTCTCCAATATTCCCTTCATCCTGCGGACGGCGTTGACCGACCGGGAAAATACGCTGGCCGGCCTGCGCGGCGGAGCGGCGGACTATCTGACGAAGCCGCTCGACTTCGATCTGCTGCTCGCCAAGCTCGAAGGCTGCGTGACGCGTCTTGCCAACGACAAGGCGGTTCACCGGTCGTTTTGATGGTTGTCGGCGGGATTAAGAGAGCCTCACCCTGAGGCGCCACGCAGAGGCCTTGAAGGGCGAGGCGGGTGCGCAAACGTCAGATGGATGCAAGGGGCAGCGCTGCGGCGTGTCCTTCGAGGCTTCGCCCCGTGGGCTACGCGCCTCAGGATGAGGGTCGTTGGTGAATGCCGCCCATCACCAATCATCGTCGGCGGATGACGCCCTCAAAAGAGGGGTTGGACGCAGCGAGAAGAGCGCGCTCGATCCGCTCCGCCCGCTTCCATCATCCTCTTCCTGCCAGGATATCGCCCAGCACCTCGAACACCCGCGGATCGAGCGTCTGAGATACGTTGAAGCGCATGAAATTCGTTGCCGATTGCGACAGGCTGAATGCGTTTCCGGGAGCCAAAACGATCCTCTTTTCCAGTGCGGCTCGCGCCACATCAGCCGCATCGATGCCGTCGGGCAGCAAGCACCAGAGGAACATTCCGGCCTGGGGCTCCAGCCAGGGCGTTATCCCTAAGCCTTTCAGCTTGGCCGAGACCTCGCTCATCGCTCGGGAGAGCCGGTGTCTGAGCGTCTCGATGTGTTTGCGATAGCTGCCGTCGCTCAAGACGTTCAGCACCAGTTCCGCCGTCAGCCGGCCGCCGCCGAAGGAGGTGGCGATCTTGAGATCTGTCAGTCCGTCGATCCATTCCGGTTTCGCCACGACGAAGCCGCAGCGGGCCGAGGCCGACAGGGTCTTCGAGAAACTGCCGATGTGGATGACCCGCTCGAGCCCGTCGAAGGCGGCAAGGCGGGGTGCTGGCGTGTGCTCGAAATCGGCAAAGATGTCGTCTTCGATGATGGTCAGGTCGAACTGGTCGGCGAGTTTTAGAACCCTGTGCGCCGTAACGGGAGACAGGGTTGCGCCGGTTGGATTGTGGATGGCGGAGTTGGTGATGTAGAGCCGTGGACGCATATCGGCGACGACTTGCGCAAACAGCTCGATATCGGGACCGGACGCGGTGTAGGGCACACTGATTATCTTTGCCCGATGGGCGCGCAGCAGCGCATGGAAATTGAAATAGCAAGGATCGTCGACCAGCACCGTGTCGCCGGGTTCCAGCAGGAAGCGGCAGAGCAGATCGATGGCCTGCGTGCCGGAATCGGCCAGCATGATTTGATCCGGGGAGGCTTCGATCCCCCGTTCACCCATGCGCCGCGAAATCAGCTGGCGCAGTTGCGGCAAGCCGAGCGGCGAGCCGTAGTCGGCAAGCGCCGGCCCGTCAGCGCGGGCAAGCGTCCTGAGCCCGCGGCGCATGCCGTCCCCCGGCAGCCAAGAGGGCGGCAGCCAGCCGCAGCCGGGCTTCAGGTCGGTTTCGCCGGCCTCCAGCGATTGCCGCGATATCCAGAACGGATCGACGGCGCGGTCGAGCTTCGGCCCGGTCTCGGCAAGCGCAAAGGGCGCTGCCTGGTTGGCGACGTAGAATCCCGAGCCTGGCCTTGCCAGGATCGCGCCTTCGGCGACCAACCGCTCATAGGCATCGACGACGGTCGAAGTCGACAGCTTCAACGTCGCAGCCAGCCCCCGCACCGATGGTAGCCTTGCGCCCGGTGTCAGGCTGCGCCCGGCGATGCGCTGCCTGATTGTTGCCACGACCATCTCCACGCGTGTGCGTCCTTCGTTCATGCGTATTGCTTTCTGGACCATTACAGTATGGCAAAATCGTATCAGATTGTCACTGTTATGACCATCCGCGTTGGCCGATAAGAGTGAGAGAATGAAGGAGTGCAGCGCATCATGGACCGCATGGCATCGGGATGGATCAATGGTTTTATCGGGGTGGTGATCTTCAGCGGATCGCTGCCGGCGACACGCGTGGCGGTGATGCAGTTCGATCCGGTTTTTCTCACCGTGGCGCGCGCGGCGATCGCCGGCTTTCTCGCGCTTGGCCTGCTGATTGCATTCAGAGAGAAGCGGCCGAGCCGAGGCGATATCCTCTCCCTGGCGGTCGTGGCGCTCGGCGTCGTGGTCGGCTTTCCCCTGCTGACGGCGCTGGCGCTGCAGCATGTCACCTCAGCCCATTCGATCGTCTTCATCGGCTTGCTGCCGCTCGCAACGGCGATCTTCGGCGTGATCCGTGGCGGAGAACGGCCGAAGCCGGCCTTCTGGCTGTTTTCCGTTCTCGGCAGCGCGCTGGTGGCGGGATTCGCATTGACGCAGGGCCTGACGGCCTCGCCGGTCGGCGATCTGCTGATGCTGGCGGCGGTCATCGTCTGCGGCCTCGGTTATGCCGAAGGCGGCAGGCTTTCACGTACGCTCGGCGGGTGGCAGGTGATTTCCTGGGCGCTCGTGCTGTCGCTGCCGGTGACGGTCGCGGTGGCGCTTTTCCGTCGGCCGGCAACCTTCTCCGACATCGAAACGCCGGCGCTGCTCGGCCTTGCCTATGTCTCGCTGTTTTCCATGCTGATCGGCTTCATCTTCTGGTATCGCGGCCTGTCGCAGGGCGGCATCGCCGCCGTCGGGCAACTGCAGCTGCTCCAGCCATTCTTCGGCCTGGCGCTCGCCGCAACCCTGCTGCACGAGCCCGTGACCTCAGCCATGCTCGCCGTGACCGTTGCCGTCATCCTGTGTGTGGCCGGCGCCCGCAGGTTTGCGCGGTAGGCCTGTCAGTCGCTTTACAGAGGATAAGTTTAGGAGGGCGAGACCGCTACCGCGTCCTCCTCGTAAGCGGGGAGGTGCCGTCAGGCGAATAAGGCGCTTCGCCAATTCGGCCGTGAAGTCATTGAGCCTCTGAGCATGAGGAGATCGAATCTGCTCTTGGGCTGTCGCAGAACTCCCTTCAACAAGCCAACTCATGTCTCTTCAATATTGAATCCATAGGCTCGCTCGACGAGCGCAATACGGATTTCATAGCGAGTATACCAATCTGACCGACCGCGATTTTGCGCCTCAACGTGATCGACGACGGATTTCCAGGCTCGAATGCTATCCTCATCCTTCCAATACGAGATGAGTATGCCGAAACCGTCGGCCCCGCGTGCGCTTTCGAAGCCTAGATAACCCGGCTGCTGTTTTGCGAGTTCCGTCATCGCATAACCCATCTCGCCATAGCCGTTGTCGACCTTTGTTCGTTGAGAGGAAAAACTGACCATGTAGTATGGTGGTTCAGGCAAAGCGGCGATGGACATTTGGGCTCCGATCCGTTGCTATAAACGTCATCATGCGCGGCTCAGCGCCGCGATCGCAATGCTCTCGGCATACTGCGAAAGCGAGTAATCTTAGATGCGGCGGACTGCCTTTCATCGTGAGGCAATCCGCTATGTTGGCTCGATGCGGTTCCGCCCATGGCTGCCCTGATATCAGTGCGCGGCCGCTGCCCAGAAGATATGCGGGGGGCCGATGTGCGACAAGGAATGACGCGTCCAGCTGACGGGTTTTGTTTTGGCTTGACGGGGATGATCGTGTCAGCCTGCGCGATCGGCACACCACGATGCGCCTTAACCCGGGGCAGCATTCTGGCCTGGCTTCCCCCGATTGCCGCCGCCCGGCTGACGGAAGGCGTTGCAAACGAAATTGACGAACTGTTGCGGTTGGCTGGCGCGCGCCCATAACTGTCGGAGTTCCAAGCAAGCGTTGGTCTTGGCTTTACGCGAAGCCGCCATTGCGGCGAGGCTATCGGCCTGGCTGATCTATTCGCTGTTTCCTCGGCCCTTTGCTTCCCGCACCAGGTCCGGCATCCCGTCATGCGGACCGAGGGCATGGGTGGGATGGTCATCCCACCAATCATTATGCAGCGGTCGGCGGTGAGGATGGAGCGGGTAGAAAATGCGGTTTTCGGTCTTGTGGCGCTCTCCGACGACGAGGAGATGCACTTCGGCCTGCGTGTTGTTGAGGAAACTATGGGCGATCCCGGTGCCGGCAGGAAATCCGACGGCGTCGCCGGGCTTCAGCCGATAGAGATGGCCATCGAGCCAGACGTCGGGTGCGCCTTCGAGAACGTAGACGAATTCTTCCTCGGCGCTCTCGGCATGCGGAAAGGATGTACGCCGGCCAGGCGGCAAGCGCTCGTGATGAATGCCCAATTTCGCCAGGCCGAAATAGCGTCCGAAAGGCGCGCCGATGCTCATCAACTCGTCGTCCTCGTCATAATGCGAGTCGTCAGGCCGTTCGATCTCGCTCCAGTGGACGACAAAGGAGGGGCGCTCCGACGTTGCCATGGTAATCCTCCTGATGTGAGAGGTTCAGATGATTGAGGACACGGACATGCTGCCGTGAATGGAAGGCGACCGCAAGGGCGAAACGGTGGCCCGCATGCAAGTGGTGTGGTTGGTCGTCGTTGGCTCAGACGCCTTTCACCGTAACCCTCTCCCTGCAAACGGGTTCCGAAGGGCGGCGGGGCAAAGCGAATTCTCATCAATGGGCAGCCAAACCCACGTTTCCTCCATTCCTGCGAGAGCACAGGAATGGCAAGAAAAGTGGTGCCGGCCTGATCACCGGTTATACGAACGGCTCACTTGGCGGGCACGACCAGCGGCTCCCCTTTGCGGACGATGTAGGTTGCCAATTCCGACGCTTTGCCGCTGCCGACATTCTTCGCGGAGTGAGCGACGCCTGATGGAATGAACAAGGATTGGCCGGCTTTGAGGGTAACCGGCTGCCTGCCCTCGAGCTGGTATTCCAGCGTTCCTTCGATGACGAAGGCGATCTCCTCGCCGGGATGCGTGTGACTAGGGGCGAGAACGCCCGGCGCGAAATCGACGCGCACCTGGACGGCCTCGTGGCCGGGCACGTCGATATCGTTCTTGATGAGATCGGTCCGCTGCAGCGGCTGTTCTGCGTGTGCTGCGGCTGCGCCGCCGAGAACAAGGGCGAGCGCGATAGCCTGGATCATTTTCATCTTGTCATCCTTCCTGAATTGACCACGTCCGACCGGCTGGCCGTATCGGGATTTAAGTCGATGATTGAACCAGGGATGTGTCGGCAAACCCGCATTTTTGTAAGCCAGTGTATCACTACGCCGCCGACGATGAGTCCACGGGTCTGACGCTGGCAAGATTGGCAATGTCCGTGATGCCGCCGGAGGATTCGAAGTCGAATATTTTTTGGGTGACCAGCGCGGCGGCACCCCGGGCCCAGGAATTGTCCTCCCAGTCGGGCAAGAGGGGCGGGGCGGTTCGGAAGGTCCGGGCGGAAAGCGCTTCGCGCAACGGCGTCAGGAAAGGGTCGCCGAGGGAGACGGCTTCGCCGCCGGCGACGATGACTTCGGGATCGGTAATGTTGACGAGATTGGCAAGGGCGGTGCCGATGCCGCGGCCGGAATCGGCAACGAGGGCGAGGGCGGTGGCATCGCCCGATGCGAGCGCCCCCGACAGTTCCGGCAGATCGAGTTCCTCGCGGCCGGTCGCTTCCCGCCAGCGCTGGAGCATCGAGATTTGGGAGTGATAGGCCATCAGACAGCCGCGCTTGCCGCATTCGCAGAGCCGGCCGTTCTCCTCATAGAGCGTGTGGCCGAATTTGCCGGCAGCACCATTGGCGCCGCGATAGAGCTTGCCGTCGATGACAAGCGCGCAGCCGATGCCGACGCCGACAGCGAGAACGGCCATGTTGCGATGCTGGCGGCCGAGCCCGAAGAGCTGCTGGGCGATGGCATAGGCATTGGTGTCGTCTTCCAGCCAGACCGGCACATGCACGCGGCTGGCGACCAGCGAGGCGAGGGGGACATTGTCCCACTTGAATCGGTAACTGCGCACGCAGGCCGTCTGTTCGTGGTTGATGACGCCGGGCATGGAGATGCCGATGCCGGCAAGCTTCGCGTTCGGCCGGCCGGCGAGTTTCACCAGTTCGGGCACGGTGCCCGCCAGCAGGTCGGCGACCTTATCCGGGTCGTGGCCGTCGAGGCTTACCCGCATGGCGGCGACGGGGTTGGTGGCAAGGTCGGTTGCCACGCACTCCACCGAATCGACCATCAGTTTGAAGCCGACGGCGAGCGCGTGCTCGTAGTTGATATCCACCGGGATCGGGCGGCGGCCGGTGAGGCCAGGCACGGTTTTCCCTTCGATGACGATACCTTCCTCCAGAAGGTCGGTGACGACGAAGGTGACGGCGGCCGGGCTCAAGCCGATGACGGTGGCGATATCGGCACGGCTCCTCGGCCCCTCGCGACGGAGGAGGTTGAGGATGAGGCGTCGGTTCATGGCTCTCGCCGTGGTCTGGTCGCCTTTTAACTTCACGATGCATTCCTTAATTTTGTAAATTAATTATTGCGGGCTGGTGCGATCTATGCATAAGTTTGGCCGCCGATCAACTCAGCCAAGCGGATTATACGCCTTGGACGACGGATGGATCGGCGCGTTGAATGCCTGATTGAGCGCTTCGTGGAGGAGGCGCCGAGACGGTGATGTTGATCGATCAACTGGGAGGAATTCAATGACATTTTCGAAGCAATTTCCGTCGACGACCCGCAGAAGCTTCCTGAAGGGTGCGGGCATGGTCTCCGCCGCAGCGGTCACCGGCAGCTTCCCGATCCCTGCGATCGCGCAGGCCCAAGAGGTCACGATGATCTCTGCCGAAAACAATGGCGCTGCGCTCGACGCGCTGAAGGCGATCGCCGCGAGCTTCAGCAAGGAAGCCGGCGTCAACGTCGTCATCAACAATATGGACCACGAGGCCCACAAGACGGCCATTCGCAACTATCTCGTCGCCGGCGCGCCTGACATTTGCTCCTGGTTTTCGGGCAACCGCATGCGCGCCTTCGTCAAGCGCGGCCTGTTTGACGACATCTCCGACCTTTTCGAGAAGGAGAAGTACAAGGACGTGCTGGGTGCCACGGCCGGCGCCGTCACCGACGGGGGCAAGCAATATGGCCTTCCCACCGGCGGCACGCTCTGGGGCATGTTCTATCGCAAGGATGTGTTCGAGCAGCATGGCCTGACCGTGCCGAAGACGGCCGAAGAGTTCATGGCCTACGGCGACAAGTGCAAGGCCGCGAGCATTACGCCTGTCGCGATCGGCACCAAGGAATTGTGGCCGGCGGCCGGCTGGTTCGACCAGATGAACCTGCGCATCAACGGCCTCGACAAGCATATGGCGCTGATGAACGGCGAGATGAGCTATCTCGATCCCGCGCTGACGGCGGTTTTCGACCAGTGGGAGGCGATGATTTCGAAGGGGTTCTTCACGGAAAACCACACCTCTTTCGGCTGGCAGGAGGCCGCGGCGCTCCTGGCGCAGAAGAAGGCCGGCATGATGAACCTCGGCGCTTTCCTGCGCTCGGCTTTCACCGCCGAAGATCTGCCGCAGCTCTCCTATGCGACCTTCCCGGTGCTCGACGCCAAGGTCGGCCACTACGAGGAGTTCTCGGTCAACTCGATCCACATTCCCGCCAAGGCCAAGAACAAACAGGGCGCGCGCGAATTCCTCGCCTACTTCTACAAGCCCGAGAACCTGGCGGCCTATCTGGAGCCGGCCGGCAACGTGCCGCCGCGCAGCGATCTGCCGCCGAGCAAGGATCCGCTCGTCAATATCGCCGTCGAGACGATGAAGACGGTGCAGGGCACGTCGCAATATTACGACCGCGACAGCGACCCCGACATGGCGCAGGCCGGCCTCGTCGGCTTCCAGGAATTCATGGCCAAACCCGACCGGCGCAAGGCCATCCTGACGCGCCTCGAGGGCACGCGCAAGCGCATCTACAAGATTTAAGGGGCGGGTGCCGGCCCACGCCTGGTTCTTCGCCTGAGGCTGCCCCTCACCCTAACCCGTAAACGGGGCGAGGGGACGTGCCATACGAGAGGCTGGTGGGGAACCGAGAGGTTGCCGCATATCCCCTTCGCCCCGTTTACGGGGAGAAGGTGGCGGCAGCCGGATGAGGGGCGGGTCGCCGCTTGCTTTTGTCGTAAATGAGGCTCCTGATATGTTGATGTTATGGCGCCGCCAGCGTTGGTGGCTCACCCCGACTTTGCTCATCGCGCCCGCGATCGGGTTGTTCTTCACGGTCATCCTGCTGTCGGCCATCAGGAGCCTCTGGATCAGCCTGCACGACTGGGATGGCTTTGGCCCGATGGTCTGGATCGGCTTCGGCAATTACGTCGAGCTTTATAACGATCCGCAATTCTACGTGTCGCTGAAGAACAACCTGATCTGGCTGGTGATGTTCATGGCGGCACCCCCTCTCGGGCTCGCCATCGCGCTGCTGGTCAACCAGAAAATCCGCGGCATGCGCTTCCTGAAGTCGCTGTTCTTCATTCCGCTGGTGCTTGCTTCGGTGACGGTCGGCGTCGTCTTCACCTGGGTCTATACGCCGGAGTTCGGGTTGCTCGCGCTGATCTTCCGGGCGTTCGGGGCGACGGCGCCAGCGGTTCTCTCCGACGAGCATTTCGTCACTTTCGCCATCGTGATTGCAGCGCTCTGGCCGCAGATCACCTTCTGCATGGTGCTTTATCTCGCCGGCCTCAACAATTTGAGCGAAGAGCTGATCGGGGCAGGGCGCGTCGATGGGGCGAGGGGCTGGAACATGTTGTGGCACATCGTGCTGCCGCAGCTAACCCAGGTCACCTTCATCGCCATTGCCGTCACCGTCGTCGGGGCGCTCAGATCCTTCGACATGGTCTCGGTGATGACGAACGGCGGCCCGTTCGGTTCGTCCTCGGTTCTCGCTTACCAGATGTTCGAACAGTCGATCTTCTCCTACCGCTTCGGTTACGGCGCGGCGATCGCCTCGGTGCTGTTCGTGATCATGGCCGCCTTCATCGTCTGGTACCTCAGCCGCATCATCCATACCGAAGAAAGGGGAGGCTGATGTATCCTCGTCCCATTCCCGATGCCGCCGTCTGGCAGCGCCGCCTCCATGTGCTCGCCGTCGTCATCGTCCTGCTGCTCTGGCTCTGCCCGCTGTTTGCGATCATCCTCACCTCGTTCCGCTCGACCGAGGATGTGATGGGCGGCAATCTGTGGGGATGGCCGACCGGCATCGGCGTCATCGACAATTATACTGATGTCTTCACGCAGACGCCGATGGCTCGCTACTTCCTCAACAGCCTGACGATCACCATTCCCTCGGTGATCGGCGTGCTGGTGCTCTCCACGCTCGCCGGCTATGTGCTGTCGCGCTACCGCTTTCCCGGCAACATGCTGATCTTCGCGCTGTTCGTCGGCGGCAATTTTCTGCCGCACCAGATCATGATGATCCCGGTGCGCGACCTGATGGTCCGGCTCGACCTGATCGATACCACAGCAGCGCTGATCATCTTCCACGTCGCCTTCCAGACGGGCTTTGCGACGCTGTTCATGCGCAATTTCATCGCGGCATTGCCCGATGAACTGTTCCAGGCGGCCCGGGCGGAGGGCGCCTCTCCCTTCCAGACCCTATGGCATGTTGCGATCCCGCTGGTGCGGCCGGCACTTGCCGCACTCGCCATACTGATCTTCACCTTCATCTGGAACGATTATTTCTGGGCCGTGGTGCTGACCGTCAGCGACTCCGTCAAACCTGTGACTGCCGGCCTTGCCAATCTTCGCGGCGAGTGGGTCTCGGCCTGGAACCTGATTTCCGCCGGCACCATCGTCGTCGCCGTGCCGCCCGTCGTCATGTTCTTCCTGATGCAGCGGCACTTCATCGCAGGCCTGACCATGGGCGCGGTGAAGGGATGAGCGATCTCCTAAAGTTCCAAGTTTCAACAGCAGAGAGCCAGGACGCATGACCAGTCTCGAACTCCGACAGATCAACAAGAATTACGGCGCCTATCACGCGCTGCGCGGCATCGATCTTTCCGTAGCACAAGGCGAGTTCATCGTCATGGTTGGCCCCTCCGGCTGCGGCAAGTCCACACTTTTGAAAACGATCGCCGGCCTGGAGGAGATCTCCTCCGGCCAGATCCTGATCAACGGCCGCGACGTCAGCAAACAGGAGCCAGGCGATCGCGGCATCGCCATGGTCTTCCAGTCCTACGCGCTCTATCCGCATATGACGGTGGCGGAGAATATGGGCTTCGGTTTGCGCATGGCCAAGCGCCCGAAGACCGAGATCGAGGCGGCGGTGGCGCGCGCAGCCAAGATTCTGAGGATCACCGACCAGCTGGAAAAGCGGCCGAAGCAGCTTTCCGGCGGTCAGCGGCAACGCGTGGCGATCGGCCGGGCAATCACCCGTTCGCCCGATGTCTTCCTGTTCGACGAGCCGCTGTCGAACCTCGATGCGGCACTCAGAACCCAGATGCGTGTCGAGCTCAGCAGCCTTCATGCCGAGCTCGGCGCCACCATGGTCTATGTCACCCACGACCAGGTGGAGGCCATGACCATGGCAAGCCGGATCGTCGTCTTGAACCAGGGGACAATCGAGCAGGTCGGCTCGCCGCTCGAACTCTACCGCAACCCGGACAATCTCTTCGTCGCAGGCTTTCTCGGCGCCCCGCGGATGAATTTCCTGGGCGTTACCGTCGACGAAGTGTCCGGCCGCAATGTCACGGTCTCCGCACCTGGCCTCGTGCCGGTGACGGTGGAACTGGCGGAGGCGACGGTGCTGGCGAAGGGCGCCAGCCTGACGCTGGGTGTAAGGCCGGAAAACATATCGATGGTCGCCGACGGGGCGCAGGGCGGAGCGATCAACGGTCAGGTCCGGCTGGTCGAGCATCTCGGGCGCGAAACCATTCTCTATGTCGACGCCGGCAATCTGAGGACCATCGCCTCGGAAAGCGGCACCGGCAACATCACGGTGCAGCTGAGCTACGTCGCGCCTTTTGCCGCCGACCAGAACGTGGCGCTGAAGCTCGACGCCAACGAACTCTATCTCTTCTCACCCGATGGCGGACGCACGATCAGCGCCCGCAAGACGACCCTCGACCGATAATCACAGGAAACATCACCGTGTCCGACAAGACCCTCTCCGTATGGAACCCCGTCAACACCGACCGCTTCCTCGTCGGCGCCCCGCACTATCCCGAGCACGTCGATGAAAGCTACTGGGAGCGCGACGCCGAGCGCATGGCGAAGGCCGGCTTCAACGTGGTCAGAATGGCCGAATTCGCCTGGCATATTCTCGAGCCGAAGCTCGGCACCTTCGATTTCGACCTGTTCGACCGTGCCATCGCCATGCTCGGGCGCTATGGCATCGACACGATCATGTGCACGCCGACGGCAACGCCGCCGCGCTGGCTGACCGTGGCGCATCCGGAGATCTTAAGGGTCGACGGCAAGGGCCGGCCGATGAGCCATGGCTCGCGCCAGCATTGCGACACGGCAAGTCCGGTCTTTCGCGAACACAGCCGGCGCATCACCAAAGCAATGGCCGAGCATTATCGTGACAATCCTTTTGTCGTCGGCTGGCAGACCGACAACGAGTTGAACACCAGCATGCCGGAGAGCTTTTCGAAGGCAACGCTCACCGAATTCCAGGCCTTCCTTGCCGACAGATATGGCGAGATCGGCAAGCTCAACACGGCGTGGGGCGGCGATTTCTGGGCGACGGCCTATGACAGCTTCGACCAGGTGGTGTTGCCGATCGAGTTCGGCCCAACCTTCCCTAGCCCCGGCCATCAGCAGGATTATCACCGTTTCCTCGCCTTTTCGACGGCGCGCTTCCAGCACGACCAGGTGGAGATCCTGCGCGCCGTGAAACCCTCCTGGTTCGTCTTCCACAATCTCGGGGGCCTTAGGGATATCGATTTTCGCGGCCAGTTCACCACCGATCTCGATTTCGTCGGCTACGACATCTATCCGATGCTCTATGACGAGTTCCAGCGGCTCGGAAACCACGCCAAGGTCCAGGCGCTGCACCTCGATATCTGCCGTGGTTTTTCCGGCAACTACATCGTTCCCGAGCAGCAATCGGGCTTCGGCAGCCAGCCGGGTTTCTGCACGCTGACGCCGGAGCCGGGCGAACTGCGCCGCATGGCGCTTTCCTCTGTCGCCCATGGCGCCGATGGTCTGATGTTCTTTCGCTGGCGGCCCGCCCATTTCGGCGCCGAGATCTACTGGATGGGTATCATCGATCATGACGATATCGGCCGGCACCGCTATGAGGAGGCCAAGCGCTTCGCGACCGAAATGACGGCACTGAAGGACAAGATCCTCGGCACCTATGTGCGCATGGATGTCGGCATCGCCGGATCCGACTTCGACAATCAGGAGGCCCACAAGACCTATCCGATCGGCCTGCCGAGCCCACAGGACGATGCGATCCTGCTGCACCAATATTGCTACGACCGCGGCATTGCCTGCGGCTTCATTCATCCCGAGGACGACCTTTCCAAGCTGAAGCTGCTTTATGTGCCGCATTGGGTGATGTGGAAGGACGAATGGACCGAGAGGCTGAAATCCTTCGCCGAGCAGGGCGGCACTGTCGTCATCGGCGCGCGCACCGGCACGCGCAACGAAGACAATCACGTTATCCGCGAGACCGCGCCCGGCACCTCGCTGTCGCAGCTCACAGGCGTACGTGTCGAGGATTTCGGCCGTCTCGCCGCCCCCGGCGCCAACGGGCTTTTCGATGTGATGGAGCGTTCGGGCGGGCTTGTCATTCCGCCGAACAAGCCGGCGGAATCACATCGGCGCGAACGCCGCTTCAAGATCGGCAACCGCGAACTGGCTGCCGGCTATTTTTATGAAAACCTGGCAATCGGAAGCGATGTCGAGGTGGTTGCGGCCTGGTCCAACCGCTATGCCGAGGGCCAGCCGATGGCGACGTCGCGCAAGCTCGGCAAGGGGCAGGTGGTCTATGTCGGCACCTATCTCACCCCGGATCTGACGGCAGCGCTTGCCGAGCGGCTGTTTGCACCGGTCGGCATCGAGCCGCTGATCGGCGACCTTCCAGAGGGCGTCGAGGTGACCATGCGGATGAATGACGACCGCCGGCTGCTGTTCATCCAGAACTACACCGACCAGCCGGCCGCCATCGGCGGCGTTCCCGCTGGCCGTGATCTCCTCGATGACGAAAAGCCCGTTGCAGGTAGGCTCGATCTCGAAGGCTACGGCTGCGCGATCATCGAGCTCGCGGGGTGAGTTGCGCTCGCCAGGCGAAAGCGTGGCGAGGGCTGCTGCTGCATTCTCAGTCGTCCTCGGCCTTGAGCCGAGGATCCATATCACGGGCTCTGACGGGGTGCCATTGTAGATGCTCAGGCTCGATCCCGAGCATAAAGGAGAGGACTGCCAGCGGAAGGCCGCGTTCATGGCGCAGACGCGCCGATCACGACCTGTCAACGTCGGCGTCGTCCCTTCAGGTCGAGAAGCGAGTCAGGCGTAGGTCATGACCGTTCAATTAAGCAGGCATCCGGGACAGCTTCCAATCGTAGGAGCGCAAGAAGCTCACCAATGCTCGCATGGCGGCGCTGGAGTGTCTTTTGCTCGGGTAATAAAGATACCAGCTTGGCAAAAGGGGACTCCAATCCTTCAGAACCTCCGTCAACCGGCCGTTTGTCAGGTAGGGTGTGGCGTAGTCCTCGAAGATATGGGCCAATCCGCATCCGGCGACAGCGGCCTGCAGTTCGTTGTGTGCCGAACTCACCGTCAATCGTCCCTCCGGCAAGACCTCGAGGGCGTCTCCGCCATTTTCAAATTTCCAGGATACCAGCGTGCCGCCGGGAAATCGTCGTCGAATGCAATTGTGGCCGGCGAGATCATTGGGGGTCAGAGGCAGGCCATGCTTTGCAATATAGTCCGGCGACGCCACGATCGCGTATCGAAGCGATGGCCCCAGCGGTACTGCGATCATATCTTGTGCCAGTTGCTTTCCGAACCGAACGCCCGCGTCAAAGCCTTGCTCGACGATGTCGATGACCGCTGCATCGCTGATGAGCTCGACCTTGATGTCCGGGTATGTGTCCATAAAGGTGAACATTGCCGGACAGAGCAGGTGATCGATTGCGGGACCTGGCGCATTGATGCGAAGGGTGCCGGACGGGTTTTCCTTTAACTGATTAAGGTCATCGACTGCGAGACGGATGTCCGTCAAAGCTGGACCGAGGCGCTGCAGGAGACGCTGTCCCGCCTCCGTCGGCGAAACGCTTCTTGTTGTCCTGTTGAGCAGGCGGATGCCGAGCGCCTCTTCCAAAGCGTTGATTGTCTGGCTGAGTGCTGATGATGAAACGCCTCGCTCCAGGGCGGCGGCCCTGAATCCGCCGCACCTGACGATCGCGGCAAAAACATCCAGGCTATCCAAGCGAAACTGATCCATTGCGAAGCCTACCTTATCAAGCTGCTTAGATTTGCTCGTCTTATCAGCGCAGTGATTTGAGGTCATCTAAATACCTCAACCGCACATGCGGATTGTCGACTGAAAGGAAAAGCAATGGATCGACTCACATTGAACCGGCGAACGGTCATGGTTTCAGCGGTTGCTGGAACGGCCGCTCTGCTGCTCGGAGGTTCAGCCGGATCAGGCAATGCACAGATGCAGAGCCCGGACGCCAGGAATGTTGGGTATTATCGATTTCGGGTCGGGCAGATCAAAGCGACAGTTTTGAGCGATGGCGTGATCGGCGGCCCACCGACGGTCTATGCCAACGATGCTCCGGAGGCCGAGCTGCAGGAGGTTCTTGGCCGCGCTTTCCTTCCTACCGATCACATGACCCTTCAACTCAACACGCTGCTGCTCGAGGTCGGCGACAGGCGGATATTGCTTGAGGCGGGAGCCGGGGCCACGATGGGACCGAATGCGGGGCATGTGTTCGACAATCTCGCCGCCATCGGTCTCGATGCAGGCGATATCGACACGATCGTGGTGTCCCACACGCATCCTGACCACGTCGGCAATCTGAGCACTTCCGAAGGCAAAAAAGCGTTTCCCAATGCCACCGTCTACGCACCCCGGGCAGACTGGGATTTTTTTGTGCGCAACGATCCCGATCTCTCCTACATGCCGGTACCAAGGGACTTTCGTGACCGGTTTGCAGCGGCGATCAAACGGAGTGTCGAGCCGATCGCAAAGGACATCGAGCTCTACGAGGCAGGTGCGGAAATCGTGCCGGGCCTCACGACGATAGCTGCGCCCGGACATACGCCTGGCATGGCAACATTCCTGGTCCACTCAGGAAACGACCAGCTGCTCCTCACTGCGGACCTTGCCTATCACCCGGTCGTCAACATCGACCATCCGTGGCGACCCGGACCTGATAGAGACAAGGATACCGCGCTCGCGTCGCGCCGCCGCATATTCGATATGGCCGCGACCGATAGGCTCCTCGTTCTCGGGTTTCACTACCCGTTCCCGGGCCTCGGACGAATGCTCAAGACCGACATGGGTTACGCCTGGGTCCCGGCGGGCTGGCAGTTTTGACCAGAAATCCAACTGGAGGTTTTCTCATGACCCGAACGACAATCGGCCGGCGGCGCTTTCTGGGGGCGATGGGTCTGGCTGCCGCGAGCGCCGCGATCGCAGCAGAAACAAAGGCACAAGACGCGACAGGCGATGCGCCGCTCCCATCGACGCCGGCAACGGAGCCCGTCCTGACGCGCACGGTGCCGAAAACGGGAGAGCGGCTCACAGCCCTCGGACTTGGCACTTTCCTGACATTCGACCGACGACCTGGTGAAGCGCGGGACGACCTGCGGGAGGTGTTCAGGCGCTATGTCGCCGGTGGCGGGCGTGTCGTTGATACCTCGCCCTTGTATGGATCGGCCGAGGTCAGCGTTGGCCAGTTCATGGCGGAGATGCCCGAGGCGTCCGAAATCTTCCTGACAAACAAAATCTGGGCGACGGGAGAATATCTGGGCGACGAGAGCCATGCGGAGGAAAGCTTTCGGCAGTCGAGGCTGCGGACGTGGCGTGACACGATCAACCTGATGCAATGTCACAGTATCACAAATGCGCAGGTCGTCGTTCCGCTCCTTCGTTCATGGAAAAAGGAAGGGAAAATTCGGCACGTCGGTATCACGCATCACGAGGCTTCGGCCCAGGAGGCTCTCACGAAATTCATCGAAAGCGGTGAGGTCGACTTCGTGCAGACCAACTATTCCATCTTCGACAGGAATGCCGAAAGGCGTCTCCTGCCATCGGCCGCAGACAACGGTGTCGCCATCCTGATCAATCTGCCGCTTGAAAAGGCCAGATTGCTCAAAGTCGTCGAAGCTCAGCCGTTACCGGAGTTCGCAAGCGAGTTCGGCGCGAAAACCTGGGCGCAGTTCTTTCTGAAGTGGGTCATGGCCCATCCCGCCGTAACCTGTGTCCTGTGTGGTACTTCCAACCCGGACCACATGAGTGACAATCTTCAGGCGATGCGCGGCCCACTTCCCGACGAAGCGATGCGCCGACGTATGTTTAGCCACATGGAAGCTATCCCTGGCTTCTCCTCCATAAGCACGATGCCATGGTATCCCGGCAAGGAGCGACTGTACTCGGGCCTGATCCGAGACGCGCAGGCGAAAGCCAGGAACCGGCTTGGAGAATGATGTCCGGGTCCCGTCGAGAGGTCCGTTCGATAGGGCTGCTTTGCGCCCTCATTCCGGCCGTCTAAGCTACATCGTCCGACTTCTAAAGGCGGGTATCGCCTATAACCCGACTAGGCGCCTGCCGGCAGACGTTCTCGCCGGTCAGTTCCATCTTCGTTTCGCGGCTGTGCCGCGCGCTCGGCGCCCGTATGCCACAAGCTATCTGATCGAACTGAAGCTCAACGCGGCCGCCGCAGCATCGGGACGAGCGTCGGCGACGAACCGACCTGGATCGCGCCGAGCGGTTCGAAGCCGTAGCGTCGGTAGAACGGAATGTTGCGCGGATTCGAGGATTCCAAATAGGCTGGCGCGTGATCGCGATCGCACCGTGCGAGTGCGTACGCCATCAAGGCGTCGCCGTGACCTTTTCCTTGATGCGCCGGATCGACGCCGATCAGGGGCAGGTACCAATGTGGTTCGGTCGGGTGGTACGCGGCCATCTGCTCGAATATGGCTGTGGTTTCGGAGGCAAGAGAGCGAGCAACCGTGCTCTCGAGCACCGCACCAAGCCCTTCCTCGTCGGAATGCACTCCGGGCGATAGCCACAGCGCCGTCCCGGCGTAGCCGTCGGTGCAAAAGGCGCTTCCGTTAGAGAATGCGCCGCTCCCAAACGCCCGAATCATTCGCGGCATGGCCGCAAGGTACTGGTGTGCATGCGGCCAGGTCCATCGCGCCATAGGATCCGCTGCAAACGCCAGCATGACCGTTTCGATCGCCAGATCTTCCTCGGCCGCGGCCATAACTCTCACTGTTGGCGATTTCACGCTGCCCTCCTGACGTAGGTGGTCCGACGAGGCGCCCGCGCCCGTTCTCAGCTACGCATCGTAACCCGGATGGCGTGGGAGCGATACCAGTTGCTGCTGGCTTAGCGGTTCCGGATTCGCTCCGGTCCATTCTGGCCTTCGGACATGGATTTCGCCCGTAGAGCCTATGTATGTCCGCGATTGGCGCCTAGTTGCCATGCTTGGCAGGACCGCTGGTCCTCCACACCGAATTTAGGATTCTTTGTCCAGGTGCAAGTGGCACACCGCCTACAAGTTCAACCAGGACCGCGTCCAGTCGACAAGCGTGCCGATGGTTCCAAAGAACAGCGACTTGGCCGGGGCGCCCTAATCGGGGCCTGCTCACTGTTTAGAGGTTTGCGTTCGAAAACACGCAAAAAAAGAGCATCTCCGTACTCAAACAAAACGGTGATGCTCTTCGTAGTTTAGTGCGGAGCCATACTTGTCAGCTCCACACCGCTCGCAACTGATTTATCGGCTATTCGTCTGATGTCGCCGGCGCAGCGTTCTCCAGAGAGGTGCGGATTTGATCGATCTTCCCGTTTGCGTCGCCAACCCCGAGGATGGTTTTGGCCTGGTTCAGAACCGCCGGACTGACTTCACCGGTTCTCGTTGCGGCAGCCAATGCGTCCTCCAGCGCCTCGTCCCCCAACAGAGGGTCATCGGCCGCGGGCTCGATTCCATTGTCGAGTTCATACTGGGCATAAGCCATGGCATAGGCCGCGATGGCCGTCATGCGTGGGTCCGACGTATGCATCAACGCCTTGTAGTTTCGCTTCAAGGAGTTCAGGCCCGCAAGTTGCGCCGACAGGTTCTTTTGTTTGGTGCTGACTTTGGTCTCGTCTGCCTTGACGGACTTAGACTTGCTTGCCGCCTCGGTGGATTTGCCTTTCACGCCTTGCGATTTGGAGCTGCCATGGGTTGAACCGCTACCTTGGCTGCTGCTGCCATGGTTGCCGCTGTTTCCACCACCGCCGCCATGACCACCGCCGCCGCCATTGCCCCCACTGTTACCTCCGCCGTTTCCACCGCTCTTTGCCAGTGCGGCCATGTCGATCCCGGCAATCGCTACCGGGCTTGCTGCAAGAGCCAGCGAGAGCAAGGCCAAGGACGCTAAGGTTGCCGTGCGCATGGTTTTCCTCCGAACCAGATCATCAATCGCCGGGCAGATGCACGGCTTGAGCAGGTAGAGGAGGTTAGACGTTGATCGCCCCTTGCACATCGGACCGAGGTCCGATGCCGATCCCGTCTATAGTCCTACACGGCTTCGTATACTTAACGATTCCTGGTCGGAACGGTCGACGAGACGGGAAGGCGGGAGACCGAGGAGCCGAGGCGCAACTTCGATATTTCAGATGTTTAGAGGACGCCTCGCTGGTTTTTGCGAGAGCGTCAAACAGCATTCAATAGAGAATCACGCCAAGCGCAAATCGACAAGCGGGTGTAACTTCTTGAGATTCGGCAGGGATTTCGCTTGCCAGGGATATTGGCTGGTGCCTTTGACGACCAGCAGGAGGTCGTCCATCTTTCTGGCTTCAATCGTCAGCTTGGCCAGGAGATTTATGCCAGAGGAATTGAGGAACTCGAGACCCGTCAGGTTGAACGTCACCTGTTTGTGCCCCTCATGGAGAAGGCCTGATATCAAGGAGTAAATGGGCGCATAGGCGTCCGGTCCCGCCAGCCGGAATACGCCATCGAAATAGACCTCGTTTTTCTCAGCCCATACGCGGAAGTTTTCGTCGCTGATTTCCATTCTTCGCTCACAGATTGGAGGAGGGCGGCATCGCCACGGCTGCAGTCGTCGTCAGTATGATACGCTGGTTATCGTTCCCTTCGAATGCCCATGCCATTTTTGCATCGTAATCGCTCAGAAGGGTCAGCAACCCCAAGCCCGAACCGCCTTCTGCCGATATGGCATTGGTTTCGATTTGCTCAAGAAGAAGTTCCCCGGGGTCCCTCGATTGAAGGCGATGCAGCAGTTGCTGAAAGCGAGAAGATGTTACGCCATCGATCGTGTTTTTCACCCTTATTAAAAAAGTACCGTCGAATATTCCAGCTTCAATGAGGATCTCCCCAGGCTGTCGAAACTTGACGGCATTTTCGATCAACTCATTGCTGAGATATCCGATGTCATGATGCGCCTGCACATAATCCTTCCTTGAACGTGAATACCGCAGAGCCATGACTTCCGCTATAAAGTCGGACGTCATTCCTGAGTGCTTCCATCCAAGCTGAAGCGGTCCGTCGCTTAACGTGAGGCGAGTGCTTGAATCCAGGCTTATGCCCGTCAGAGATTCGATACCATATACCGTTGGCGTCATGTCTCACCTATGTCGCACTGCGAGAAGCGTGATGTCGTCGTAAATCTTCTGCGATCCGATGAAGAGCATTAATGTCGCTATAATTCCGGCAACGACTTTCTCAGCGCTCTGGTCCTTCAAGCGCAGTGCTTCGCGGGATAGACGTTCGATGCCAAAGAGTTCTCCAGCGTCGTTTTCGGCTTCTGTTACGCCGTCCGTATGCAGGAGTATGAGGTCGCCCGTCTCGAAGCTTATTTCACGGGTTTTAATGAAGGCAGAAATATCGGCTTCCAGCCCGATCGGTATACCCAGATCCATGGTGTCTATGCGCTCGACCTCGCCGTTCGCCCGCACGACGACAACTTCCTCGTGTTGTCCCGACAGGATCATCTCTTTGCCGTCGTAGTCAAGAAACGCCAGAGTGAGGTGCTTATCGATTTTGGTTCTCACTATGTTTTTAAATAGGGCGCTGTTCAGGTCTGTGAGAAATTTGACGGCATCGGTGTTTCCTGCTTCCTGCAGGGCGCGGGCGACGGATTGAACCATCAACATCAGCACGCCGCTTTCGAGCCCGTGTCCGGTGACGTCGCCGATGCCAATCTTCAACCGATTTCCGCTCTTCAATACGTCGTAATAATCGCCGCCGACTTCTTCTGCAGGTCTCATATAGGCTGCGATCTCAAGGGCCTGAAACTCCTCAAGCTCCTGGTGCAGCGGAAGAACCATGAGCTGGATTCTCTCGGCGACGGCGAGTTCCGTTCCGAGACGTCGATTTTCTCGCTGGAGCTGTGCGTTCAGCGTCGAAATCTCTTCCTTTGCATCTTCGATTTGAGCTGTTCGCTCTTCGACAAGCTGCTCGAGATTTTCCGTATGATAGCTGATCTGTTCGGCCATCCGGTTGAATGCTTCACCAGCCTCGCCGACCTCATCTTTGGTTGTTATGGCCACCCTGACCGAATAATCCTTCGCCTGAATCCGTTTGGCGGCATCTGCAAGTGCACTGATTCCGCTCGTTATTCGTTTCGAAGCCGCAATTACTGCTATAGCCACAACAAGCAGTGACATTAGGATCGCCAGGATTTGGTAGATCACGATCCGGTTGGTAGCTTCCGAAATTTTGGCCTGGGCCGCATAGAGGGAGGCCTGGATTTCTCGTTCAGGCACAACCACTCCAAGAGACATCGCCTCTTGCCGAACCGGGCCGCTGGACCAGAGATTGGTCGCGGGGAGTTTCTTGACGATAACGATATAGGGGACCTCGTTTCCCTCCTGCTGCAACAACAAATGTTGGATGCCCAGTTCACGATCAAGGGCCAGTTTTGCTATCGCAGGCTGGGAGCTTCCCTTCAGGGAGCGCTCCAGGCCGGTCAAGGCGCTGGCTCCGCTCGCATCGCTCGCAGAACGCAGACCGAGGGTTTTTTCTCCCGTGCTGTTGATCGCCACAACGTTTCCGTCGGACATTGCGAGAAATCCAAAGCCGGACTGGGCCACTTTCACATTCTCAACAATCTGCGCGAGCTGGTCGAGTGTGATGTCCGCGCCAGCCGTCCCGGCGACATCCTGCCGGTCGGCTGTCCACAATGGATGAAAGAAACTGACGATCAGCTTTCCGGTAATGGCATCGGTATATGGAGCGGTCTGCGTGATATCGTCGGCGACCGGCCGCGTTTTCGCGTCCTTGGCCCAGCTCTGCCAGGACTCGTAAAGCCCGGGGAAAAAGAAGTCCCAGAAATCGGCTTCGTTGTGCCCCGAATAAAGGCGATCGAAGGTCTGAGCCTGGTCGGTGTAAGGCGCCGTCCTGAAGATTGGCCGTTCTTTCGGTCCGATGTAGTACATCTGCAGCTTGGAAGCGCCGTGCTGCAGCAGGCTCGGCGCAACGATGTCGAGAACCGCGCTCGTCTCTAGATCGCGCTGGATGTCGGGTTTCGGCCGATGGTCAGGTCCGAGCAAGTAACCCCAGACGCTCACAACCGAAGCGGAGCCGGGCAGGTTCTGAGACCATTTTCCCTTCTCGTCGTAAACAAGGCTGACGCTACCAGGCGATGTGCGCGCGATCGCCGCACCGACATCGGAATTACGCTCGGGATCGTCGATTTGCGCCTGGAGCACACCTGCCAGGGTGCCGACGTCGCTATGAACCTGCCGCAGAAGCAAACTCACCTGTGCTGCGGTGGAATCGGCATATGTGCGGATGTATTCCTGGCTTGCCGCTTCCAGACCCTGCCCGACTTCGAGGGTGGCGTCGCGCGACAGCCTCTGAACATTCCAAAGTGCCAGTCCGCCGCTGACCAGCAGATCAAAGAGGACAGCTCCACCGACAACCAAGATGAACTTTGCCCGAAACGAACCTAGTCTTGCCGGTCTTTTCGATGAGCTTCTGTCCATCACAGTGGCTTTCGGCCGGAAGCTGCCCAGATCGGCCAGCCTGCATAACCCTTGGGATGAAGAGCAGCAAAGACATGATCTTTGAATCCTTGCCGGAACCTACGAATGAAATCTGATGAGTCGCCCCGTCGAACGGCCATCTCACCCGCGTAGACATTTTCCCAAGCTTCGATGACGTCTGCGAAGTCCTGGGGATCCCCGTCAAGATTGGTGACCATGAAGGAATCGACCTTGATACTATCGAAGCCCGCGTCGGCGAGGAGGTGGCGGCTTTTCGGCCCCATCTCGACATCCATGTCGAAGTGCCTGAACAGTTTGGCGACTTCTTCGTAAGTCCATTTTATGGATTCAGCATGTGGTTCGCCCAGACAATGCGAGTTTTTTTCGTTGGTGATGTAGACACGGCCGCCAGGCTTGCAGATGCGGTAAAGCTCCCTGAGCAGCATCTCGGGCCGGTCGAAAATCTGCAGCGAATGTCGGCAGGTCACAAAGTCAAATTGATTGTCTCGCAGCAGCATTTGGGAAGCGTCACCATAGGTGTACTCGATTCCCTGCAGATCGAAGTCGGCCGCGACCCTGCGGGCATATTCGAGGCTGCGCACGGAATGATCCAGCGCGACAAGGCGTGCCGGTTTAAATTCCCGTTGAACCAGGGCGGCGAAATCACCAATTCCGCAACAGATGTCCGCGATGACAAGACCGCTGCGCAGGCCGTGGCGAGGCAACAGTTCGCGTTCGTGCCTCCATGTCATTTTCGTCTGGGTGCGCAGAATGGGAATGAAAGTCTCATCCTCGACAAAGCTCTGGCCCGGATAAAACGCCGAATCGTAGACTTCGACCGACAGGCTTGGTTGTGATGCCGACAGCGTTTGGAATAGCGAGGTCGACCATGCCACCACGCTCGACGTAATGATGACGATCTTCCGTTCCGGTCTGATCCGGCAACTTGCCGTGAGTATATCGGCCAGGGCCGCGAAGGCAGTCATATTGATGTGGGTCAGACGTTTGACATTGACGTAAACGACCCCGCTGTATTTTTCCAAACTTTGCTGCACCAGCTTGAGGGCGTCGGTGATTTCAGCGGCGCTTTCGGGGCGCATCTTGCCAGACAGCAACAGCTCCTGATTTGTCGGATCAAAATGAACAGTGAAGGGTTGGGGAAGCAGGCTCATTGGAAGTCCTCGACCGAGGGGAAATCCGCAATGATTTGAATCCCTTGTCTGCCGTCTTTCTCAATTCGGATCGTGGCGCGGAATATTGCTGCCAAATCACTAAGCAAAACCGTCCCGTCGGACTTCATCACCACGTATCCAGAGCCGGCGCCGGGGACAGGCTGGTGTTCGCTTGCTCTTGCACTCGTGTGCTCTCGGCTAGATGCTTCCTCGCACGGAAACGTAATTCTCAGCCGATTGAATGTCGCGTTCCGGTAGAGACTGAAACTGATCCTTCCCAGCTCGCTCGTCGAACGGAAGGCAAGTTCGATGAGCTCGTTCGTCGCGACGGAAAGAAAATTGGAATATCGAGCGGGATCGCTGTGACCTTGGCCGAGAATGTCTGAGAGATATTCCGTAATCTTGTCGCAAAACTGCCATCGGGATTTGAACATCGCAACGTTCAGTTCCAGCGATACCATCGGCGAAAATGCATGGTCATCGAAGCTAGCTGCTTCCTGTTCCAATAAACCCTCCCTTCTTTTGCCTGGGGCGTCAGGTTGATGCATGCGATAGCTAAAGGCACGGCGAAAATCGGTTGTTCACTGTGGTAGCGCTGGGCTTACGGATGTGTCCGCCCGGGTGATGAACTCGCCAATCGCCTGGACCGGAAGCGGCCTGCTGATCAAATAGCCTTGAAGTCTGTCGCAGCCCACACTGCGCAACCATTCCGCCTGACCTGGCGTCTCTACCCCTTCGGCTGTCACCTGCATGTCGAGGTCATGTGCGAGGTTAACGATACAGCGGACGATTGCCTGGCTTTTCAGATCGCTTTCGAGGTCGGTGATAAAGTATTTGTCGATTTTGATCGTGTCGAACGGGAATGTCTTCAGATAGCTGAGCGAAGAATATTCGGTCCCGAAATCATCAAGCGAGATTCGTATCCCTAGCACGTTGAGCGTATTCAGGGTGTCGATATTATTGACGGTCCGCTCAAGCAGCACGCTTTCGGTTATCTCAAGCTCCAGACGGTCTGGCGGCAACCCGATCAAGTCCAGCGTTTGGGATACGCGATCAGTGAGGCCGCTTGTCAAGAATTCAGCCGCGGACAAATTGACCGCTACGATGTAGTTCTGCGGCCACTTCATTGCCTCGCGACATGCCTGCTCCAAAACCCATGCCCCTATTTCCGGCATTATTCCATCGGCCTCGGCCATCGGAATAAATGCCGTTGGTGGGATTTTTCCAAGTAGAGGGTGGTGCCATCTGAGCAATGCTTCGAAGCCGACAATGCTGCCGCCCTCGGCGATGGGTTGGTACTCAATAGAGAATTGTTGCTGGACCAAGGCCATGCGAAGGCTGCGACGCAGCAGTTCGCGTTGTTCCAGTAACTCAAGCATTGAGGGATCAAACGGTCTTGCACGACCGCGCCCGTCCTTCTTCGCGGCGTAGAGTGCGACGTCGGACGCTTTCATCAGCTGCTCCGGACTTGTACCGTCCGGTGGAGCAGCAGATATGCCGATACTGGCACCGACAAATAGCGCGATGCCATCTATCGTGAAGGGCTTTTTGAATGCATCAACCAAAGCTTCTGCTAACTGGTGTCCTTTGGCGGGATGTCCCGGGCCCCGTGATATGACGGTGAATTCGTCACCCGCCAGTCGATAGGCTCTGTCGTCCCTGGTAAGGCACCCTTGAATGCGGCTTGCAGCGAGCTGAAGAAGCTTATCGCCGGCCGGATGCCCAAGCGTGTCGTTCACGGGTTTGAAATCGTCAAGATCGAGTTGCATCAGGGACAGAGCCTCGTTCGAGCCCGCGGTCTCCCGCAACAACACAGCGAGGTCCTCGCTGAACTGGCGTCGGTTCGGCAGTCCAGTGAGCGGATCGTGGGTGGCCAGATGCAAAAGGGTTGCGCGCTCATCGTCGACAGATTCCTCGGACCGAACCACGGCAAACAGATCTCCGATCCGATAGATCGTCAGTCCGTGCGACCCTGGCGCGCCAAGATCCCCCGATATTCGCAGAGGCTGGGCACTGTCGCCCAATGAACGGAGGGCGAGCGTAATCGCCGATTTGTCCAATTCTGGAAAATGCTCCCAAAACGACGCTGCTGGTTTGACAGAGGGAGGCAGCTCATTGCCCAATAAATTCTCGACGGGATTGAAGTCGCGGTCAAAGAACAAAAGCCGATCGATCGAGCTCGAAGCTTTTGCCTCCTTTTGTCCGAGGGCCGAGGGGGCCGCACGAATTTTCCGCATGTCCGAGGCTCTCCCTAGCCAAATGTCCTAACCACATATCGTAGCAGTTCGACTCCCACACAACTTGTGCACGCTGAGATTTACATTAGGCATTTCTGATTAACAACCCCAAACCTCTGCCAAACTCGCTGACGGGGTGTGGGCGGGCAGCACTGGCCTATCCGTTACATCCGGCTTTATTACCGGAAGATCCAAAGCCTATTTGCGTGGCAAACCGTCGTAATTGTCACCCCTCGGAAACGGCAGCCAGGGGGATTCAGACGAGAGGAACGGATCGGTCCTAGATTGCTCAGGCCGTGGCGGCCCACAGCTCGCGCACCATCTGCCGAAGCGTCAGGGCCTCCGCCCACCGGTCCGTCGAATCGTTGCCGTCTCTGCCGGTGATTGCGTAGGGTTTGGGGCCTAGCTCGCAGGTAAAGACCAGCGCGGCGTCATCGGCAGCGCGTGATCGCCAATTGCGAAAACCGTATTCCCACCACTGGAGGAAGAGATCGACCCAGGGCCGGTGGTGCGGGAAGCAGATCTCGATCTGCACCTGCTCGCACGAGGCGACCCGGCCATGGAATGCATGGGCATTCTGCAGAATGCGCCGGATGAGCGTGTGGTTCTCCTCATCGATCGGAAATGCGAATTCGCGGCCGACCAGGAAATGCGACAGGTCGGCCAGCAGCGGTAGTTCGGGACGCTGATCCAGCAGATCCAATGTGAAGAGAAGGTCCGAGGTCATCCTGTCGCGATGCGTTTCGATGAATACGCGAGTGCCTGCATCTTCGGCAAGCCGCATCCAGCCATCGAGAAGCGGCAGGCAGGCCTCGATACGGCGCGGGCGGATATCGGGTTGCAGGTTGATGTGGCTGACCGGATACTCGGCGGCAAGTTCCAGCGGCAGGCGTAAATCCTCGACGCAGCGGGGGAAGCAGGTTGCCTCGATCTTCAAGCCGGTGCCCCGGATGGCGTCGTTCAAGCGAAAGACATCCCGGCGGTTCGTATAGTGTGCACTGATGCCATCGAACCCCGCTTCGGAGATCATCGCGATGTTCTCGTCGAGACCGCGCTCGAACCGATCCGTGTGCCGGCGCTCCATGGCCCAGAGCGACTGGAAGATCAGCAGCCTCTGCATCAGGCCGCCCTCGCGCTCTTCAGAAGCGTTTTCAGGTTAATCCCGGGGTCGGCCAATTCCGCGGGATCGGGGCTGATACCTGCGGCAATCAGCATCTCGGCTAGTTTGATGTGCCTGGCCAGGCCATTGCCGATGCCGAGGCCCGCCGCGGCCACGAGGCGCCCGTTGTCCAGATAGAATTCAAGCTCGCCCTCCGCTACCGACCGCAGGACGCTCTGTTGTGACGGCTGCGGCAGTCCCGCCACCTGGAGGCCCAGATCGTACTGATCGGACCAGAACCAGGGGAGGGCGATAAAAGCTTCAGCGGCACCGGCCATGTTCCGCGCTGCGGTCTCGGCCTGCGTCCTGGCGTTCCGCCAGCTTTCATAGCGGATGTGTCCTCCGCCGGGTTGGGCCACTGCCGCGCAATCGCCTGCCGCGAACACGTTCGGTGCACTGGTGCGAAGACGGGTGTCGGTCAGAATTCCGTTGCCTATCGCCAGTCCTGACGCTTCCGCCAAAGCGATATCGGGCAAAACTCCAATGGCGCTGACAACAAGATCGGCGTGTATCACGCTGCCATCGGTCAGGGTGATACGATCGTTGCCGACTGCCGCAACGCCGAGTTTGAGATGAAAGCGCACACCTTCGGCAACATGTCTGGCATGCAGCTTTTCGGCAAAGCGGCCAGGGACGGCGCGGCCTAAAGGTTTCGGCGCGGCTTCGATCACGCTGACCGCAACGTCCTTTCCGCGAAGCACGGATGCAAGTTCCATCCCGATCAAACCCGCGCCGACGATTGCGACGCTCCGGCCCGGCGCAACATCAAAGAAATTGCTTCGGCGTCGGCATGCGTGCGGAAGTCGAGCGCATGCTCTGCACCGGGGCATGTCAGCCGTCTCGGCCGTGCGCCGGTCGCCAGTAGCAGCTTTTCGTAGCGCAACTGTCGCCCGTCGCTCAAGGTCACCGTTCCGGCGTCGGTATCCAGCCTCGATGCCGACACCCCCTCGATATAGGCGATACCGGTCGCCTCCAGCGCCGCTGCCCCGCAGATCAGCTTCATCTGCACCGCACCGTTCACGGTCTTCGACAGAGGAGGCCGTTCATAGGGCAGATGAGGCTCGGCTCCGACCAGCGTGACGGATCCGGAATAGCCCGCTTCGCGCAGCGCAAAAGCCGCCCGGGTGCCGGATTCGCCCGCACCGATGATGACGATACCGTCCATGTTTGCTCCGTGTGAAAATGGGGGCCGGCGCACATGATCGATGCGCCGGCCGGGGAAGGTCAGTTCTTCTTGGCGTATTCCTTCATGTTCTTGGGCGTCACCAGTTCGAAAGGCACCCAGACCTCCTTGTCGACGGTGTTGCCGTGTGCCAGCGCGAAGGCTGCATCCACGGCGCTCGCCGCCTGTTGTTTGGCGTTCTGGAATACCGTTACATCAAGATCACCGGCCGCCATCGCGGCCAGGGCATCCTGTGTCGCGTCGATGCCGACGACGATCACATGGTCCATCGACACGCCGGATGCCTTGAGCGCCTGGATCGCGCCGATCGCCATTTCGTCATTGTTGGCGAAGACGACGTCGATCGGGCGACCTGCCGTGATCCAGTTCGTGGTCAGATCCATTGCGTTGGTGCGCGTCCAGGCGGCGGACTGCTCGTCGGCTATCGTCACGCCCTTGCAATCGCCGGCCGCCAGCGTTTCCTTGACCGACGAGGTGCGGTCGCGCGACGCCTGATGGGCCAAGTCGCCCATCAATATGTAGGCCTGTGCATCGTTCGCCTTGCCTTCTTTCTTCAACAGCTCGCAGGCGGCCGCGGCGCCGAGCCTTCCGGAGTCGGTTTCCTTCGAGCCGACATAGGCCTGCTTTTCTGGCAGCCGATCGATATTTTCCGGCTCGAGATTGAGGTAGACGAGCGGAATTCCCGCCTTTCGGGCCGCCTCGCTGATGCCGGTGGCGGCAGACGTATCCGCCAGCGTCATGATGATGGCATCCACCCCCGAAGCGATGAAGTTGTCCACCTGACTGCGCTGTTTGGAAACGTCGGTCTGCGCATCCTCGATCTGAAGACTGACGCCGTTCAGCTTGGATGCTCTTGCCTGGAGCCCCTCGCGCAGCAGCGTCTGGAAGTTGTTGTCGAAACTCTGCATCGAAACGCCGATCGTCTCGGCCGCCGCAGTGCCGGCCATCAATGCAGCCAGAACGGCCGCCATACAGATTGATTTCATATCATCCTCCCTTGGGGCGCCGGGCCACCCGGTTGCATCCGGAGGCCCATCGGGCCTGTCCGATATGCGTGGCGCTAGAGCAGGATGCCGAAAAGTGTGAGGGGTTTTCGGATAACATCATGCTCTACCTCTTTGATTTAAATGCGGATTCAGATTTTAGGCCGATCCGGCCCAAATCATCCGGATCTAGCCGAGGGCCACGCGCACCTCTCCGTCGATCACCTCTGCCGGATAGGTTTTCAGGTTTTCGCAGGCCGGAAGCCTCAGGGCTTCGCCGGTGCGGTAGTCGAAGGCGCCGGAATGTTTTGGACATTCCACCTCGAAATCCATGACCAATCCGTCCGCGAGATGGATCGCCTCGTGTGTGCAGAGCCCAGCCGTGCAGTAGACGCTGTCGTCCGGCCCACGGTAGACCGCATAGGTGCGCCCGCCGTGGTCGAAGCGGATGGCCCCTTCCGGTTCGATATCGTCAAGTTTGCCAGCGGAAACCCAGGTCATTCGGCGGCTCCTCCGACTTCCAGGCGAGCCTTGTGGGCCGCGAGTTTTTCCTTCCGCCTGCGGTAGCGTTCCTGCATCTGTGCTTCGCCTTCGGGAGAGCCGTCGTGCCATGTGCCGAACCACTTATCGAGCGGGATCAGGGTGTCGCCGTAGTTCACCTCGAAGTATTTGTGGTGCAGGTAGTGAGCGTAGGCGTGGCTATCGACCAATTTGTCTTCGCCGATCTCGACCTTGTCGAAGCCGACATGGCCTGGAATTGCCCCAAAACCCGCATAGTGAAGCTGGTAGAGCATGATGATCGGGTTGGAGGGCAGCAGCAGATGGTAGAACGCCGTTCCGAAATAGAGCAGATGCTCGATCGGATGCATCGACAGCGAGGACCAGGGCGAAGGATTCACCGAATTATGGTGGACCGAGTGCACCCATTTGTAGAGCAAGGGTGTGTGGATGAGCCGGTGTATGCAGAAGAAATGGAACTCGTGGATGATCGGCACCACGAGCGCGACACAGGCGAGCGTCCACGGATTTTCCGCGAAGCTGAGCCACGGCGCATAGCCGTTGGCATAGGCCCAGAGCATCCCGACCTCGATGGCGGTCCAGATCACGACGCCTGAAAGGAAAGTGCGCAGGATGTTGTCGAGGTTCTGGCTTTCGAACCAGAAGGCGTTGCTCTTATTTTCGGCCGGGAACTTTCCGTTGTATTTGAAGCGGTTTTCTTGCCGCTTCAAAACGTAGAGCTGCAATTCGAAGGCGCCGTAGAACAGGAAGACCGAGATGGCGTTGACGGCATAGAGCCATGCGATCCAACCAAGGCTCAGCGTCTTCATCGTGTCGGTCGAGGGAATGACCCAGGCCCAATAGGCGAGCGCGGACACCGCGAAGATCAGGTTCCAGGGCAGGAAGTAGTGCGGCAACCATTTCAGGATCGCCGTCAGCCGCGGAGGGAAGACGAAAACCGGTGCGGTCTCGATTGGCTGGTTCGGCGCCCAGTCGCCGCGCTTGTTGCGCTTGCCGAATTTCAGATCATCCATGGCATCTCCTCCGGGCGCCGGAGGTCCCCGTGCCCGCACACATATCTCTGGCGAGGAGAGCGCCTGTGCGCCTTGGTCCGGTGTGGTTCTTCCCGCGCCGGATCTTCTCCTGACGCGAAAGTAGCAGGGGGCTTTCCGAACGCCGAAGGCTTCTTTGATCTGATTAGATCAAAGCCCCTCTTTGGTGATGGTGATGAAGTGGATCGGAGCCCGGTCCGGCTCGATTTCGGTCAAGCCGATGCGGCGTAGGATGACGTCGAGCGCACGCCGCGCCTGCGCCTCCGGCGCCTGATCCAGCACGATGTCCATGATACCGTCGCGCAGGGCCGCACGCGTGTATTCGGTCAATTCGTGCCCGACGAAGAACACGTCGCGGCCCCGCGGGTGTCGGCGAAGCACCTCTATCAAAGCGGAATTGGCGCCTCCGGCATTGTAGAGACCGGCAAGGCCGGGATACATCTCCAGTGCCGACCACAACCGATCGGCGCTGAAGTGCTCCTCATCGCCGCCGAATCCCAGCCATTCGAAGCTGGAACCGGCAGGATGTTCACGAAAATAATCCGAGAAGCCGCGGATCCGATCGCGATGCACCTGATAGATGGGATGGCAGATTGCAGCGACAGGCCCGGTCCGAAGGGCCATTCGGCTGATGTAGAGCGCGGCCGTCCGGCCGGCGGCATGATTGTCGATACCGATGAATTCTCCGACGCGCTCGGAAGCGCGGGTCACGACGTGCACAACAGGCAAACCCTGCGCATTTACCTTTTCCACCGCGGCGGCGATGACCGGATGGCTCGGCACGGCAAGGATCAGTCCAGCACGTGAAAGGCCGGCGGACAGGATGCGTCGGGCAATCCCTTCCGGATTCAACTCTTCGGCGAAGCTGCGATGGACGACGACCAAAGGGTCGAGTGTCGCAGCGATCCTTTCGAAGGCATGCGAAAGGCGACGGTAGAAGGTCGTATCAGGACGAACCATCAGCGCCTCGATCCTGAGGAGACCGCGATGGGTCTCGGGAAGCTTGCGCGGATAATTCAGGCGGCGTGCGGCGGAAATGACCTTCTCGACCAGTTCGGGGCGAACACCCCCACGTCCGTTCAGCACCCGCTCGACCGTTGCAGTTCCCACTCCGGCTTGGCGGGCGATGTCCCGATAATTCGGCTTGCTCACTCTTTAAACCCTTCGACTAGGCTCATGCTTTACGGTTGATCGCACGCCCGCGACACGCCCGTCGATCTCTGTGGAGAAGCTTCCGTCCTGAAAAAGCAGGCTGGCGGTGCAATGGGCTCATGACACGTCTTTATCATTGCGACCTGTCTGCATCCATCATCTCGGCGGCGACCCTTCGATGGGCTGCGGGCACGAGATCTCACGCGCCCGATCCGCACTCAGTCATGAACCAGTCGATAAAGCGGCGCACCGGCTTTTTCGCCCAGCTGTTCGATATGACGTAATAGCCCTGGTTTTCTGCCGTCGCGATGCCGGAAAGCACCAGCAGATCGCCGCGTTCGATCTCGCGGCGGAACACCTCCACGGGGCAGAGCGCCACGCCGTGGCCGGCAATTACCGCCGTCGCCAGCATGTTGAAATCCTGGAATATCGGGCCTCGAAGCGGCTCCGGCGCTTTCTCGCCGGCCTTGCGGAACCATTCCTTCCAGCCATCGACGGATTCGTCGTGCAACAGATCGGCGCCGGCGAGTGAGACGTCGTCGATCGTCCAGTTGCGTCTGGCAAGGTAATGGCGGCTGGCGACAGGCTGGTTGCGGCGGGAGAAGAGCAGGCGGCTTTCCCTGCCGCCGCTCAGATCCTCGCCCATGGTGATCAGCACGTCGAGGCTCTCGTCGTCGAAGCGTTCTTCGGCGCGGGCATAGACGATCCTGACGTCGAGATCGGGGGCGCTGTCCTGGAAGGAGGGCAGGGCCGGAACGAGCCAGCGCGATGCGATTGAGGGAATGCAGCCGACGGTGATGGCGCGCATGTCGTGATCGCGCCGCATATTGCCGGTCGCATGCGCGATCGCCGCCAGCGATCCGGAGACTGCCCGGTAATATTCGCCGCCAGCGGCGGTCAGCGTAATGCCACGGCCCGATTTCTGCAGCAGCTTGCGGCCGAGCCAGGTTTCCAGATGCTTGATCTGATGGCTGACCGCCGCATGAGTGACGTGCAGCTCGTCGCCCGCTTTCGAAAGGCTCATCAGGCGAGCCGTGGCTTCGAAAGCGCGCAAAGCGTTTAGCGGCGGCAATTGCATTTGTAAAATTTCCTCACAGATGGCGCAGAAATCATCATTTGAAAATGCCAGTGATTTCAATAGCTAATTGTTGCGGGCGATGAAAAGGAATCATCACTGCACCTTCAATAATTTATCAAGGGAATTGGCGATGTTCGTCAGAAATCTGAAAGAGGTGGAGCTCACCGAGCGTTTCGTCGACTGGGGCAACGGCACGAGCCACCGGCTGCTGACCAAAGACGACGGCATGGGCTTTACGGTGTGCCATACTGTCGTTCGCGCCAATAGCGAGGCCCTGCTTCAGTACCGCAATCACCTGGAGGCCTGCTATTGTATCAAGGGCGAGGGCGAAGTGGAGGACATGGACGGCAACGTCTTTCCGATCCGCGCCGGCGACATCTACGTGCTCGACAAGCACGACCGGCATTATCTGCGCGGCGGCAAGGATCAGGATCTCGTCCTCGTCAGCATCTTCAACCCGCCGCTGACTGGCACCGAACGGCACGACCTGAACAATAAGAGCGGGTCGCAGTACTGAACCAGAGCATGATGCCCAAAAGTGTGAGCGGTTTTCGTCATCCTGTTCTAGCCGATCCCGTCGTCGACTGCCGAGATGGAAAGCAGAGCCCGGCAAATGGCGGGCACTGCTGCCGGCGCGAACGACAAGACATCCGCTGCCTATTCGTAGCGACTTACTACGCGCGCGCAGCCTATTGCTGCGGCTGCTGCTGGCCCTGCTGTGGCTGCTGCTGGCCCGGCGGCGGCGTGCCGATCTTTTCCAGTACCTTCTTGGCCAGAGCCGGGTCGCTCTGCGCGGCCGTCAGGATCGACGAATATTCCTCGACGGAGATGTCGGGAGAAGCTTGGACGGTGTCGACCATCTGCTTCTTGGCCTCCTCCTGCAGTTGTTGCTTGGCAGTCTCGTCCTTCGTCGCGCCGATCTTGGCCGAATATTCCTGTCTCACCTTGTCGACCTGCAGATAGGCAACGGCGAAGGCTTCGATTTTCTGATCGCTGACGGCTGCCGTCGCACCGTTGCCGCCGGGCTGTCCCTGCATCGGCGGCTGCGCCTGTGCCGGCGGCTGCGCTTGTGCCGGCTGCTGTTGCGCCTGGGCCATGTCGACAGCGGATGCCGGGCTGAAAGCAAGCAGACTGAAGACTGTCGCGCTCAATGCTGCGACAGATGTGTAACGAGTGATCATATTCATTCCTCTTCAAGTGCATGATTTGATTGGCAGCAAGACCGCCTCGGTCAATCGCTCAGCCCTCAAAGGCCGGGCGAGGTCGCGACGATGGAACCTTTAAGAGGGCACGGTGCGGCGGTAACGGGGCGATTTGCTGACGATTGAGCGGCGGCTTTGTGACCACCGGCCCGTTGGCACGTGCGGAAAATTCAAGTCATTGCCGCTGTGATACCCGGACTTTCGGTGGGGTTCATCGCTTATCCGGATGCAGAAATGCCGCCAGGAACGTGGTGACGGCCGCCTCAGCGTGGCGGTGAATCTGCTGCTTCGTCGGAATGGCCGCATCGCCCAGCATCATGACCCGGTTGATGGGGTCGGCCATCACCAGCCAGTTGAACTGTGATGCGGCTACCGTTGCATCGGAGAACTGCAGCAGCTTCTTGCCGGCCAATTGTTCGAAAGCGCTGCCCATGACCTCGAGCGCCCGTGTAGGGCCGCGCGCGTAAAGCAGCTTGGCGAGTTCCGGGAAGCGTTGCGCCTCCGCAATCACGAGCCGGCGCAATTGCATCAGCCCGGGCGTCAGGACGATGGTGAGCTGGCGGACGGCGTAGTCAAGGAGATAGGCTTCCAGCTGAGCGCGGTTCTCCACCTGGGGGAGGCCGGTGTGAACGGCGGTATCTGCCTCTCCCATCATCTGGGTGAGCACCGCGACGAACAGCGCCTCCTTGCTGGAGAAGTGCTTGTAGACCGTCTGCTTGGACACGCCGGACCGGCTGGCGATCTCGTCCATGCTGGCTCCGGCATAACCGGTGCTCAGAAAGACTTCGGCCGCGGCACCGACGATCGCCGCCTGTTTGCGCTCCGAACGAGTGCCGGCCCGCCCCTGGGCCAGGTCCGCTTCCATACCCGGTATCAACATTCTCGATCTCCGCTTCAACCCTACTTGACACGATCAAACTGAACCGTCTAGTTCTTATAGCGGAACTAAACGGTCTAGTTTGATTTGGCGACTATCCAGCGATCCCTCAACAGCGAGCGATGTCATGAACGACAAGACATCCCATCTGACGTGTGCCTGCGGAACCTTTCACCTTGAGGTGCAAGGCGCCCCGATCATCAGCGCGGAATGTCACTGCAAGAGCTGCAGTGACGCGGCCGGAAGGCTGGAGTCGCTTCCCTTGCCGGAGGCGATCCGGACGATCCATGGCGGTACGCGCTACGTGCTTTATCGCAAGGATCGGATCAGCCTTTTGGCCGGAACCGAAAACCTGCAGGAATTCCGCCTCGGACCCAACGCGTCAACGCGACGTGTCCTGGCGTCCTGCTGCAACACGCCCATTTTTCTGGAGTTCAAGGGTGGTCACTGGCTTAGCCTCTACGGCAATCTCTGGAAGCAGGACGAGCTTCCACCCCTCCAATTGCGCACGATGACCCAGAATGCGCCCGATCGCGCGAGTGTGCCCGATGACGTGCCTTCCGGCGCACTGGCGACGGCTGGCTTCTATGGCAAACTTCTCACCGCGTGGATTGCGATGGGCTTCAAAGTACCCGACATCACTGTCAAAGGAGCTATCGATGCCTGATGACGAAAAAATCCTCATTGTAAGCATAACCTCGCCGCACCATACGGAGCGGGTCAACAAGGCCAAATACATGGCAATGCGCCACGCTCTGCTGGCCGTACTCCCCGCGCAGGCACCCGGACTGACCGTGGCAGAGGCAAACATCGCCATCCTGCCGCATCTCTCCGAGATCGAATTCCCGGGCGCCGCCAAGGCCGGATGGTGGTTGAAGGCCGTTCAACTGGATCTGGAAGCCAAGGGCATCATCCGGCGCGGACCGGGAAAGCCGGTCAGGCTTTTCAAATGCCCCTGAGACATCTGCCAGCTCAGCCCAGCGAACGGATGTCGCGGGCGACCTCCGTTTGTCTGGTAGGCTTCGGCTAAAGCAATTTAGCAAACACCGCGCGGGGAGAGCTTGTTTCGCAGCGCAGCCGCTCTATCTCCTCTCCCGTTTCAGCATGAGATCTGCAGGCAGTATTTCACCGTAAATCCGGGTGCCGACGGCGTTGTCCGCCGGCCGGCTTGAAGGAACTGAGCAATGAAAATTCTCATGGTTCTCACATCGCATGATCAACTGGGAAACACCGGCAGGAAGACGGGCTTCTGGCTCGAGGAGCTCGCCGCCCCTTACTTTGTTTTTCGTGGCGCCGGGGTCGAGATCACGCTCGCTTCGCCGAAGGGCGGCCAGCCTCCGCTCGATCCGAAGAGCAACGAGCCGGTATTCCAGACGGAAGACACGCGACGGTTCGAGCGGGACCAGGCGGCAACGGCTGCGCTCGCCAACACCCTGAGGCTGTCCGACATCAAGCAGGCGGACTATGACAGCGTGTTCTTCCCCGGTGGGCACGGCCCACTTTGGGACCTGACGAACGACCGCAATGCGCTGTCGCTCATCGAGGATATGCTTTCGGCGGGAAAACCTGTGGCGCTCGTTTGCCACGCACCGGGAATCCTGACGAATGTGAAGGCGCCGGATGGCAAGCCTATCGCCAAGGGCCGGGCAGTCACGGGGTTCACCGATTCCGAAGAAGAGGCCATGCACCTGGTCGAAGTCGTTCCCTACCTGCTCGAGGACGTGCTGAAAGAGCAGGGCGCAAAGTTTTCGAAGACGGCGGATTGGGGCGTGCATGTCGTCCAGGATGGCCTGCTGATTACCGGCCAAAACCCGGCCTCGTCAAAACAGGGCGCCCGGACGCTGCTTGATGCCTTGAGAAAGCAGGCCGCGGCGTAAGCGCTTCAGCCCTTGGGAACGATTGCTGCCCGGAGAGGTCGAGATTTCCTCATTCGGCTTGTGCCAACCCGGCCGCAGGCGCGTCTCGACGACGTCTGCGCGCGACGGCGAGGCAGAGCCAATCGAACACGGGATGGGAGGCACGTGACATGACCAGGAAATATACGGGACAATGCGCCTGCGGCGCAGTGAGATTTGCCTTCGACATCGACCCGAACTTTGTCGCCAACTGCCATTGCCTGGACTGCAAGAGGGCGACGGGCGGCGAGGCCGCCACGTTCTTCGCCGTGCCGCAGGAAGATTTCACGGTGATCAGCGGCAGCCCGAAGGCGTTTCATTACATCGCCGATTCAGGCAAGGGGCTCGACCGCAACTTTTGCTCCGATTGCGGCGCAAGATTGTTCAGCAGCAACCTGGAGAGCTTCCCGGGCCTCGTCTTCGTAACGCTCGGCAGCCTGGACCGGCCCGAACTGATCAAGCCGGGGGTCGAAATGTTCACCAGGCGGCGGCTAGCCTGGGCAAGGCCGCTCGATCTTCCGCAGTTCGACGGTATGCCCGGTTGAACTACGCCAGGCAATTTTTCTTGAAGAAAAATTCGATCCGGTGTCGGATCGGTCAAGCCACGCCCGTCCTAGGTGCGTCCATCCCGTAAATCCAAAAAGGATCACGACCATGCCGAGTACCATACGCCTGCACCGCGTTCTGGCGACCAGCCCGGAGAAAGTCTATCGCGCATTCCTGGAGGCGGACGCGCTTGCCAAGTGGCTTCCGCCGAACGGTTTCCTCTGCACCGTGCATCATTCGGAGCCGGTTGTCGGCGGCACGTTCAGAATGTCCTTCCGCAATTTCACGACGGGCAATAGCCACGCCTTCGGCGGCGAATATCTCGAGCTCGTCCCGGGCGAACGTCTGCGCTACACCGACAAGTTCGAGGACCCCAACCTGCCCGGCGAAATGGAAGTCACCGTGACGCTGAAAAAGGTTTCGGTCGGCACCGAGGTGGATATCGTGCAGGCAGGCGTGCCTGACGTCATTCCGCCCGAGGCTTGCTATCTCGGCTGGCAGGAGTCGCTGCGAAACCTCGCCAAGGTCGTCGAACCCGACATCCAGGAATAGCGCAGGACGGACGATAATCGCCCGGCATCGGCGACATCAATCAATCCCCATGCCGCGTTTGGCCAGGGCGTTGCGGGCGGCCGCAGCGCCCCAGTCGTCGGAAAGGTCCTGGCCTTCGACTTCGGTTTCGGCGATCGGGGTTGCCCGGATCAGCGGCACGGAGCCGAAAGGCAGGCGGTCGATGCGCCCGGGGTCGCGGCTCAGCATGATGCGGGTCATCGGGTGGTAATCCTCGGTCAGCCGGCAGAACAGGATGGCGCCGTGCTTCTCGACATCGCGGGCGACACGATAACCGTCTGCCACGAGGTCTCCGATGTTGATCAACAGGTTCGCCCAGTTTTCGATCCCGGCCGCATCCAGTGTCGCGGCGTCGAATTCCATGAAAAGCTCGCATTCGACGCCGTTCTCCGGCTCGGATATGCCGGCCCAGGGGGTCGACAGCCCGTCGGTAGCAAGTGACAGCCTTCCCGGCGCATGGATGATGAGGATGCGGCGATGCGGGCCGAACCATTTCGTCTGTGCGTGAATGTTGGCCGTTCCGCGCTCGACGGCGAAGTTCTCCTGCAGCGTGCCGCGGCTCTGCCAGAAGACGCGCCGCGCAGCGGCAGCGGTCTCGTAGATCGGGTCGTCGGGGCCGCGCGGCACGATCGTCTGGTCATAACTGGTTTCGAGTGTGATCTTCGCCGGCATGAACGGAAATTTCGGCTTCTTCCAGCGGATCACCACCTTGTTGAAACGCGGCGCCTCGGAGGCTTCGAGCTTTTCGACGACATCCGCGATGATGTCGAGCGGATGCCTGGAATCCTCCGGGACATGCTTTCCCTCGGCATCGAGGTAGCCGCCCGTCCGGGAGGAATGCCCCGCCTGCATGGTGGTGGCTGTCCATTCGCCGCTGACCGCGCCCGTCGGCGCCTTGCCGAGAGCCGGGGCAAGTTCCCGGATCGCATCGTCAATCGAATAGGATGCCAATTCGCCCCTCCGCCCTCATCCAAAAATCGTATCCCCAGCGGCCGATCGGCCGCGAGCAGAAGCTAGCGCGCAGGCGTCGCCAATCAATAGCGAGGTGGATCGCCCGCGAAGAGGCGCGCGCCCAGGTTCCCGGGCGCGGAGTGCTTAGGTGGAGTGGGGTGAAGCGCGCCCGCGGCACCTATTTACTTCCGTCATTCGGCCGCGCCTTGGCGCTGTCGTTGTTGGTCGACGAGGCGGTTTTTCCGTCCGGTTGCTGCCCGAAATATGTGCCGCCGAGATGTCCGCCGGCGCTAGTGTTCTTGACCTGCCGTTCGGCGCGTTTCTGAAGTTCACGGACGTTGGTCTTGCTCATTTCCGGCTCCTTTTCGAGGTGGACTAATGGTGAACCGATGGCGGACGACACTGTTCCATATTTTCTGCAGGAACCCTTCGTCTCACGGCCGGTTTATCCGCCATGAGATTCCTCGCCGTCATAATAACGGGCCTGGCGCTCGCAGCACCTGCGGCGCACGCCTTCGCGCTCCTAAACAAGATCGGGATGGCGAAGTCGGACTATTTCGTTGCGCAACAGGCCTATGCCGGATGGTGGGTCGTCGGTCTGCTGCTGCCGCTCGCCCTGCTGGCGAATATCGGCAATGCCATCGCCCTCAGGGGCGATGGAACCGCCATGTTGCTGTCGGTCGCGGCAGCCGCGCTCAACCTCGTCATCTTCATGGTCTTTACCCAGCCGGCGAACGCGGCGACGGAGAACTGGACCGTGCAGCCGGAGAATTGGGAAAGCCTTCGCGCTCAATGGGAATATTCCCACGCGATCAACGCCGCGGTCACCTTGCTTGCCTTCTGCTGCGCCACGCTCGCCTCGATACGGTAAGCCGCTTTATGCGAAAGTGTTGCCGCGGGAACAGTTGCTGATCTTTTCGGTTTTCCCTGTTCCAACCAAGGAGGAACCACAATGGGCATGACGACACCGAAAGACGGCGCCCCCGGCACCACCGACCAGTCTCCCCACTGGGAAGGGCCGAAGGGAAATAAACCTCGCGGCTACATGAAGGCCAAGGATGATCCGGATCGCGACCGCGACGCACATGGCGAAAACAATCGCGACCCCGAGACGAAGAATATCAGTGACGCGCTGAAGCAGAAGGGCGATTGATATGGCCACTCCCGAGAAAGACGCGGCTGGCCAGTTCGCCAAGTCGCGGGCGGACCGAAAAAGCAGTGGCGTTGCCAGCGCCAAGCCGACTGTCATCACCGGCTCGGAAGATGCCACGGTGAACAAGAACCCGCCCGGCAAGAAAAAGCCCGAGAAGGATTGGGACATCAATTACGATCCCGCCGACAGGAACGAGAGCCGGTCGCACTAGCTCGGGCTGTCGCTGCTTCTCCTCACGAGCCAAGCCGGGAGGCATTTCCGGTTTCTCCAGTCACGGAAATGCTCCATTTTTATATAGCGGCACGGTTCCGCTACCCACCGAAATAGGCCGGGTGGTCGATATCGGCGAGCAGGCCGGGTTCCTGCGGCTGCCAACCAAGAAGCGCGCGGGTATGCTCGCTCGAGGTCGGGATGTCGAAGCCGGCAAACATTCCGAACCAGCCGAAATGCTCTGCCGCCTCTTCCCGCGACAGCGAGACGGCCGGCACGTTGAGCCGTCGGGCGATGAGCTCGGCGATCTCCCGGAATGCCACACCTTCTTCCGCCACCGCCAGGAACGGGCCGCCGACGGCGCCACGCTCGATCGCCAGGCGATAAACCCGGGCGGCATCGAGCCGGTGCACAGCCGGCCAGCGGTTCTGCCCTTCGCCGATATAGGCCGAGACGCCTTTGCGTCTGGCCAAATCGATCAGGATCGGCACGAAGCCGTGATCGCCATGGCCATGCACCGAGGGTGGGAGCCGGACGGTGGAGGCGCGCACGCCACGCGCGACAAGCGATACCGCGGTGATTTCGGAGGCGCGAGGGTAAGTCTCCGACGTCGGCATGGGCGGATCCTTCTCAGTGCCGACGCGGCCGGGGGCAAAGCCGAGGCCGGCCGTGACCAGCAGCGGACGATCGGAACCTTGGAGGGCCTCGCCGAGCGCCTCGATGGCGCGTCGGTCGCCGGCGCAGTTCTCGGCGAATTTCGAGAAATCGTGGTTGAAGGCCGTATGGATCACGGCGTCTGCATCAGCCGCACCGCTCTTCAGGCTTTCGAGATCATCGAGCGTGCCGTGATGGACTGCGGCACCAGCAGCCGCCAGTTGATCCGCTCCTTTGTCAGAGCGGGTGAGGCCCAACACCTTGTGCCCGGCAGCGATCAGTTCATCGACGACGGCCGAGCCGACCCAACCGGTGGCTCCAGTGACGAATACGCGCATGTGATATCTCCAGTTTTGCTGGAGACACATATCTGCCTCGCCTATATCATGGTAAAGTAGTGACATTATCATGGTATAAAGGCTAACAGGATGGGTGAATTCGTCACCTCGGACAATCGGCTCGGCACCTATCTGAAGGACCGCCGCGTGAGGCTCGATCCCGCCGCCCTCGGCTTTGCGGGGGAGCGGCGGCGAACGCCTGGTCTGCGGCGCGAGGAGGTGGCGGGCCGCGCCAACATCAGCCCGACCTGGTACACCTGGCTGGAGCAGGGGCGCGGCGGGGCGCCGTCTGCCGACGTGCTCGACCGGATCTCTCGCGCGCTGATGCTGACTGATGTCGAGCGCGAACATCTCTTCCTCATTGGTCTCGGCCGGCCGCCCGAGGTGCGCTACCACAGGCAAGAGGGTGTGACGCCGAGGTTGCAGGGCGTGCTCGATGCGCTCGACCCGAGCCCGGCGCTGATCCGCAACGCCATCTGGGACGTGATTGCCTGGAACAGGGCGGCGACTGTGCTTCTAACCGATTACGGCGCGCTGCCGCCGGAAGAGCGCAACGTGCTGCGCTTCATCTTCCTCGATCCGCGCGTACGCGCCGCCCAATACGACTGGGAAAGTGTCGCCCGCTTCGTCGTCGCCGCCTTCCGCGTGGATGCGGCCCGCGCGGGTGCTGCGGCCGAGGTCGAGCCCCTTGTCGACGAACTCTGCCGCAAGAGCCCCGAATTCCTGGCGATGTGGCGCGACAACGACGTGCGCACCCATGGCGAGGGCGCCAAGCACATCAAACACCCCATCCTCGGCCCACTCGCTTTCGAATATTCCGCCTTCCAGGTGGATGGGCGGCCGGATCTCAGCATGGTGGTCTACAACCCGGCGACGGCGGAGGATGCGGCGAAGATCAAGGGGTTGGTGGGCTGAGGCAAGGGCGGTTGGTCGATCGATGATATAGCGCTCGTCATCGCCTCAATCCGGACAAATCTGCCGTCGTGCTGTGCATCGACTCGCGCAAGATTGATGCTGCGCGGATGGGGGATTTCAATGAATTCATATCGTGCCGCGGTCTTGGTCGCCGCGTCGGTCTTGATGGTGCTGTCTGCGTCGGAGGCATCCGCCTGGGGCGAAGCCTCCAAACATGACAAAGCTGTGAAAAACTAAAATACTACTCCTGCTAGAAAATTTGTTGACCGTCCCGGTCTCAGCTGCTTTCCTCCCGATAGACCAAGGCGAATGGATCTTGAAGGAGATATCCATGACAGAGCTTGCAAAACCTGTGGCGGTCGATGATGTCAGCAGCGCTTCCGAGAATGACGTGATCTCAGGCAATCTGCTGGATAATGATCTGGCCGGGGGCTCCGGCAATATGTTTCTCAACTTCTTCGACGGCGAGCGGGCGCTTGCCAAGACGGCCGGGCAGGTCACCGATATCGAGGGCGAATACGGCACGTTCCACGTCAAGGCCGACGGCTCCTATACCTATACGCTGAACCAGGCCGCCAAGGCGGGCTTCGTTGACGGGATGACGCTGACGGAGACGATCGGCTACAAGATCTCCGACGGCTCCGGCAATACCGATGTCGGCCACTTCAAGCTCGACATTCACGGGGTCACGAGCCCGCCGGTCGCGGTCGACGACGCCTTCTCCTTCCGCGAAGGAAGCGAGATGGCCCAAAACGTGCTTGCCAATGATCACCCGGGAGAGGCTGGCACGCTCTTCCTGCGCTCGGTCGAGGGCGCCAGCATTCCTGCCGGTCAGGGGCAAGGGCAGACGACCGCCGTGGCGGGTGAGTTCGGCACCTTCCATTTCGCAGGCGATGGCAGCTTCACCTACAATCTCGACCCGGCCGTCAAGGCGGGCCTCGACGATGGCGAGCATGTCACCGAGAAACTCCAATATTACAAGGTCTCCGACGGCGCCGGTCACGCGGATGCCGGCGTGATCACCCTGACCGTCGACGGCGTGACGGACGGGAAGTCGTTGAACACCAATCATGTCGAGGCCCAGGCGGATGTGGTGCGCCCCTTCCTGGACCATTACGAGCTCCAGGGGGTCGCGGTCGATCCGCTAACGGGCAAGTATTACGTCAGCTCCGGCCATGGTTTCCCAGATGATTCCATGGTGAGCATTTATGACAACGCCGCGGCATTTGAAGCCGACAACGCCAGCGGCGCCATCTCTCTTGGCGACTATGACAAGGGCGAATATGACATCGGCGGAACCTATTTTTCGGTCCGCGGCGGCGAGATCATCGGCCGAACCAACGAGGCGAGAGGCGAGGAGGACCCTTTCCCCGATCAGACCTATCTCGCAAAGTGGGATGCCGCAGACGGATCGTCCGATCAGCGGGGCGACCCAATCCCGGGCCTTATCGGCGAGAATGGGGCGGGTACGTTCGACTGGGGTGGATTCACGGCCGTCAATACGATGCAGGATTCGACCGGCATTTACGTCGTCGGCCGCATCAATGATTCCACCTGGCAGGTCTCCAAGATCGATCCCGAAACGCTGAGCCCGATCGAGTCCAAGACCTTCGCCGCCGGCGGGCTCGGCTACGGCTTTGCCGTCGACGGCACGTTCTTCTTCGGCGATTCCTCCAGCAGCGAGCATATCGGCACGGCCTTCGACTTCGAAACCGGGGTCAAGACAACGGTTGACGTCAACATCGCCATACCGGGAGACGACCTGGTTACCAACGTGGTCTATGACTCAGCTGCGGATAATCTCTACATCACCAACACCGGGATCGACGAAATCTCCGTGGTGCACAATATCTCGGACGTCCTGTTCGTCTAGCGCATCGGCCCGAAAATCGGAATCGATTTTCGGAAAGCACGATGCGAGGATTGAAAGTGTTAGAGCGTCCTTTGTGCATCCGAAAGGACGCACGACGCTCTATTGGGCCTTACCGCGGGAATGACGACGCCGCCCCGCCCGTTCTCTTCACGGCGGGGCGTTTAACGGTGGCGTGAGGCGCGGATGCGGGCAGCGGGCTGCCTTCCAGGCCGGTCGCTACTACCGAGACGCGGGACTTGTCGTCGAGGCTGCCGTCGAGATCGCCCCGACGTATGCAGTCTTGCCGTTCCGGACAAGGCCGCTCTCCAGCCAGTACGAGGCGTCTCCGGGTGTCCCGGCAGCAAGAGCGGCGGGCCGTGCGAAACATGGATGGCGGCCGACGCCTTCAGCCGGCCGCGTGGACGGGTTTCGGCCGATGATCTGGAACCATGATCCCGCCGTACTGTTTAACTGGAAGGCGCGGAAGCGCCGATAACGGGGATGCCGATTGCCGGCCAACCCGGTAGTGACGATCGGCCTTTCGGTTCGCCTATGGAGGAACACGACATGCAAACGACCCGATCGAAAGAACTGGCGGACGAATACCTGCGGCTTGGCGGCAAACGGCTGGCGAAGATCGATGACAATATTGTTAAAATCCGCCACTGGGAGGATGACACGTCGGAGGCCGAGGCCTTCTGGCAGAAGCACATTGAGCCGCTGGATGACAAGCGCCGCGTAGAGGTCGTAACGCACCTTCCCACGATCAACGACAGGTGATCGCGAATCAACGACCGGTGATCGCGGCGATTTCCCGGAGCGCACGACAGCGCCGCGCGTCTGAAAAGACGCCGCAGGCTGCCGTGCTCGGATATGTCGCGCCGCTGCGCTTACTGCAGCGTGCGCGTCTGGATCTGCTCGGCGGCGTGAGGGGCGGATGCGGGCAGCGGGCTGCCTTCGAGGCCGGTCGCCACCACCGAGACACGGAACTTCCCGTCGAGGCTGCGGTCGAAGATCGCGCCGACGACGATATCGGCGTCTTCCTGGACTTCGTCACGAATGCGGCTTGCCGCCTCATCCACTTCGAACAGCGTCATATCCGAACCACCGGAGATCGAGATCAGCACGCCCCTGGCGCCCCGCATCGAGATATCGTCGAGAAGCGGGTTGGCAATCGCCGCTTCCGCTGCTTTCATCGCGCGGCTCTCACCGGAGGCTTCGCCAGTGCCCATCATGGCGCGGCCCATGCCTGACATGACCGACTTCACGTCGGCAAAATCGAGGTTGATCAGGCCTTCCTTGACGATCAGGTCGGTAATGCAGCCGACGCCGGCATAAAGCACGCGGTCGGCCGTCATGAAGGCATCGGCGAACGTCGTTTTTGCATCAGCGATGCGGAAGAGGTTCTGATTGGGAATGACGATGACCGTATCGGCCGCCTGGCGAAGCGCCTCGATGCCGATTTCCGCCATCCGCATGCGGCGGTTGCCTTCGAAGGTAAAGGGTTTGGTAACGACGCCGACCGTCAGTATGCCGGCTGCACGTGCAGCGCGGGCGATGACGGGTGCAGCACCCGTGCCCGTGCCGCCGCCCATGCCGGCGGTGACGAAGCACATGTGAGAGCCGGCCAGGTGATCCATGATCTCATCGAGCGACTCTTCGGCAGCCGCATGGCCGACCTCCGGCAGCGAACCGGCGCCGAGACCTTCCGTCACATTGGCGCCAAGCTGGATGCGGCGTGTCGCCTTGGAGGTGGCCAGCACCTGCGCGTCGGTGTTTGCAGCGACGAATTCAACGCCGGCCAGCTTTTCCGCGATCATATTGTTGATCGCATTGCCGCCACCGCCGCCGACGCCAATGACTGTAATATGCGGCCGTAGTCCAGAAATGCCGCCCTTGGCGTCCGTCATCGCGCTCTCCTTTGATGCTTCGTTCATGCCCACCCTCGTTTGCGGACGGCGAATCGTCCGTCAGGATACGCGAGCAACAAGGCAGAGGCGAGGCGAAAGACGTCTGGGCGAGAGCGGCGATGATGGGGAAGGGGGCTGGGTGTGGCTTTGAGAGGAGTATTACGTCAGGAGCTGACGATTACGCTTCACGGTCGCCGTGAACTCTGTTGCGACGCCGATCGATCGCGATGAGCAACCAAAAAGTCAGCAGAGCGTAAAAGAGGACCATGCGATAGACCGACTTCAATATAAGTGAATTAATGGAGTCATAGGTCCGGTAGGTCATCGACTTGTAATATCCTTGAGATTGATCATCGAAACCGTCGAAAAAAATCTGTTTGCCAACGAGCAGAACGGTGATTATCGCCATCCATGGCCAGCCCCTCCAAGCTGGCCGCCTTCCCTCGGGACGCGATATTAGAGCCGTGATAGATGCGATGGTCGCAAAGTATAAAGACAGCATGGATCGCGTGGCAAAAAATACGCATTGCTGACTGTTCGAATGCCAAAGCTGCTTGAATTGGTCAAAGACGGTAAGGTTCTGGTACCAGAGCGATCTCAAAAACCAAATGTCCCGAAAGTAGCAAACGCCTTTTGTCGGAAGGTGCGGAATCAGCACACAAGTCGCCACTGACAGAAGCAGCAGCGACGAGAACCAAATGCCAATCACGTTGTTTCTGCGCGGAATCTCTGGATTGTCCTGTTCGGACATGATGCTTTCCCTCAACCCCTGCGAGAGGTAATTTCTTGCTGTCCGAGTGTCAACAAGAGGGCTGCTTCCTTCAAACATGCCCTCAGTTTGCCGGCAACCGTCGCTCTTCACTCGGCGTCATCCTTGGCCTTGAGCTGCCTTGAGCCGAGGATCTGCTCAAGCCCGAGCATGACGAAAAAGGAATTCGCTAGGGAAACGCGTCAATGATGCTTTGATCCACAATGTAGAAGTGTTCGCCAACCTTGCTGACGCTGAAAGGCCAGTCCGAACCAGGATAGAGATTGACGCATTCTTTCTTTTCCGAGCACAATTTTTGGGTTCGCTGTTGCCAGGCGGCGGATTGCTCGCCGCTGGGCAGGGCAATCTCATCACTCTCATCGTACACAAGCGTCGTAGAAGTTATCGCCTTGAACATACTGTCCCATGCAAATGTCCTGAATCGTGGCTCACCGCCCGTCACATGGGTTCGTTCGATCTCTGCCAGATACGCTTGCTTGTTCAAAGCAAATCGAACGCTGTCGGGCGTTATGCCGGTAACAGCAACGATGTAAATAATTACTAGCCACGGAAGGGGTGTGATCAAGAGCGACACGACACGCCACCAGCGCCGCCGCGCCAAGTTGATGCAGATAGAACCGGCGATGGCGATCACGGTCACCGCGAAAGTGATAAGGCCGATGAACCACCAGTCCCATTTGGGGGCCAGCCACCATAGCCAATATTGCGCCAGGTACGGCAAAAACCAGATTGCGTATGTCCACGTAAACTTGTCATCACGTTTTTCCGACTCTGACACGTTTAGCTACCGGTCATTTATTGATTCCCTGATCAACAACAACACGCAGGATAGATGGCGATTTGAGGAAGAGGGGTGGCACTGATGACCTATCTGAAACGGCCAGCTGATCGCGGCCAAGCTGAACCCGATCTTCCTCCACAGCATTGTCACGGGTGGAACTCATCTGAACGAATGATGCCATTTGTTATTTGTCGTCATCACGCAGGAACCAACCCCACCGCTACCGGCAGGCACAGCACACTCCGCAACCCTACCGCCCCATTCGCCTCCAGCACCAGCGACCCGCCGTAAAGCCCCGCCAGCTCGCTCACGATACTCAGCCCAAACCCGTTGCCCGGCACATGCTCATCCTCCCGCACGCCGGGGAGCAGCACAGCATCCAGCCGATCCGGCGGAATTCCCGGCCCATCGTCCCCAATGGTGATGCGGGCGGTTGGGCCGTCGCGGCGGGCGCGGACGGTGACGCGCGAGGAGGCCCATTTGAAGGCATTGTCGATCAGGTTTCCGAGCATTTCCTCGACATCTCTTTCGTCGCAGGCGACGCGCAGGCCCGGGGCGATATCGGTGTCGAAGGCGATGTTGCGCTCGGCATGAATCTGGCCGATCGCGCGGTGGAGATCGGCGACGGATGCCGCGAGGTCCGTGCTGGCGACATTGTCAAATGAGGCCATCACGCGGCGGGCGGCGGCGAGGTGGTGTTTGATCCGGTTGTCGATGCGGGCGGCGAGGCTGCGCAATGCGCCTTTGGGATCGTTTTGCTCGTCGAGCGCCAGCAGCAGGCTCGCCACCGGGGTCTTGAGGCCGTGGGCGAGGTTGGCGAACTGCATGCGGGTTGCGGCGAGCCGCTCTTCGTTGACCGCCAGAAGCGCATTGGTCTTCGCCGAGAGCGGCGCAAGCTCCTTGGTCGCCTCGTCGGGCAGGCGGGCGCGTTCTCCGCGGTTGATGGCGTCGATATTGGCGGCCATGGATTTCAGCGGGCGCAGGCCGAAGCGGATCTGCCAGAGCGTGCCGGCCATCAACACAAGGCCGAGCAGCAGCATGCAGGGCACCAGCCAGAAGAGCGCGCGCAGCGCCGGGCCGACGAGGGCGATCATCGGCGCGGTCGCGGTGATCGTCAGCGTCATGCCGTCAATGCTGCGCACTGCCTGGCGCAGGTAGAGCGGCCCTCTTCCGCGATCACCGCCCCTGCCTGATGTCGGCATGCCCATCAGCACATGGCGCAGATCCTGCCGGGGCGGCGGCGCGTCTATCGTGCCGTTCATCAGGGAGCGCGAGGTCAGGCGCTGCCCGGCGCCGTCGATCTGCCAGTACCAGCCGGAGGAGGGGCGGTCGAAGGGCGGTGCATCGAGCGGTGCGGAGAGGGCGATCCGTCCCTCAGCGTCACGCGTCACCGCGCCAGCAAGCGCGTTGATCTGGGTGTCCAAACGCTGGTCGACCTGCTCGCGCACCACCGTCTTCAGCGCCAGCCAGAGCACGATGGCGGCGACGAGGAGCGCCAGTGTCACGAAGATGCCGGAGAACATCAGCAGCCGGCCGGCGATCGATCTCGGTTTGAGGGAGGGAGCCTTCATGGCGCCACTGCCGACGTCAGCATATAGCCGCGACCGCGCACCGTCTCGATACGGCCACGCATCGTCTCGATGCGTTCACCCCCGAGCTTCTTGCGCAGGCGGGCGATGATGACCTCGATGGAATTGGAGTCGACTTCGGCATCGCCGTCATAGACGCGCTCGGTGAGTTCGCGCCGGTCGACGATCATCTCCTTGCGCAGCATCAGGCAGGAGAGCACCCGCCATTCCAGCGCCGTCAGCTTCAGCGGCAGGCCGTCGAGCTCGAAGGTGCCGAGCTGGGCGTCGAAGACCAGCGCGCCGCAGACGAGCCGCGAGGCGGCGTGACCGGACGCCCGGCGCACCAGGGCGCGCAGGCGCAGCACCAGTTCCTCCACCTTGAAGGGTTTGGCAAGGAAATCGTCGGCGCCGGCCTTGAAGCTCGAGACCTTGTCCGGCCAGCCATCGCGCGCCGTCAGCACCAGAACCGGCAGGTTGCGGTCGCCCTCGCGCCAGCCCTTCAGCACGCTGACCCCGTCGATCTTCGGCAGGCCGAGGTCGAGGATTGCGACATCGAAGAGTTCGGTCAGACCCGCATGGAGAGCGTCCTCGCCGTTGCGAGCGATATCGACGACGAAGTTTTCCGATCGCAGCACGGCAGCGATCCGGCCGCTCAGGTCTTCGTCATCTTCGACGAGCAGTACGCGCATGGGGCAGGGCTTTCATCTACGGGAACGGCCCAAAACTATCGGGCCGAGCTTAACTCAATCTGAACGGAGAGGTTCAGGCAGGCGAGGGGGTGTGGCGGCTAGATTGCAGCCATTACTGAAGCAAGGAGCAGATATATGCCTGATGAACACCAGGACAACGCGCATTCCGAGGGCGCAGCCACGCCCGTGCCGCCAGGACAGCGCCGGCGCCGGCTGGCGATCCCCGTGATCGCGGCCGCCGTGACGCTTGTTATCGGCGCTGCCGGGGGCGCGAGCGCCGTGAAGATGATGCGTCCCATGCCCGAAATGGCGCCGCTGACGCCGGTGGCGATTTCGGCCATGCCGGTTTCGAGCCTCGTCACCATCAAGGGCAAGGTTGCCGAGATCTACGGCAACAAGTTCGTGTTGCAGGACGAGAGCGGCAAGGCGCTTGTTGAAACCGGCCGGGCCGGCGAGGATGGAGATCTTGTCGCGAAGGATGAAGTCGTCACCATCCAGGGACGCTTCGACGACGGCTTCGTGCATGCGAGCTACCTCGTTCGCCAGGATGGACGAACCGAAGCGCTGCGTCCGCCGAAAGGTCCGCCGCACAGACGATTTGCAGATTTTGATCACAGGCCGTGACGGGCGTGAACCAAAGCCGCGCTGCGGTGTTTACAGACACGCCTCATAACTCCGAAAGGAACGCTTCCATGCAAAGACTTCTCCTATCAGGCCTTGCCCTTGCAGCATTCGCCGGCACCGCCTTCGCCCAACAGCCGCCCGCTCCGCCATCCGCCGGGACTCCGCCCGTAGCGGCCGAACCCGGCTCGCCTCCTCCTCCGCCGTCTCCGTCCACTCCTGATGACGATGAGCGGATGACGGACCGGCCGGATGCGCGGCCGGGAGATCGCCCCGATTACCGCTGGCATGGTCGGAGAGGCGACATGGGCTTCCGTGGTTTCCGCGGTCATCGCCCGCCGCCACCGCCGTCCAAGGCAGCGCATTTCCGGATCGAGGACGGGAATACCCGGATTGATCTCAAATGCGCCGAGGACGAACCGATGAAGGCCTGCGCCGATCTGCTGCTCCAGGTGATGGACCGCCTGCAGGGGCAGGACTGATCATCCGCGCCTGAGGCGGGTGCCACACGATGATGCAACCGCCCGCGTTTTCTCGTGGGCGGTTTTGCGGGCTTCTCGGGGCCGTGACACCGCCGTCGAAGTCAAACGCCGCCCCGTAGACCTCAAGGAATGATGCCGCCGCTCGGATTGGTCGATCCCTCGCCATGGGGCTTTACGGTTGGCGACTGAGAGGCGTCGGTTCACCGCGTGACGCGGGCTGCCGATGTTCCCGAGTAGCGGTCGCCGTGGATCTCGATGCCTGAGAAAACCGCGTCGATCTCGGCCAGTTCCTCCGATGTGAAGATGATGTCGGCGGCGGCGATATTCTCTTCCAGCCGGTGCAGCTTGGTGGTGCCGGGAATGGGGACGATCCAGGGTTTGCGGGCCATCAGCCAGGCGATGGCGACCTGGGCTGCGGTGGCGTTTCTGCGGGCGGCGATTTCCTCGATCGCATCCACCACCGGCTGGTTCGCCTTGCGGTTTTCGGCTGAAAGACGTGGATTGGTCTTGCGGTGGTCGTTGCCGCCTTCGAAACTGGTGTTCTCGTCCATCTTGCCGGTGAGGAAGCCGCGGCCGAGCGGGCTATAGGGCACGAAGCCGATGCCGAGTTCTTCGACGACGGGCAGGATTTCCTTTTCTGGGTTGCGCCACCACAGCGAATATTCGCTTTGCAACACGGTGACCGGCTGGACGGCATGGGCGCGGCGGGTGGCTTCGACGCCCGCTTCTGACAGGCCGAAATGCAGCACTTTGCCGGCGCCAATCAGATCCTTCACCGTGCCGGCCACCTCTTCGATCGGTACGGCAGGGTCGACCCGATGCTGGTAGAAGATATCGATGCGATCGGTGCGAAGCCGCCTGAGAGCTTCTTCGACGACCACACGGATGCGTTCCGGCCGGCTATCCAGGCCGACTTCCGGCCGGCCATCCCTAAAGCCGAATTTCGTTGCGATCACCAGCTCATCACGGATCGGCGCCAGCGCCTCGCCGACGAGATCCTCGTTGGTGAACGGTCCGTAGGCTTCGGCAGTGTCGAAGAAGGTGACACCCCGGTCGTGGGCCGCCCGCAGGAGCGCAATGGCATCGCCACGCTCCATCGCCGGCCCGCGATGGTAGTTCAGCCCCATGCAGCCGAAGCCGATCGCCGATACGTCAGGGCCTCTTTGGCCGAGCTTGCGCTTGATCATTTCAAGTCCTCCTTCCCAGGTTTGATCCCAAGATAGGGCAAAGCCCGGCGGCGATTAGCCGGAGATACCGGCATGAACTTATGAGGTCCGCTCATGAGTTTCCCGGCTCGCTCGGAGAGGACGAACCGGGATCGGGTGAGAGGATCCCGACAGTGTCTGCCGCTTGCGCCAAAAGTTGAGGGGCTTGCGTTATGACGCCAGGCGAAACATGCCGCTGCGCATAGCCTCGATCACCGTGCGCAACGTGTCTTCCCTGTCGTGCCCCTCCGTCGAGACGACATGTTGCTCGAACGGGCCCAGTGACGAGAATTGCTGATGGAGCGCGGCAATAGGGCCGGGATCGGTCAGCGTGTCGCCGCCGCGCTCCCGGCAGCGCCGGATGGCGACATCGAGCGGCGGACGCAAAATCACGTAGTGGAGGGGGGCCGCGATTTTCCGGAACGGTTCCAGGAACCAAGGCCCGACGATGCCGTCGACGACGACGAAGTAGCCGCCGCCGGCATAGCCTGTCGCCGCCTTGGTCAAGACATCGACGACGACGACATTCTGTTCATGCGCTTCCGGCAGATAGGGCGGGATCACGCCGTTCTTGATGAAGTGCCAGAAGTCGTCGCAATGAAGATGAACCTTCGGCGAGCCGGGCTCGCGGGCGAGCGCCTCGGCCGTCGTGGTTTTTCCCGAGCCCGGTGGCCCGGTGAGAATGAGAACTTCGCCCGTGTGATCCATCGCGCGGCATTTTCGCACGAAGCAGCATCGTTTCGCAATTAGCCGATAGGGGGTCGGCAATAGCCCGGCATGACCCCTCGTTCTGAAGAAGCCGCTGAAGCGGCAGCTACTCCGGCAGTCCCGCCATCCTGAGAGCCTCGATATATCGATTGCGATCGTCCGGTCGCCGGAATGGTGGCAGCACGTCGGCGAGATTGGAAAGTCGGAGGGCTGGGTCCATCAGGCACAGGCGGGCGATTGTTTCCCGGGCCTGCGCAAGCCGCCCGGCCATGGCCTGGCCCGCCGCCATCACGCGCATCGCGCTCGGGTAGTTCAGCTGGTGGCGTAGCGATTTTCCTGCCCAGGCGACAGCATCGTCATAGTGGCCGGCGCAAAAATGCGCGAGACCGATGTTGAACTGCCAGGCAAACAGGCGCGGATCCAAAGGGCTGAGACGCATGGCAAGTGTTGCGTGTTCAATGGCCTTATCAGGCTCGCCGAGGCACGCCTTCACCCAACTGCTGACGCCGAGCGCAGCGGCCAGGTTCGGGTTGAGAAAGACTGCGCGATCGATGCAGGCCGCACTGTCGTCGAGGTCGCCGCCGACATAACCGATGACATATCCGCCGTAGGTGAGCGCAACCGCATCGTCCCAGCCGAGTTCGACCGCTCTCCTCGCCAGCCGGGTCGCTTCGGCAGTCTCGTCCGCGGGATTGAGCATCCAGCCGTTGCTCTTTCGTGTGGCGTAGCAGCGTGCCGCCCGGGCATGCGCTACGGCGAATTCCGGGTCACGCTCGATCGCCTCCCTGAAAAGCCGCAGGGCCTCGTCGATGACCGATCGGTTGGTGACCGTCCGGTCGAAGGCCGCCAGGCCGCGGAGATAGTAGTCGTAGGCGTCGAGGCTCTCGGTCGGCTTGCGTTTGGCACGCTCGATCTCAGCCTCCTCCACTTTCGGCGTTATGGCGCCGACGATGCTCGAGGCGACCTGATCCTGGAGATCGAAGACATTCGCCAGGGTTCCGTCAAAACGATCGGCCCAGAGGTGTACACCCGTCGACGTGTCGATGAGCTGGCCGGCAATGCGCAGGCGGTCACCCGTGCGGCGCACGCTTCCTTCGACAACATAGCGGACGTCCAGCTCGCGCCCGACCTGCTTTATGTCGACCGCCTGACCTTTGTAGGTGAAGCTCGAATTCCGGGCGATGACGTAGAGGTGGCGGAATTGAGCAAGCGCGATGGTGATGTCCTCGACGATGCCGTCGGCAAAATATTCCTGCTCCGCATCGCCGCTCAAATTCTGAAACGGCAATACGGCAACCGATGGCCGATCGTGATGTTTCGCCGGGGCTGAGAAGGCCTGCGGCTGCGGCACGGGGTCGGGGCCTGGTGTGGTCCGCCGATGTTCGGATCCCTGGCGCGATTGCAGCGAAGCGGCCAGGGAGGAGGTCTCTGCCTCGGGTTCGGCCTGAAGATGCTTCCTCAAGAGCGCCCGACAGGCTTCGAACTGGCGCAGAGCTGCGTTCTCGTGGCCCCTCAGAGCGTGGATCTGCATCAGCGCTCGATGGGCGGCCTCCACGGTCGGGTCCGCAGCCAGCAGCCTTTCGGCGAGCCCTTCGCAAGCCGATTCTTCCGCCGAGCCCGGCTCGGAGAGAGCGAGGCTCAACCGCTCCACCAGCTGCAGCGCCTTGCGTTGATATGTGCTCTGGTAAGGTCCAAACCACTCATCCAGCCCGTCCGGAATGGTCTCGCCTGCAAGCACCTCACCGCGGTAGAGATCGGCGGCGAAGGCGAGATCGGCCGTCCGGCCGGCCTCCAGTTTGCGGTCGAAGATCGAAATGTCGGTTTCATCAGGACCTGTTATCAGCGCGACGGTCTCCTGATCCCCGTCGATGTAGACGGTGGCATCTCCGCCTGCCGGGAACGATCGCCTGATATCGACCAGCGCCTGGCGCAGGCTGTTGCGGGCTTGCTCATTGCTTCGTCCTGGCCAGAAGGCTTCGGAAAGCAGTTCCCTGCGATGACCGCGGCGGCCACCGAGGATGAGGGCTGCGAAGAGAAGCGAGGTTTTGCGCGTGGTGAAGCGAACCTGCCGGTGCTCCGGCGAAGTCACTTCGAGGCCACCCAGCAACCTGATGCGCACAGATCGTCCCCCAGATTTCGACTGCCGCCGCAGAATAGCATTTCGGCAAAGAGATTTAACACCGATTTAGCGGCGGCTTGTCGAAGTTTTCCCGGCCATTCACGCTGGGCCGAACAGCGCGAAAACACCCGCGTGGCAGGCTCCCACTTGCAAATCTCACAGATGGGAGACTGAAAATGGCTCACACGCAAACTCATGCCGGCATCAGCGCGCCGGAAAGACAGGTGTTCGGGTTCGGGTTGAACAGCGTGGCAACCATCGTCGCCGCCCTGAGGGCGTGGCGGCGGGCCGTGGTTGGACGGAAGGCACTGGCAGAGTTGACCCCCGATCAACTAAGGGACATCGGTTATCCCCGGGATGATATCGGTCATCCCGGGGATAATCGACCCGTGCTCGAAATCAAAGCAGGTCTGATGACGAAGTTGATGTCGATGCGGTGATCAAAAAAGCGAGGTGCGGACGTGGCTGCTGCTGGTCGACAAGGCGAGGATCCAAGGCGCTAGGTTCGCGATTGGCAGAAGGCAGTATTGATGCCTCCGAGGACGTCATGCCGACCGATTTTCAGCAAGCACAGCCCCGGCAATGATTGGCGGGGCTTTTGCTGGCCGGCGGCGCCGATCGGTCTGGCCGCTGGAAAAACGCGGAAGGAACATCAATTATGATGGGACGCAGGAAGGATGGAGACGGCACGGCATGATCGATCATATCACCATTGCAGCGAGTGACCTTGAGAAGAGCAAGCTGTTCTACGAACGCGCTTTCGAACCTCTGGGTTATCGCCTCTCCTTCGGGAAGGAGGGCGTGTTCTGGGCCTTCGATGTCGGCGGCAGCCTGTTCGAGATCCAGCACACCGACGATAAGCCGCCTCTGACGCGTGTACACGTTGCCTTCCGGGTCCGGAGCAGGGTGGAGGTCGAGGCGTTTTATCGGGCCGCGCTCGAAGCCGGCGCCGAGGACAACGGCGTGCCCGGCCCGCGGCCGCAATATAGCGAGAACTACTATGCCTGCTTCGTTCTCGATCCCGATGGATACAATATCGAAGCGATGATCGACGTGCCGGCGACGCCCGCGTCATCGACCACGATCCCCCAAAATACCTGAAGCGTGATCGAAAACGATCCGGGGCGGTGAGCGATGACTGAGCTCTTTGCTGTTGCTGCGGGTTCCCTCAACGGGCCAGCGTCCGGCAACGATGACCGGCCGCTCCTGAGCTCCCCCTCAGAATCCTCATCCTGCCTTCGTCATAGGCGGCTGCTTCCATGTGCCATCGAGTGCTTCCGGCTTCGGCCAATAGAGGCGCATCGCAACGATGAAAGGCCCCTTCGGCGCGGGCAGCCAGTTCGGCTCCTTGTCCTTCCCTGGGGATTCGTTCTGGATGTAGAAGGTCAGCCCGCCGTCGGCATCCCTGACGAATTGCGGCAGCATCGGCGAATTCAGGAGGTAGCGGTCGATCGGGTTGGCGACGAGCAGGCTCTGCGGCAGCTCATACATGGTGAGCGACCAGAAGGCATTGACCGGCGGCAGCGCGTCCGGCGCAAAATGCACCGTGTATTTGCCTGACCCGTCGAGCTTCTTGCCGTCAGAATCGAGTGCGTAGGCCGGATACATCGCCTCCTCTTTGGAATTGCCGTAGATGCCGAGCACGGCGGCTCCCATCCGGTAGAGGTAGTTGTTTTTCAGGTAGGCGCGCGTGCCGAACATGTCGCCTGACGTTACGTCGCCCGCATCGATGCGTTTGCGCAAGGCCTCAAGATCCGCCCAGGCGTCGGCCATTCCCTGTTCGATGGCGGTCTCCGTTGTGGGTGAAAGCGTGCCGGCGTCGAATGTCTTGCGGGCGCCGATGCCGATCGTGGTGAAACGCTGCATCAGTTCAGTCTCGGAGGGATCGGTCGGGCAAAATTGCAGGATGAAATTGAGAATGTTGAAAAATTCGGGCGAAGTCTTCTGGTCGGCGGGCGTCAGCGGCTTGATGAAATCGATCGCAGGCGCTGCCGCCGGTGCTGGCTGACCGAGGAATTTCGACAGCGGCTCCGCTTTGTACCCGGCCTGGATCTTCTTGACATTGTCGAGGTCGCCTGGGTTGAAGAGCTGCGTTCTGTAAACGGCGAGCGCCAGCTCGGTCTCCGACCGCATCACCCTGGTGATGCCCTTCGGCATCTCGCCCTTCCAGTTCGGCCCGGCGATCAGGAAGCTGCCGCCATCATTGCCGGTGGCGCGGCTGCCGATATAATCGAAGTTGAAGGTATAGGCATCGATCAGTTGGATGCTGAAATAGCGCTCCTTCTCGATCGGCGGCACCGTCAGTACCATCGGCTCGGCGCGAAGGTCGAGGCCGAGCATCGAATAGGGGGTGTCCGAGTTCGGCGTCTGCACTGCCGTGTCGGCAGGCGTATAGACGCGCGGAATGTTGACGAGCTGGTTCCACGGACCCTTGTATTCCGGGTTCGCGGTATCGACGAAATAGGCGTGCTGGATGCGATAGTTGTCGACCATCGGAAAGCCGTAGATATAGGCCTCCTTGGCGATCGTGCGCGCCTCGTCCTCGACGACATCAGCCGCCCTGACCTTGAGCGGGCTCAGCCCTGCCAGTCCTGCAGCGAGAACCAGACATCTGGTGAAGTCGCGCTTGGTGATGTTCATGGTGGTTCTCCCATTCACCCTTGTCGATGGCGGATGGTGCGACCGGGGCAGGAAAGCGCAGCATGTGCGTTTGAGTGAAAAGCCCGCGCCGGCGCGCATCTGTTGTAGCTCCAACCATCTGCGAAGACTGGGCCAGAAACAGAGGCCGAGTGGAAGTACGTTACGGTTACAGTGAGGTAACAGCGGCCGTTTCAGGGCCGGTTTTCGGCCAAAGGGTGCGCACTAAAGGCTATTCCCGCGCCGTCGCCCGCCAAGCCGCCGGCGGGGTGGCGAAGGCGCGGGAGAAGGCGCGGTTGAAGGCGGCTTCGGTGGCATAGCCGGCCTCGTAGGCGATCGCCGCGATCGGCTGGCCCGAGGTGGCGAGTGCCACGCTTGCGAGGTAGAGCCGCCAGTCCCTGATATAGCGGATCGGCGATGTCGAAAGCATCGCCTGGAAGCGTTCGGCCAGCGCACTACGCGACATTCCCGATGCCGCGGCCAGTTGCTCCAGCGACCAGTCGCGTTTGGGGTCGTCGTGGATGAGGGAGAGGCAGCGTGACAGCGCCGGATCGGCGAGTGCTGCCAGCCAACCGATCGCATGCGGCTCGGCCATCATGATCTGGTGCCTCAGAATCTCGATGAAGATAATTTCCGTCAGTCGCGGCAGCATCGAGACGCCGCCGGCGCGTGGCCTGTCGACCTCCTCGACCATCTGGCGGATGGTGGCGCGCAGCCAGTCGCCATCATTGGCGGCCCGCGTCCTGACATGGATAAGGCTCGGCAGGGACTGTCGAAGCGGTGCGAAGCTCAGCCCATCCCACTGCAGATAGCCGCAGAGCAGACGCACGCACTGTGTCTCGTCGCCGTAGCGCAGCACGGGAATCTCACGCCATGGCTTCTGCGGCAGATCGCGTGTCGGCAGCACCAGCATGCCGTCTCTGCCTGCACCGAGCTGATGGCCGGTGCCGAAGGGGAAGACCAGTACGTCGCCGGCCTCCAGCTCGCTCTCTTCGCCTTCCGTCTTCAGCCAGCAGCGGCCCTCCACAACGATGTGAAATGGCATCGTGCCCGAGGCCTTGGCCGAAAGGCTCGCTAAGGCCGGCGTGGCATCGGTCTGCCAGTCACCCGTCGGCATGAAGCAGAACTGCAGCGATCCCGAAAGGCGGATGGTCGACAGCAGCGCCGACAGCACGTCGTCACGCGCAACACCCGCAGCGGCTGGATTTTCGGACAAGGCTTCACGCATTCCGGCCAAATACGCGCGCCGCGCGTCCTCCTATCATCAGTGCGTTCAAACCCACTGAAGGAGAATACTATGCAAACTCAATGCGACAAACTGGTCGTGCTCGTCACCAAGGGCATCGAATCCGAACTGTCCTCCGTCGCCTTCACTATTGCCAATGGCGGCATCACCGCCGGGCTGAAGGTCTCGGTATTCCTCACCAGCACTGGGATCGACCTGGTGCGCAAGGGCAGCCAGCGGATGACGCATGTGCCGCCGCTTGATCCACTGTCTAGTCTGATCGAGAATTTCCAGCAGCGCGGCGGCACTATCTGGGCCTGCCCACCCTGCGTGACTTCCCGCGGCTACAACAAGGAAGATTTGCTCGACGGCGTCGTCATCGTCGGTGCCAGCGCCATGCATGCCGAGATCAAGGAGGGTGCTGCGACGCTGTCGTTTTGACGATGCACGGCTGGGCCGAGTGGGAGTTTGGGCGGCGTCTCCCGCCGCCGGCGTCGTCAGGCTTTTCAGGCCGGCGACAGGCACGGAGGAATACCAAGCGCTTATTCTTGCGTTCACCAATATACTTGTGAGATTGTATCGATATACGTGCGATAATGCCTGGTGCGGGCAGCGCGGGGGCTTCGATGACATGCGTGAAGGTCAATGAACTGCTATCGGTGGCGGGGCAGCCCGACGCCGCAGCCTTCGCCGCTTTCGCCGCAGACGGCTTTGCCGCCGTCATCAATGCCCGACCTGATGGCGAGGAGCCGGGCCAGCCGGGTAATACGGCGGAAAAAGCTTCCGCCGCCGCCGCCGGGCTCGCCTACAGCTTCGTGCCGGTGAAGGGGACCGAGATCACCGAAGCCGATATCCGTGCCTTCCAGGCGGCGATGGCCGAGGCCAAGGGGCCGGTCGTCGCTCATTGCAAGAGCGGCACGCGGGCGCTGACGCTCCATGCGCTGGGCGAGGTGCTCGACGGGCGAATGAAGCCCGGGGATGTCGAGGCCTTCGGTCAAAACCTCGGCTTCGATCTTGCCGGCGCGAGGCGCTTTCTGGAGAAGCGGGCAGGGCAGGCGCCTCATGTGAAGGCCTTCTTCGAGCCCCGTACCTGCAGTGTGCAATATGTGGTTTCCGACCCGGCGACCAAACGCTGTGCGATCATCGACCCGGTGCTCGATTTCGACGAGATGTCGGGGGCGACGGCAACGGCCAATGCCGATGCCATCCTCGCTCACATCGAAAGCGAAGGGCTGACGGTTGAGTGGATCCTCGACACCCATCCGCATGCCGATCATTTCTCCGCCGCGCATTATCTGCATGAGAAGACCGGCGCGCCGACGGCGATCAGCGCCCATGTCACCGACGTGCAGAAGCTCTGGAAGGAGATCTACAACTGGCCGGCGCTTAAAACCGACGGCTCGCAATGGGACCAGCTGTTTGCCGATGGCGACACGTTCGAAATCGGTGCGCTTAAAGCCCGCGTGATGTTTTCGCCCGGGCACACGCTCGCCTCGATCACTTATGTGATCGGTGATGCCGCCTTCGTGCACGACACTGTATTCACGCCGGATTCCGGCACGGCGCGCACGGATTTCCCGGGCGGCAGCGCTGCCGCCCTCTGGCACTCGATCCAGGCCATCCTGTCGCTGCCCGAGGAGACCCGCCTCTTTTCCGGCCACGACTACCAGCCCGGCGGCCGGCACCCGCGCTGGGAAAGCAGGGTGGCGGCGCAGAAGCGCGCCAACCCGCATATATCAGGCATCGACAAGGCCGGCTTCGTGGCGCTGCGCCAGGCGCGCGACCGCACGCTGCCGAAGCCGAAGCTGATGCTGCACGCGCTGCAGGTGAATATCCGCGGCGGGCGGCTGCCCGAGCCGGAGGGGAATGGCCGGCGGTATTTGAAGATCCCGTTGGATGCGTTGTGAGGGGCGGCCGGTGCTGGCAACCGCCGGATCGTTCAAAGCGCGTTTTCCACATCGGTCCTTACGAAATCATCCCCCACAAATAGCAGCCGGCACCCATGTTCCCTGGCCACCTCATAGGCGAAGCAGTCGCCGAAGTTCAGGCTGGCGGGGTGGGCGCCTTTGCCCCAGGTGCGGTAGGCTTCGGCAATGCGGCGGGCGGAGGCAGGGGTGACGGCGACGATTTCGAAGCCGAGGCCGTTGATCAGTTGTTCCATCTCATCGCCGACGTTGCGACGGGCCGAGACGATCAAGGCTTCGGCGACCGTGCCGGCGGAGATCAGGAGATCGTCTTCGGCTTCGAGGACGGCAATCAGGGCATCGGCCTGCGGTTCACCAAGCACGATCGCCATCAGGGCGGAGGTGTCGACGGCGATCATTCAGGCAGGCCGTCATCGCCATAGAGGAAATCCTGGCTGCGTGCGGCCGGCGGCCCATCTGCGGCTCTGGCAATGGCGGAGGCCCGCACCGATTCCATCAGCGTCCGGCGGGATTTCCGATCGGGCGCTGCCCTTATCGGAACCAGCTTCACGGCGGCATGACCGTGCCGGGTGAGGATGACCTCGTCCCCGGCTTCGGCACGCCGGACCAGTTCGGTCAATTGCCCCTTGGCATCCGTCACAGACACTCGCATCGTTCGCACTCTCCAGGACCAGTGCAGCCCAGTTTCTTCTAGAAAATTAGACCATTCGCTGGACCATATCAACGGATAATTTTCACAGGTCACGGACGGCGCGGGGACAGTTCGCGCACCGAACGGCGGCATGAAGCTATGTGCGATATATTTATCCGCTGGCGGCATGGCGCCTTCGGAATAGTCATTGACGGCACATGGGCAGGCGACGTAACTGGGCGTGACGGTTCCCTGAAGATGACTCCAAGGGGATTAATAGGGAACACGGTGAGGACGACCCAGTAGGGACCGAGACCGTGGCTGCCCCCGCAACTGTAAGCGGATTGTCGATCATCTCAGGAGTGGCCAGCGACTGGCCATTTCTGAAGGGCTCATGGCCCTGCCACTGCGAGATATCGCGGGAAGGAGGATGAAACGACGGATATCCGCAAGCCAGGAGACCTGCCGTCAATCACGATCCAATCAACCGGGCGGGGATGCCCGGACAAGGAACAGATATGATTGACCTGCTGAACCTTCGCCGAATTCCGGCATGCATCCGTCTCGATTGGGCCTCCTGCGGCTAGCGCGTCTCAGCGTGCTTTCGGTTCGCGCATAGGCGCGGAACGGCCGTGCTTTTTCCCTTCATCGAGGTTTTCCATGCGCCAGATTCTCGCCACCATGACATTTGCCTTCGGGCTCGCCGGCCTTGCGGCACCAAGCCTTGCCGCGACCCGATATCCCTTGACCATCACCAATTGCGGCCAGCAGGTGACCTTCGAAAAGGCGCCGTCCAAAGTCGTTTCGATCGGCCAGGGCATGACCGAAGTTCTCTTCTCGCTCGGCCTTGCCGACAAGATCGCCGGAACGGCCGTCTGGGTCGGCCCCGTCCTGCCGCAATATGCCGAGGCCAACAGCAAGATCAAACGTCTCGCCGACAACGATCCGAGCTTCGAATCCGTCGTCGGGCAGGAGCCTGACCTGGTCGCGGCCGAGTTCGAATGGCATGTCGGCGCACAGGGCTCGGTCGGCAAGCGGGAGCAGTTCAAGGATCTCGGGATCAAGACCTATCTCGCGCCGGCCGATTGCTTTGCCAAGGTCAACACCGATGGCGGCGACGGCGTGCGCGGGGAACTGTTCACGATGGAGCTGATCTACCGAGAGATCGCCGAGCTCTCAGAGATTTTCGACGTGAAGGAGCGCGGCGATGCGCTGATTTCGGAGCTGAAGAAGCGCGAGGCGGATGCCGTCGCTTCGATATCAGGCGCCTCGGGCAAGAACCTGCCCATCGTCTTCTGGTTCTCCAGCAAGGAGGTCAATGGCGACGCCTTCATCGCCGGTAAAAACAGCGCGCCCGCCTATATTCTGAAGACGATCGGCGCGAAGAACGTCGTCACGACGGAAGAGGAATGGCCGCTGGTCGGTTGGGAAACCATCGCCCAGGCGAACCCTGCCGTGATCGTGATCGCAACCATGGACCGCCGCCGTTACGCCGCTGACGATCCCAAGGTCAAGGTCGATTTCCTCGAGAGCGATCCTGTGACCAAGGAGTTGGGCGCGGTCAAGAACAAGCACTTCGTGATGATGGACGCGCAGTCGATGAACCCGACGATCCGCACGATCGACGGTATCGAGACATTGGCGAACGGCATCAAGTCCTTCGGCCTGGCGCAGTGAAGGCGGTGTCGGTCCGGCAACAGGGATGGTGGGCGCTTTCCGCGCTCACCATTGCGGCACTTCTCCTGCTCGGGCTGATGATCAGTCTTGCCGTTTCGATCGGCGAGATCGCGATCCCGCTAGCGACGACGGCGGAGACGGTTTCGAACCGCCTGTTCGGAACGGATTTCGAGCTCAGCCGCATCCACCAGGGCATCGTCTGGGATTATCGTCTGAGCCGCGCGCTCGTCGCTGCCAGCGCCGGCGCATCGCTCTCGCTTTCGGGCGCGATCCTGCAGGCGCTGCTGCGCAATCCGCTGGCCGAACCCTACGTGCTCGGCATCTCCGCCGGCGCCTCGACGGGGGCCGTCTGCGTGATGATCCTGGGCTTCGGCTACGGTGTTCTCGGCCTGTCGAGCGGCGCCTTCATCGGTGCGGTCATTGCCTTTTTGCTGGTCGGCATCCTGGCGACGGGTGCGGGGGGAACCGGTGAGCGCATCATCCTGTGCGGTGTCGCCGGTTCGCAGCTCTTCAATGCACTGACCTCCTACATCGTCACGACATCGGCCAATGCCGAGCAGGCGCGCGGCATCCTGTTCTGGCTTTTGGGTTCGCTCAGCGGCGTGCGCTGGCCCGATGTCTATCTGTCGGTGCCGATCGCTCTTGCCGGCTTCCTCATCTGCATGGCCCATGTGCGGGCGCTCGACGCCTTCGCCTTCGGTACGGATGCCGCCGCCTCGCTCGGCATTGCCGTACGCCGCGTCCAGATCGTGCTGTTCGCCATGACGGCGGCGATGACGGCAAGCGTCGTCAGCATGGTGGGTTCGATCGGCTTCGTCGGCCTCGTCATCCCCCATGCCGCCCGCTTCCTCGTCGGGCCGGCGCATAGGCGGCTGCTGCCGGCAACGGCGCTCGGCGGCGCGATCTACATGGTCGGAGCCGATATCATTTCGCGCATCATTATCCCGCAGCAGATCCTGCCGATCGGGGTCGTCACCGCGCTCTTCGGCGCACCGGCCTTCGCTGTCATCCTCTATCGTGTGCGGGGAAAGACATGAGCATCAGCATCGATGAGGTGAGCTTTGCCGCCGGTAATATCGTCATCGTCAACGGCGTCAGCCTGACGGTGGAAAAGGGCAAGGTGCTCGGCCTGCTCGGACCGAATGGTTCCGGCAAATCGAGCCTTCTCAGATTGATCTGCCGGCTGCGCAGGGTTCGCAGCGGCATCATCCGGCTGGGTGACGACGACATTTCCTCGCTGCCGCGCGCCGCCCTTGCGCGTCGCGTCGCCTTCGTCGAGCAGCAGTCGACGACCGATACGCAATTGACCGTGCGCGACGTGGTGCGGCTCGGCCGGACGCCACATCGCGGGCTGTTGTCGTCCTGGGGCGCGGGAGACGACGCCGCTGTCGACGAGGCCCTGTCGCGGGTGGGCATGCAGGAGAGGGCGGGCCAGCTCTGGCAGACGCTGTCGGGCGGCGAGCGTCAGCGCGTCCATATTGCCAGATCGCTGGCGCAGGCGCCGAGCGAACTGCTGCTCGACGAGCCGACCAACCATCTCGATATCCAGCATCAGCTCGACATTCTCTCGCTGATCTCCAAGCTCGGCATCACCTGCATCGTCGCGCTGCACGATCTTAATCTGGCGGCGATGTTCTGCGATAGGCTGGCGGTACTTCAGAAAGGCGAGATCGTCGCCTCCGGCGCGCCGGAGGAGGTGCTGACCGAGGATATGATCGGCCGGGTCTTCGGCGTTCGCGCCCATGTCCAGAAATCGGCCGTGCACGGCCGGCATCATATCCAGTACGTCATGGATTGACGGATGGTCGGGAATTTCGATCTCAAGGAGGAGATCCGGGATTGTTGGTCGAAACGGTCGGAGACCTTCAACCTCGCTTTCGGCCATAGGATCGCCAGGGGTCACGAGGCCCACGCTGCCTTAGGCCCCTTTCCGGCGACATGCATGAGTACAAAGATCTAAAGTGGCGGAAACCGCATTGCCTCCCGCAGCAACTTGATAGCCTCTGAGACAGAAGGCCCTCTGATCGGCGGCGGCTCTGCGTGTTCACAGAACTCTCGCCAGACAAACAGCGTCAGTTCTGCGCCATCCGTTGCGGTTTCCCCCGGTCCCTCTGCAAATTTCTCGAGCAGGCGATATCGAGCGTCCTTCCAGAACAACTCCTCCACCCAGCCATATATCGGGATCACATGGAAATGGATCGGATAACCGGGCGCGTGTCCATACCGGCCGATATAGACGCGCTGAGCATTCAATTGCCGTTTCAGCGTACTCTGAGCCCTTGCGAGCAATGGGCCGAATTCGGCCAAAGCGTCTTCGGGCAGATCCGACAGATCGTTGGTGTCGGTCTTGGAACTGATCATGAGGTAACCGGGAAGGGCGGAGTTCATGCGGTGGTTCACAAGCCATCCGGCCGTCTCGACAACGTGAAAATGCTGAGGGATCTCCATGGACTGCCTCGTACTCCCGATGCACCTTCAGGGGCTTCGATGAAACCAGCTAGAGACCGGTATTTTGGCGACGTGCGAAAGGACGCTATAACACATTGGATTGCTGCATAATTTTATCATTAAATCGACTCCGGTTTAAGGTATGGGTTGAGATAGCTGCCGGCAACGGCTATCTCCAGCCGACCTGCAGGCGGTTCGTCCGCGAACGACAAGGCGCATAGTTCCCATGATCCCCGATTTCCTCGTCACCCATTCCGGTGGCTTTCATGCCGACGAATTGCTGTCGAGCGTCATCCTGACCCGGCTTTTCCCGCAGGCGCGTATCGTTCGGAGCCGGGCGCCGGAGTGGATCACGCCGGGCGAAGACCGGATCATCTACGATGTCGGCGGAGCCTATGACCCAGCTGCCGGGATATTCGATCACCACCAGCGCGGAGCGCCGCTGCGCGACGATGGCCAGCCTTACAGCTCCTTCGGGCTGATCTGGAAGCATTACGGCCGTGATTATCTCGCAGCCTCCGACCTTCCCGAAGCACATGTCGAGGCGATGCATGGCTCTTTCGACGCCGGCTTCGTGCTGCCGGTCGATCTGACTGATAATGGCGCGCTCAGCCCATCCGGGCCGCTGGCCGGGCTGACGCTGCCGGCGCTGCTGGAGACCCTGAAACCGGTTTTCGACGAGACGGACCCAGAGGCCGACGATCGTGCCTTCCATGCGGCCCTTGCTATTGCCCGCAGTTTCATCGAGGCCAGGATCGCCCAGAGTGCCGCGAAGTTGCGGGCCGAGGCGATCGTGCATCGGGCAATCGAGGCTGCGGGGCAGGGGCGTGTTTTGGAATTGCCGAGGGGCATGCCCTTCCGTCCCGCCATCGTCAAGGCGGGCGCCGATCAGCTGCTGTTCGTCGTTCACCCGCGCGAAAAGGATTGGTGCGTGACCGGCATCCGCCGCGCCGAGGACGGGTTCGAGCTCAGGGCCGACCTGCCGGCGGCCTGGGCCGGGCTCACCAATGGTGCACTGGAGGCGGTTTGCGGCATTGAGGGCGCAAGCTTCTGCCACAACGGCCGCTTCATTGCCGCTGCCAGGACCCGCGAAGCCGCTCTCGCCATGGCCGAGCTGGCGGTAAAGGAGGCGCTTTCGATCGGGGCGCAGTCAAATGGCGGCAGCTGAGGTCGCATTGAGGTCATCAGTCCGACATTGAATGATATTTCCTCAGCTTCGCCGTCTGCGCGAATCTGCTGGCGCCCTACGGTGCGAGATCGACATGGTGGGCGCCATGCGGCAGCGGCACGCGACCGAGCCGCTTAAGCGCCGGCCGGTCGCCTTTTGCGACGCGGAAGACCTCGAGTCCCGGGCCGGCCTCGGGCCCGGCCTCGTCATGGCCTTGGAACACGGTGGCGAGGAAGTGGTCTCCTGTCCGATCGAAGGCGCCGCCTTCCGGCAGGGAACCTTCGAAGGGATATTCGGCGAGCCTGGAGATGGCGCCGGTTGCCGGATCAAAACTCAGAAGCGTGATGCTGGCGTCGCGGTGGAAGCGGGCAGAGCCCGGCAGGAAGGCGGTGCCGCGCATGTTGACGGTGGCGACGAGCCGGCCGTCCGGGCTGATGGCGATGCCCTCGGAGGAGAGACCGGTCTCGGCACCGCCGAGGAGATCGTGGCGAGCCGATTGTGGCGATGTCGCGGGATCGGCGAGCCTGATGACGCTGATCGTCGACGGTGTCTGCGGAATACGGCCCTCCAGGTTCTTGGCGGCGAAGTTTCGGCCCCAGTTGGCGGTGAGATAATGGCGCCCGTCGGGTGTGAAACGGCCGACGAAGGGATCGGCGCCAACCTCCACGACATTGCCCCAGGGGCGCAGGATTGGCGCGTCGTCGGCCCCGGTGACCTCGAAGAAGGCGACCCGGTTTTGCGTGTTGATGTTGACTGCCAGGAAGCGGCCGGAGGGATGCCAGTGGACGTTGGTCGCGGTTACGCCGCCGCGCGGGACCGGCTCAGATCCTCTCACCCCGAGGTCGGCGAGGTCGAACCGGGCGAGGCGGCTGAAGCGGCCATCGCGATAGGTGACGATCTGGACGAAGGCCGCCTCCGGCGTGTTGGAGACGACGGCGATGCTCTCCCCATCAGGGCTGAGTGACAAGGCCTCGGGGAAGGCTTCGATCTCCACCGTGTCGGAGAGGCGGAGTGCTGCGCCGTCCGAAAGGTCGACCGCGAAGAGCCGCCGGCCCGGCGGCAGGTCGCTGATCCGGTTGCCGTCCTCCGGACGTTCGCCCAGCCTTTCCGTGACGAAGGCGGTTTGCCCGTCTTCGCTGAGGGCTAGGATTTCTGGCGCCGAGGTCACCGAATTGGAGACCGGTATCGAACCGGTGACGATCCTGTCCCCGGCTGGCGACATGATCGTCAGCAGATCGCGATAACCGGCATTTCGCGGCGCAAGCTCAGCGGTGCCGTAGGTCCGGGCGAGAAAATCACCGTCGGAGATGACGGCGATCCGGCTCGCCGAGATGCGGCCGAGAATCTCGGACGCTGCTTGCGCGCCTTCGGTGGCTTGCGTGCTCTGGGGCGCGGCGAGGCTGAAGGCGATGGCGAGCGTCGCGGCGGTGAGGACTGGTCCGTTCATGATCCTGCTCCCTTGTTGGCGGTCCTTTGAAAATGCCGTCGATGCTGATAATTTTCCAATCGTAATCCTGTCGCCTGTGATAGATATTTCGCATCAGGAGGCTGTCCTGGACATCCGCTCGCTCGCCTGTTTCGTGGCCGTTGCCGAAGACCTGCATTTCCACCGCGCGGCGGAACGGATGAACCTGACCCAGCCGGCGCTCAGCCAGCGGATCCGGGTGCTGGAAGGCGAGGTCGGGACCGATCTCTTCGAGCGCGACCGTCGCGGCGTGGCGCTGACGCCGGCGGGCGTGGCCTTCCTCGGCCCGGCCCGCGAGGCGGTGCTGCATGCCGGGATGGCGAAGGCCGAAGCCCTGCGGGCGGTGCGCGGCGAGGTCGGGCGCCTGCGGCTCGGCTTCACGCCGATCGCCTTTTACGGTTTCCTGCCAGAGGCAGTGCAGGCATTTGGGGCCCGCTACGCGCAGGTCGAGGTCGATCTCATCGAGATGAATTCGCCTTTGCTGGAAGCCGCCCTTGCATCGGGCGACATCGACCTCGGCGTGTTGCATCCACCGCTTTCGCGGGATCTGATCATCCACTGCCTGCCGGACGAGCCATTCGTGCTGGCGCTTCCGGCGACGCACCGGCTGGCGAAGCAGCCGGTCATTCGCGTCGCCGATCTTGCCGGCGAGCCCCTGCTGCTTGCGCCGCGGGCGATCGGCCCCAGCATATACGACCGTGTGATCGCCCTTTTCAGGGGCGAGGGCATCAGCCCCCGGATTGTCCAGGAGGTGACGCCGATGACGACGCTGGTTGGCCTCGTTGCGGCCGGAACCGGTCTCGGCTTCGTCACCTCGGGCATCGCGAGAGCCGCCCGGCCGGGTGTCGCCTACCGCCCCGTCCTGCCGCCGCCACCATCCCTGCCGATCGCCGCCGCATGGCGCCCGCCGGCTTTGTCGGCGAGCGGCGAGCGCTTCCTAGAGATCGTGAAAGGGTTGGTTATGGAATGAGCCGCATCCGGGGGAGGCCGATCCTGAGATGCTCGGGCCAAAGGCTGGAGCCTCGATGGCCCAGGAGAGCCTCATGCTGAGATGCGAAGCCCTGGCGGCAGGTCGCTGATCCTGTTGCCGCCCCTGCGGACGTTCGGCCTGCCTTTCCGTGACGAAGGCGGTTTGCCGTCTTCGCTATCCGGCCTGCAATGTTGCCATCTTGGCGCCGAAGCCGATGAAGACCACGCCTGTCGCGGCTTTCAGCCAGCGCTGGAAGCGCTGGTTGCGCGCAGCTCTGGCGAGCCTCGCAAAGATCATAACCATCGAGCCGAACCAGATGACGTTGAGGCTGGCATGGACGGTGACCAGAACGAAAGCCTCGCCGATCGCGGCCCGGCCATTGGCGTCGTGATGGATGAACTGCGGGAAGACCGCGAGGTAGAACATCGACACCTTCGGATTCAGGGCGTTGGTGAGGAAACCCTCGAGGAAGGCACGTGGGAGGTGCCTTACCTTACGGGAAGGGGTTACTGACGTTACGGCAGCATAACCGCGCCAGGCGCCGACCAGCGCCTTGATACCGATCCAGCAGAGATAGGCGGCGCCAATCATCTTGACGAGGAGGAAGGCCTGCGCCGACTGCGCCAGCAGCAGGGAGATGCCGCAGATCGACAGGGTGCCGTGCACATAGAAGGCGGCGACGAAGCCGGCAATATTGGCGAAACCGGCGCCACGCCCCGAGGTCGGCACCGTCTTGGCGATGAGGACGCCGTTGGGGCCGGGGGAAATGATGAGCAACGCGGCGACGAAAGCAAAAGACAGAATTTCAGCAATCGACATTGCGCGCCTTTCCTGGGCCCGGTTTCGACTATCGGGGCTTCGAGCAAGTATGTCGTCGCCGATACCGGCGTCAATATCCAATCTTCGAGGCTGACGGACCCTCCTGGGAGGACTGGAACAGGCCCGGCCGCGCCCAAATTGTGGAACCGATTGACTTGCACCGGCGAAAGACTAAGCTTTATGCCATAGCAACCACCACCCACACGCGAGAGATAACGGAGGGGGCGAGTGGCTGGCGACCTTGAGGAGGATGAGGTTTGCCGTGGATTACCGTGTTGTTCTGCTGATCGCCACATCCGTCATTGCTCTTTGTCCTGGTAACGCCGGGGCGCAGGAGGGCGATGCGACGGCGGGTGCTGCCGTTTTTAAGAAATGCGTGACCTGTCATGTCGCCGATTCCGATACGAACAAGGTCGGCCCGTCGTTGAACGGGCTGTTCGGCCGGAAGGCCGGAACGCATCCCAATTACGCCTATTCGGCCGGGATGAAGGCGGCCGGCGAGGGCGGTCTCGTCTGGGACGAGACGGTGCTGCGCGACTATCTGCACAATCCGAAGGGGAAGGTGAAGGGTACGAAGATGGCCTTCGTCGGGGTGAAGGACGACCAGGAAATCACCAATCTCATCGCCTATCTCAAGCAATATTCTAAGTGATGGGTAATACGCCAAATGGCGGCTCGCGGCCGGGCGCATGCCTAAATTGCCGTAATTGCCGATATTTTCTATCTGTGCGATAATAAACACGGACTTTTTGCGGAATGCGGTTTCACGGGTCGACCTGCTCGAGGAGGAGCGGACATGGCTGTCGTGCTGATCCTCGTCCTGATTGTCGTCGGCTCCGTGCTGTTCCATGTGCTGAGCCCGTGGTGGTGGACGCCGATCGCGTCCAACTGGACCTATATCGACACCACCCTCGTCATCACCTTCTGGATCACCGGCATCGTCTTCGTGGCGGTGGTTTTGTTCATGGCCTATTGCGTCTTCCGCTTCCGGCACAAGCCGGGCAACCGTGCACATTACGAGCCCGAGAACCGCAGGCTGGAATTGCTGCTGGGAGGGGGAACGGCGCTCGGCGTTGCGGCGATGCTGGCGCCCGGCCTGATTGTGTGGAACCAGTTCATCACGGTGCCTGTCGATGCCGCATCGGTCGAGGTCGTCAGCCAGCAGTGGCTGTGGAGTTTCCGGCTGCCCGGAGCCGACGGAAAGCTCGGCCGCGCCGAAACCGGCGACGTGACCCCCGAAAACCCGCTCGGCCTTGATAAAAACGACGCAAGCGGCCTTGACGACGTCATCATCGAGGGCGGCGAACTGCATCTGCCGATCGGCAAGCCGGTGCACATATTGCTGCGCTCGGTCGATGTGCTCCATGATTTCTACGTGCCGGAATTCCGCGCCAAGATGGACATGATACCCGGCATGATCACCTATTTCTGGTTCACGCCGACGCGGACAGGGACCTTCGACATCCTCTGCGCCGAACTCTGTGGCGTCGGCCATGGGCAAATGCGCGGCACCGTCGTTGTCGAGGAGGATGCGGACTACCAGACCTGGCTCGGGCAGCAGCAGACATTCACCCAGCTTACGGCGTCATCGGGAAAAACGCTGCCGGTTCAGTGAACCCGCAGCGGTCGCAGACCGCTGGGAGAGGAAGGGAAGAGAGATCATGGTCGAGATTCCATCCGACAGCGCAGGCGCCATCCCCTCTGCCGAAGTCGAGGATGTCGAACTCTATCATCCGAAAAGCTGGTGGACGAAATATGTCTTCAGCCAGGATGCCAAGATCATCGCCGTGCAATATTCGCTGACGGCGATCGCAATCGGCCTGGTAGCGCTGGTGCTCTCCTGGCTGATGCGGATTCAGCTCGCCTTTCCCGGCTATTTCACCTTCATCGATGCCGATCACTATTATCAGTTCATCACCATGCACGGCATGATCATGGTGATCTATCTGCTGACCGCACTGTTCCTCGGCGGCTTCGGCAATTACCTCATTCCTCTGATGGTCGGCGCGCGCGATATGGTGTTTCCATACGCCAACATGCTGAGCTATTGGATTTACCTGCTCGCAGTGCTGATCCTCGCTGCGGGCTTCTTCGCCCCCGGCGGCCCGACGGGGGCCGGCTGGACGCTCTATCCGCCACAGGCGGTTCTGTCAGGCACGCCTGGCGGCAAGGACTGGGGTATCCTGCTGATGCTCTCCTCGCTGATTGTCTTCATCATCGGCTTCACCATGGGTGGGCTGAACTATGTGGTGACTGTGCTGCAGGGGCGGGCGCGCGGCATGACACTGATGCGCATGCCGCTCACCGTCTGGGGCATCTTCACCGCGACCGTGATGGCGCTGCTCGCCTTTCCCGCCCTCTTCGTCGCCTGCGTCATGATGATGTTCGATCGCCTGCTCGGCACGAGCTTCTTCATGCCTGCCATCGTCGAAATGGGCACGCAGCTGCAACATGGCGGCGGCAGCCCGATCCTCTTCCAGCACCTCTTCTGGTTCTTCGGGCATCCGGAGGTCTATATCGTCGCATTGCCGGCCTTCGGCATCGTTTCCGACCTGATCAGCACGCATGCGCGCAAGAACATCTTCGGCTACCGCATGATGGTCTGGGCGATCGTCATCATCGGCGCGCTCAGCTTCGTCGTCTGGGCGCATCACATGTATGTCAGCGGCATGAACCCGGCCTTCGGCTTCTTCTTCGCCACGACGACGCTGATCATCGCCGTCCCGACGGCGATCAAGGTCTACAACTGGGTGCTGACGCTGTGGCGCGGCGACATCCACCTGACCCTGCCGATGCTCTTCGCGCTCGCCTTCATCGTCACCTTCGTCAATGGCGGGTTGACGGGCCTGTTCCTCGGCAACGTCGTCGTCGACGTGCCGCTGTCGGATACGATGTTCGTCGTCGCGCATTTCCACATGGTCATGGGGGTCGCGCCGATCCTCGTCATCTTCGGGGCGATCTATCACTGGTATCCGAAGGTGACGGGACGCATGCTGAACGACGTGCTCGGCCATATCCACTTCTGGATCACCTTCCTCGGCACCTATGCGATCTTCTTTCCGATGCACTATCTCGGCCTGCTCGGCGTGCCGCGCCGCTACTTCGAGATGGGAGAGACGGCCTTCGTTCCGCCTTCGGCCCATACGCTGAACATCTTCATCACCGTCATGGCGCTGATCGTCGGGGCCGGACAGATGGTCTTCCTGTTCAATCTGGTCTGGAGCCTTTTCCGGGGCAAGGAGTCCGGCGGTAATCCGTGGCGGGCGACGACGCTCGAATGGCAGACGCCGCAGACGCCGCCAGCCCACGGCAACTGGGGAAAGGATCTGCCTGTCGTCTACCGCTGGGCCTATGACTACAGCGTGCCCGGGGCGGCCGAGGACTTCATTCCGCAGACCGTGCCGTCAGGCGGCGGCGTCACACGGGAGGTCCACGCATGAACGTCATGCTGATCTTCCTTGCCGCAGTCGCCGCCATTATCTTCTGGTGGCTTTCCGGGCAGCGGTTGACCTCGAAGCCCTGGCTCGAAACCGGGTCGGTGCAGCTGCCGGGTCATGACGGTGCCGAGCGGCAAAGGCTGCCGGCGCCGGCGGTGAAAATCGGGCTCTTCGTGTTTCTCGGCGTCGTCGGCGCCGTCTTCAGCCTTGCCGTCAGCGCCTATTTCATGCGCATGGCGTCGACCGACTGGTGGGCGACACCTGTTCCCCGGCTGCTCTGGGTGAACACTGCGGCACTGGCCTTAAGCAGCACTGCCTTGCAATGGGCGAAAAGAGAAGCAGGGCATGGTCGCATGGAGGTGCTGCGACCGGCGCTTGCTGCAGGGCTTGCGCTTGCCATCTTCTTCCTCGTCGGACAAATCCAGGCATGGCGGGAGCTGACGGCGGCCGGGTACGTGCTGGCCGATAATCCTTCCAACAGTTTCTTCTACATGCTGACCGGCCTGCACGGCCTGCATATCCTCGGCGGGCTTGCTGTGCTCGCACACACGACGGTCAGGGCTTTTTCAACGGCTGTGGCGACGGACAGGCTGCGCCTCAGCGTCGATCTTTCCGCCATCTACTCGCATTTCATGCTCGCCGTTTGGCTGTTGCTCTTCGCGCTCTTTGCCGGATGGGCGAATGATTTCGTCGATCTCTGCCGCACACTGCTCAGTTAGGAGATTTGCAGATGGCACATCCTGTCCAGACACACGGCGAGCCAGGCCTCAGCCCGGTCGGCCTGCGCGGTGTCGCCGCCGATTTCAGCTCGGATCAGCGCGCCTTCAAGACCGCCTCCTGGGGCAAGGCGATGATGTGGATCTTCCTCTTGAGCGACACCTTCGTCTTCGGCTGTTTCCTGATCGCCTATATGACCGCCCGGATGTCGACGCCTGTTCCATGGCCCAATCCGAGCGAGGTCTTCGCGCTGCATATCGGCGGCCAGGACGTTCCGCTGATCCTGATCGCGATCATGACTTTCGTGCTGATCTCGAGCAGCGGCACCATGGCGATGGCGGTCAACTTCGGCTATCGCCGCGACCGCCGCATGACTGCCATGCTGATGCTGCTCACGGCGGTTCTCGGCGCAGGCTTCGTCGGCATGCAGGCCTTCGAATGGACGAAGCTGATCACTGAAGGAGTGCGCCCCTGGGAAAACCCGTGGGGCGCGGCACAGTTCGGATCGACCTTCTTCATGATAACAGGCTTTCACGGCACCCATGTCACGATCGGCGTCATCTTTCTGCTGATCGTCGCCCGCAAGGTCTGGCGGGGCGATTTCGACGTAGAACGGCGCGGCTTCTTCACCAGCCGGAGAGGCCGCTACGAGGCCGTCGAGATCATGGGCCTCTACTGGCACTTCGTCGACCTAGTCTGGGTCTTCATCTTCGCGTTTTTTTATCTGTGGTAGGGCTTCTATCTGTAGTGAGGTCGTCATGAACGAGACAGCGGCGCATGCACAAAGCCAAACGGTGCATGCACAAACACACACCGGACAGCAGCACCCGATCCGGCTCTATCTCTTCGTCTGGGGCCTGCTCTTCGTGCTCAGCGCCTTTTCCTACATGGTCGACTATCTCGGCATCCAGGGTTATCTCAGGTGGACGTTGATCCTCATCTTCATGATGCTGAAGGCGGGGCTGATCGTTGCCATCTTCATGCACATGGCCTGGGAACGGCTGGCGCTCGTCTACGCCATCCTGCTGCCGCCGCTGCTGGTGCTGGTCTTCGTGGCGCTGATGGTATCGGAAGCGGACTACACGATCTTCACCCGGCTGGCGTTCTTTGGGGCTGGGCCGTAGGGTCTGTTGGACAGGATGGACAGATCGGAGCGGACTTCGGCCATGACCCAGGAAATCCGCCTTTTTGGCGCTATTGCGGTCCGACCCGCCGTCCTTGCTCTCATATCCCAGTTCGAAACGGACACAGGATTCACAGTTGAGGTCAAGTGGGAGCTCAATCCTGTCGTCAAGAAGCAGATTGAAGCTGGGGAGCCTTTTGACCTCGTCATCACCAATCCGAACCTGGTTGAGGATCTGGCCGTCTTGGGAAAAGTCAAGGCGGGGAGCGAGGTCGCGTTCGGCCGGATAGCAATGGGGGTGGCGGCCAAGGCAGGCGGTCGGCCGCTCGACATCGGGTCGGTGGAAGCATTCAAACATGCGTTGAAGAGCGCCAGATCGATCGCCTACGCCAGTGAAGGAAGCAGCGGCGGCTACTTCTCCGGTTTGCTGGAACGCTTGGGAATAGCCGATGAGGTGAAGCCCAAGCTGGTGGCCATATCAGGAGGGCAGACAGCGCCGGCCGTAGGCCGCGGGGAGGCCGAGTTGGGCGTCGTTCCCGTGACTTCGATTCTCGCCGCCGCTCCCGAGGTCATGCTTGTCGGTCGGTTTCCGGCAGAACTCCAAAGTTACATTGACTTCGCTATTGGCATCAGCGCCGATTCAACGGACGCAGAAGCAGCCAGGCAGCTGTCGGATTTTCTGACGTCGACGGCCGTTGATGACATCCTGGCGGCAAAGGGCGTCGAGCGCCGCCACCGGGCAGGCGCAACGCCCAAGAGAGCTTCATCCTGAAGTGCCCCGAAAGGGCCTCGAAGGGCGAGGCGGGTGGTCCGGCGTTAGATACAATGGCGCAAGAAGCGGCATTGCGGCGTGTCCTTCGAGGCGATCCTGCAGATCGCACATCAGGATGAGGGGCGTTGGAGAATGCCGCGATCTGGCGTGGCAGCAATCGGTGATCTCCGTTGCCGTGCATCTTCGATCAACCTGTCGAAGATGGGTAGTTCCCCTTCTTTTCCCAGGATCGCAGCGCACGCCATAGCACGGTGTTGTCTGCATAACCCAGCAGACGCGCAATCTCGGACATCGGTGCTGCATGTCGGTCGCCGAGATAGTGGGCGGCGAGTGTCTGGCGGTGCTGGCGAACGAGATCGCGAAGCGACACGCCTTCCTCCGACAGCCGGCGCTGCAGGCTGCGCGGCGACATCTTCAGTTCGGCGGCAAGCGCTGCGACCGTGACCGGCTTGCGGCCGAGATAGATGCTGATCAGAGCCTGGACCTTTTCCGTGACGATATCGCCGGCCGCCGGCTCGTTGACCAGATCGCCGATATGCCGCTCCAGGATTTCGATCAGGCTTTTGTCTTCCGCACGGTGCACACGGTCAGCCTCCGCCTTGTTCATGACGATCCGGTTGCCGGACTGGCCGAACAGGATGGGCGCGCCACAGATGCGTTCCAGCGCACTGGCGTCGCGCGGGGCGTGATGCTCGAGCTGTATTTCGATCGGCCGCCAGCCACGGCGGAAACACGAACGGACGAGCTGACAGGAGGCGGCGATCGTGAATTCGCTGTCCTGCCGGCGCGGCCACATCGCTGGATCGACGATCCGATAGCTCCAGACAAAATCGCCATTTTCCTCGAACACGCCGGAACTGGTCGCGCCTTGTACCGCGTTGACATATTTCGACAGCCGCTCGAAAGCGCTGCGAATGGTCGGCGAGAGCGCAAAGACCATGCCGATGGGGCCGATGTCGGCGGGCTTGAAGCCGGTGCCCATGCGGGCTCCCAGTGCCGGTTCACTTGTTATTGTCGCGGCCTCTTCGAACAGCGCGACATAACGCGCCATGGGCAGGACAGCGTAGGGATCTTCCAATTGCGAGCGAAGAATGCCGTGCGAAGCGAGAAGAAGGTCGGTTTTCCCGGATCTTTTATCGATTTGTTGCACCAGCGGGATCAAGACGGAGGCTCGAATTGAAGCAACTGCGGGCATGCGGCTGATCAAATGCGATGCAACTGCCATTTTCAGCGTCTCCGGTGACCTTCGTGGCGCGAATTATCGATTCATTGGCATAAACTGCAATTTCGGGGCCAGATCGCCGCGCTTACCTTCTTGGCAACAAACAAGCAAAGAGGGGTTCTCCATGACACTGGAAGCAAGCATACCCGTACCATCATTGCCGGAGCGTCGTCTGGCCAGGGACTCGGTGGGCCTTGCCCATATCGTGTTCTTCGTCGTTGCCGCGGCCGCGCCGCTGACGGCTGTCGTCGGCGCTTCGCCGGCCGCCTTTGCCTTTGGCAATGGCGCAGGCGTCCCCGGCGCTTTCGTGCTTGCCGGCCTGCTCTACCTGCTCTTCTCGGTCGGCTTCACCGCGATGAGCCGGCATGTGGGCGGGGCAGGAGCCTTCTATACCTATATCACCCATGGCATCGGCAAGCCGGCTGGCGTGGGTGGCGCCTTCATGGCGCTGGTCACCTATAGCGCGGTTCAGATCGCCATCTATGGCCTGTTCGGTTTCTTCATGGCCAATGCCATAGCGCCGCTTGGGCTGGTCCTGCCCTGGTGGGCCTGGGCCTTCGCGGCACTGGTCGTCGTGCTAGTCTGCGGTCAACGCAACATCGCCTTCTCAGGCGCGATCCTCGGCGTCTGCATGATTGCCGAAATCGCCATATTGCTGGTTCTGGATCTTGCCATCGTCTTTTCTGGCGGCGGACCGGAAGGCATCAGCTTCTCCTCCTTCATGCCATCGTCGGTCTTTGCGCCCGGTCTCGGCGTGGCGCTGGTCTTCGTCATCGGTTCCTTCATCGGCTTCGAAGCGACGGCCATTTTCGGCGAGGAAGCCGAGGATCCGGAAAAGACCATTCCCCGCGCCACCTATGTTGCCGTGCTGCTCATCACCCTCTTCTATGCCTTCTCCACCTGGGCAATCGTGCAATTCTACGGTCCGGGCAAGGTACAGGCCTCTGCTGCTGCCAGTCTCGACGGCCTCTATTTCACCGCCGCCAATTCCGTGCTTGGCCCATGGTCGAGCCAGGTGATGAACGTCCTGCTGATCACCAGCCTGTTTGCCTGCATCCTGTCCTTCCACAATACGCTCAACCGCTATTTCTTCGCCCTCGGCCGTGAAGGCCTGGCCGCCAGGGTGCTTGGCAAGGTTCACGCCAAACATGGCTCCCCCTATGCTGCAGGTCTTCTGCAAAGTCTGGTCGCGGCCGTCGTCCTTGGCCTGTTCGTGATCTTCGGTGCCGATCCCTACACTGTCGTGTTCTCGTGGATGGCGGCGTTGGCAGGTATCGGTATCCTGCTGGTGCAGGTGCTTGTCTCCGTCGCGATCATCATGTTCTTCCGCAAGACGCCGAACAGATATAGCGCCTGGACCACGATGATCGCTCCGGCGCTGGCACTCCTCGGCCTCGTTGGTTCGCTGGTGCTGGTCAGCTCCAATCTTTCACTCCTTTCCGGCAGTGAAAGCCTGATCGTCAAGGCTTTCCCCTATGCCATGGTGCTGGTGGGCATTCTTGGCGCGCTGTTTGCGATCCGGGTCAAGAGATCCAAGCCCGCTCTCTACGCCTCGCTTGGAAAGGTCTTCGAATGAGTGCGGTTGCTGAATTTTCACCCGTCGATCGCCTTCTGGTTCTCGCGGTCGCGATCCTCGCCGGCGCAACATTGCTGGTTGCCGTCGAGGCACACGCCTTCTGCTCTCTGTTCTGCATTCATGCAGACCAGATGATGATCGAGACGCAGATCTGCTCCGGTCGATCCTGATCACCGCAGCTAGCGACGCGCCATGCTGCGTCGTCTCTTCCGAAACCAAGAGGCCAAAAACCAAAGAGGTATATCCATGGACGCCGTTGTCGCAGTCACCCATCCGCTCGATCCCCTGAGCCTCGACGAGATCGCTTCTGCCATTGCCATACTCAAGGATACGCAGACACTGGCAGCCACCTTCCGCTTTCCGATCACCCGGCTGGAGGAGCCGACCAAGGCGGATCTTGCCGCCTATCGCCTGGGCGACAGGCTGCCGCGGCTCGCCTTCATCCTGGCAATCGACATCAGCAATGGCGAAACCTTCGAGGGTATCGTCAACCTGACTGCCGGCACGGTGTCCTCCTTTATCCGGCTGCCTCTCGATGAACTGCCCTATGGTCAGCCGCCGATCATGCTGTGCGAATTCGAAACCGTTGAAGGCACCGTCAAATCCGATCCGCGCTGGATCGCTGCCGTCAAGAAGCGCGGCATTACGGATGAGGATATTCCGCTCATCCAGATCGATCCTTTTTCCTCGGGCTATTTTGGCCGCGAATTCGAGAAGGGAAAGCGCATCGTCCGCGCCGTATCCTATTGGCGCGAGGATGTCCGTGACAACGGCTACGCGCATCCGATCGAGGGCGTGGTGGCGGTGGTCGATCTGATCACCAACCGGGTGGTCGATCTCGTCGACGATGAGAAGATCATTCCGGTCCCGAGGAAGAAGCGCAATTATGGCCGCGAAACCTTCCCGGAACCGCGGCCCGATCTCACGCCGCTGCATATCGTTCAGCCGCAAGGGCCGAGCTTTACGGTCGACGGCTGGAAAGTCGAATGGCAGAACTGGAGTTTCCGTGTCGGTTTCACCCCGCGCGAAGGCCTCGTTCTGCATGAACTCGGCATCAAGGATCAGGGCAGGCTGCGGCCCGTCGTCTTTCGCGCCAGTGTCACCGAAATGGTCGTGCCCTATGCCGATCCGACCGCGAACCACTATTGGAAGAGCGCCTTCGATGCCGGCGAATATGGCCTCGGACGCCTGGCCAATTGCCTCGAACTCGGCTGCGACTGCCTCGGCCATATTCACTATTTCGACGTGCCGGCGGCGGATGATCTCGGCCAGCCTTTCATCATGAAGAACGCCATCTGCATGCATGAGGAGGATTACGGCATCCTCTGGAAGCATTACGAATTCCGCAACGGTATTTTCGAAGTGCGCCGTTCGCGCCGCCTCGTCATCTCCTTCTTCGCAACGGTCGGCAACTATGATTACGGCTTCTACTGGTATCTCTACCAGGACGGCACGATCCAGCTCGAAGCCAAGCTCACCGGCATCATCCAGACGGCGGCGGTCGCGACCGGCGAAACCTATCCATGGGGCGGCATGGTCGATGACAATCTCGGCGGTCCGACCCACCAGCATTTCTTCAATGCGCGCCTGCACATGGATGTCGATGGCGGCGACAATACCGTGACCGAGCATGAGTTCGTGCCGCGTCCCTGGGGGGAGGACAATCCGTATGGCAATGTCTTCGATACCAGGAGCCGTGTGCTGAAGCGCGAACTCGATTCGCCGGCAGTCGCCAATGGCGAGACCGGCCGTTACTGGAAAGTCTCCAATCCCAACATAGAGAACAGCGTCGGCAAGGCGCCGGGCTACAAGATTGTCGTCATGCCGTCGCCGGTCATGCTTGCCCAGCCGGATTCGACCGTTGCCCAGCGCGGCGGCTTCGCCAAGAAACACATCTGGGTCACGGCCTTCGATGCCAGGGAAAAATATGCGAGCGGCGATTATCCGAACGTGCATGCCGGCGGCGACGGCCTGCCGGGTTACGTCAAGCAGAACCGCGAAATCGAGAATGCCGATGTCGTGCTTTGGCATTCCTTCGGCCATACCCATGTCTGCAAGCCCGAGGATTTTCCAATCATGCCGGTGGAATATGCCGGCTTCACGCTGAAACCGAACGGCTTCTTCGCATCCAACATCGCCATGGACCTGCCGCCGGAAGAAAACAGCCAGAGCGTCGACAATCGCCTGCAGCGTTCGGCCGATGACACCGGAAACGGTTCCTGCTGCCACATGTAGCTGCAATGCTATGGCTGTTCCCTTTTAAATAGCTTTTTGGTAGTCCGACGGATTGTAAGAAAGGCAGGGAACAGAATGCAGTGGCTTCTCCAGCAGTTCGAAGATACCAGCAAGCTGGCCGAGGCGCTCGACCAGCTCGGAATCTGCTACACATGGCACAAGGTCGTACCGTTCGTCGGCGAGCTCATCCCCGAGCCGGTCGTTGCGGATCCGGGTTCAGTGGTCATGTTCGGCTCCTACACGCTGTGGAAGAACGCCGAGGCGAACGGTTACCGGCCGGGTGTCTTCAAGCTGCGTCCTTTCGTTCACGAAGAGGTGTGGCATCCTTACCTCCTCAACGGCGCCGATGCGCTGTTCCTGACACTCCGGGATGTCCCCCAGCGTCTGGCGGATGACGGCAGGGACTGGTTCCTGCGTCCGGTCGACGACAGCAAGGAGGAGCCCGGAAATGTCAAGTCGACCGGCGAGATCATCCGCATGGCAGAGAGGGTGCTGGCGCTCGACGAAGATGAAATCCCGAACGGATCGCTTCGTCACGACACGCTGCTAATGCTGACCGAGCCTGTCCGCATCCTCAGCGAATGGCGTCTCTGGGTGGTCGACGGCCGGATCGTCACCTATTCGCTCTACAAGGCTGGATCGCGGGTCGTCCACCGCCACGAGATCGATGGCGATGCGCTGGACTTCGGGCAGCGCATGGTTGATATCAATCCTGGGTATTCTCAGGCCTATGTCATCGACATCTGCCGCACCGAAGAGGGATTGAAGCTGCTCGAGACCAACTGTCTCAATGCCGCCGGGTTCTACGCCGCAGATCTCGTGAAGCTGGCGGCGGCGATCGACGGCCTGGCCCGGGCCTGACGTCTTCCCGGCGAGGGAATGACGCTGTAGAGTTGCAGAATGTTTGCCCGACCATCCCACATGGAGGCTCCGCATGGCTCAGGTCCTGTTGTTTCACCACGCGCAGGGGCTGACCCCAGGTGTGCATGCGTTCGCCGATGACATCAGGGCAGCCGGCCATATCGTGCACACGCCCGATCTGTTTGACGGGCGCACGTTCCCGAGCATCGAAGAGGGGCTGGCCTATATCGGTGAGATCGGATTCGACGAGGTCAGGGAGCGCGGCGTGCGCCTCGCCGACGCCTTGCCTGCCGGGCTCGTCTATGCCGGGTTCTCCTTCGGTGTGCTGCCGGCGCAGAAGCTGGCGCAGACGCGGCCCGGCGCCCGCGGGGCTCTGCTCTTCTACTCCTGCCTGCCGATCAGCGGCGAGTGGGCCTTCGGACCCTGGCCGGACGGCGTCGCGGTGCAGATCCACGGCATGGACAACGATCCGATTTTCGTCGGCGAGGGCGACATCGACGCCGCCCGCGAGATCGTGGAAAAGGTCGAGGACGCGGAGCTTTTCCTGTACCCAGGCGATCAGCATTACTTTGCCGACAGCTCGCTGCCGTCCTATGATGCGGATGCGACCGCGCTGCTCACCCTCCGCGTGATCGAGTTCCTGAATCGTGTCTGACCCAGACATTCCGGCCCGGATCGAACTATTCGGACGCCACGCAGAAATTATTGCCTTCGGGATCATTCAAGACCGTATAGCCATCCGCTTCGCGGACGAAGCTCGCTCCGAGGGATAGAAGCCGGTCTACCTCCCTGGCCCGATCGGGGGTGGCAATATCGAGATGAAGCCGGTTGCGGGCGGGGCGTTCCCCTTGGCGAAGGTGGAAGCAAAGGCGTGTTCCAGGACCTTCGACCATCACGGTCGGGTCAGTCTCGGGTGTCAACCCGAGGGCGGCAAGACGGGCCAGTTCTTCTTCGTCATATGACATCACCTCGTAGCCATCGAGCGCCTCCGCCCAGAACCGGGCGACACGCGAGGGAATGTCGCAATCAATGACGATTTCTTTCAGCCTTGCCATGGAACCCTTCAAGAATTGTTGGGCCGGCGACGGCAAACGCGTTCGACGAGAGCGCCACCGACGGCCGGCAGCAATGCGAAAAGCACGAGCTGCGGTGTCTCCGTCAGCGCCAACAGGCCAGACATGAGGAAGGCGACCAATAATCCTGCCAGCACCCCGGCTGCATAGGGCAGATAATCCTTCAAGAAAGCCTCCGTCTTGTGCTGATCTCAAACAGAAGGGGCATTATTGGCTTGAGATAGAGATCTTTGCGGTATCGGCAATGGCTGGTTGCGGCCGAACCTCACGTCGTCCGATCGGTTTATGCGGAATGCCACCACGTTGGTTTACGGGGACAGGTCGACCCAAACGACGTGAGCCGGTGCAGGTGTTTTGCAGGAGACGACCGATTTCTTTCGCGCTATGAAGACTACCGCATATCCCGCCACATCCGACACCGAGGTCCTTCCCATGGCTTTGAAAATCCTTTTCGTTGGCGGTACCGGCCAGATTTCATATCCATGCGTCGAACGCGCCGTGGTTCAGGGCCACGATGTCAGCGTCTATAACCGCAGCTTGAGAGGCGACCCATTACCTGCGGGGGTTACCTCGATCGTCGGCGATCTCGCGGCACCCGCCTATGCGGACTTGGCCAAGGCCAATTATGACGTCGTGTGCCAGTTCATTGCCTTTACGCCCGATCAAGTCGCGCGTGACATCGATGTGTTTGCCGGGCACTGCGGCCAGTACATCTTCATCTCTTCGGCTTCGGTCTATGAAAAGCCGCCGCGCCATTATGTGATTACCGAGCAGACACCGGCGATCAACCCCTACTGGCGCTATAGCCAGGACAAGATTGCCTGCGAAGCGCTGCTCAAGAATTCCAAGAATCTCGCCTGGACCATCGTCCGCCCCAGTCACACCGTTCGCACCGGCCTGCCGATCATGATGGGCGACAGCGATGTCATGGCGAGACGCATGCTGGACGGCGAGCCCACCATCGTGGCGGGCGATGGCCACACGCCCTGGACACTGACCCGCTCGGTTGATTTCGCGGTGCCCTTTGTCGGGCTTTTCGGCAAGCCGGCGGCGTTGAACGAGATCTTCCACATCACCTCCGACCGCGCCCATATCTGGGACGATATTCAAAAGACGATCGCCAGATTGCTTGATGTCGAGGCCAGGATCGTACACGTGCCGACGGACACCCTGGTCCGGTACAATCCGGAGTGGGTTGGGCCGCTCCGGGGCGACAAGGCATGGTCGGCGATCTTTGACAATTCAAAGGTCAAAAGCGTGGTGGGCGACTTCACCTGCGCCGAGAGCCTTGATGAAATTCTGGCGGAGCCGATCATGCATCTCAAGCAGCGCCTGGCCAAGAACCGCCCGCCAAGGGGCGATCTCGATGCTTTGGTCGATCGGATCTGCGCAGCACAAAGCGCTCTCGGCTAGGCAGCTCGCAGTAGAGCAACTTCACGGCATGCCGCTCACAAAAAATCCCAGCCTAAAACGCGTCCTAAAACATGATGGAGGTCGCGCCGGCTGAGGATCTCGGCAATGATGGCCATCCATTCGCCACTCCGATCCTATCAGGCCATGCTGTTCATTCCGCTTCCTTTCGTCGTTGCCCTGCTGCTGCTCATCCTCTTCGTCACCGTCCTCAGGCGGGACGAGGAGGCGCAGCCCAACCGACCGTTTCTGGCGCTGATCCTGCTCGCGGTGCTGCAATCCGTCCTCTCCGGCCTGCGCTGGGGCTACGGGGTGCAGGCGGTGGGCGTGATCGCGCCTGTCACCGCGGCGATGGTGCCGCCGCTTGCCTATGCCGGGGTTTCCAGGCTGGTGAGGACGAGCCGGCGGCCGCTGCCGACGCGGATTGCGCTGCATGCCGTGCCCGCTGCTGTCATGCTCTTGTTGATGGTGTTCCGGCGGGATGCTATCGATCTCGCGCTGGTGCTTGTTTTCGTCGGTTATGCCCTGGCGATCCTGCTGCTGATGCGGCCGGGCACGGATGCGCTTCGGCTTGCGCCCTTCGAGGGGGCGGTGCCGGCCTATCGGGCGATCATCTTCGCGGCGGCGGCGCTGTGCCTGTCGGCGGCAGTCGATATTTTCGTCTTTTTCGATTTCACATGGGCGCATGGCGAGCATGCGCTGACGCTGATCAGCGTCAGCAATCTCGCTGTCCTCGTCATCCTCGGCATCGCAGCGGCGGCCGCCAGCCGAAGCCGGGCGCCGGTCGAGACGGTGGAGGCGGCGCTGAAGTCCGAAACGACGGAGGATAAGGATACGATCGCCACGGTCGATGCGCTGATGGAGGCAAAAAAACTCTATCGCGATGCCAATCTCAATCTCGACCGGTTGGCCCGCAAGGCCGGCATTCCCGCCCGGCAGATCTCGGCGGCGATCAACCGGGCGATGGACAAGAACGTCTCGCAATATGTCAACGACTACAGGATCGGCGAGGCCTGCCGGCTGCTTATCAGTACGGAGAAATCGGTAACCGAGGTGATGTTCGAGGTCGGCTTCCAGACCAAGTCCAACTTCAACCGCGAATTCCGCCGCGTCACGGATATGACGCCGCTTGCCTGGCGTGAGAGGAAGGGCGGATCCGGTGTCTCTTCGGCTTCGTCCTGAAGTGACGCCTGTCCTCTCTCCAGCCTCATCCTGAGCGCCCCGTAGGGCCCTCGAAGGAGGCTGGCAACCGGGGCTTCATCCACCCAGTCTGCACCCGCGCAATCACCCGCCCTCGTGGTTCGAGACGGCCCTTCGGGCCTCCTCAGCATGAGGGCTGACCGGGTGCCTTGCCGCGCCACGTACACAATCGCGATCGAGGACTGTCAGAAACGCGTTCGAGGTCGCGGTTTTGTTGCCATTGGTCATTCTGGCGGCATGAACATGACATCAGAACATGACCGAGACCTTGCCGCCAAGCTGAGATCGCTTTCGATCGAGCCCGCGGCCTTCAAGACAGAGCCGCCGGATCGTCAGACCCGGCGGTGGGTGATCCGAAGAGCAATGCTGGCCCTCGTCGCGACGGCATTGCTGGCGGTGGCGCTTCTCTATCGGCCCGATACGCTGGAGCGCATCGAGACTGTGCTTGCGGGTCTCATAGGCAAGGACGAGGCCGCAATATCCGTCGATGGAACAGACGTGCCCGCCGCCGGTCCTATCCGGGCTCTGCCCTCCAATAACCCAGCGGACAGAGCATTGCCGTCCCGGGAAGTCACCGGCTCCGGCTACGTCGTGGCACCTGATATCGCCACTGTCTTCTCCAAATATGAGGGCCGGATCGTCGCCGTCGAGGTTGAGGCGGGCGACAGGGTCGTAACAGGCCAGGTGCTGGTGCGGCTCGATGATGCCGGCGCCCGCTTTGCGCTTCAGGGGGCTGAGATCGCCCGGCAATCGGCGGAGCTGGCGCTGACGGCGAAGATGATTGAATTGGCGCAGGCGCGGTCTTCCCTCACGCGCACCGAGCGGCTTGCCGGGCGCGATGCGATGTCGGCGCAGACACTGGAGGAGGCGAAGACGGCGTTCGACACCGCCGAAAATGCCGCCCTGCAGGCACGGCAGGACGTGGCCAAGGCCGATCTCGATATCGACAGGGCGCGCGAGCAGGTGGAGGCGCTGACCGTCCGGGCGCCGATATCAGGCACCGTCACGCGGCTTACCGCACATGTCGGCGACACCGTGCTGTCGCGCGAGGACAGCGTCCGGGAGAATGAAAGCCTGCTTGCGATTGCCGACATGGCAACCATGGTCATCGATGCCGATGTGGCCGAGGCGAATATCGCCTTGATCCGGCCGGGCTTGCGTGGCGAGGCGGTGCTCGACGGCTTTCCCGACCGGCCTTTTGCGGTCGAAGTATCGAAGATCGCGCCGATGATTTCGCGGGAGAAGGGGACGGTGACGCTTCGCCTGTCGCTCTCCTCGCCGCCGCCAGACATGCGCCCCGCCATGGCCGCGCGCATCCGCCTTCTGGTGGGTGAGGCCGGGGATAGCACAGACCATCAGCAAGGAGCAGAGCGATGACCGACACTCAAGAACCCTATATCGCACTTCGCGGCGTCAGGAAGGCATTCAGGATCGGCGCGGAGACGATCCCGATCTTTTCCGGGCTCGACCTTTCCATAGCACGCGGCGATTTCGTCGCCATCATGGGGCCGTCGGGCTCGGGGAAATCGACGCTGCTCAACATGCTCGGTGGTATCGACAGCCCCGACGGAGGGGAGATCGGGATCGGCCGCAGCCATCTCGAGCAGATGGGCGAAGGCGCCAGGGCCGCCTGGCGGGCACACAGCATGGGCATCGTTTTCCAGTTCTACAACCTGCTGCCGATGCTGAATGCGGGCGAGAATATCGAGCTGCCGCTGCTGTTGAAACCGCTCAAGCGCAAGGAGCGGCGGACGCGCGTTGAGACCGTCATGGATCTGGTCGGGCTCTCCGGGCGGCAGCGTCAGTTTCCATCCAGCATGTCCGGCGGGCAGCAGCAACGCGTCGGTATTGCCCGCGCCATCGTCGGCGATCCCGACCTCTTGCTCTGCGACGAACCGACCGGCGATCTCGACCGGAAATCCGCCAATGATATTCTCGAGATGCTGGGCTTTCTCAATCGCGAGCTTCGGAAAACCATCATCATGGTCACGCATGATCCCGAGGCCGCCGCCTTCGCTCGGCGCACGCTGCATCTCAACAAGGGCGAATTCGTCGAGCAGGAAAGGTTGGCCCAATGACCTTCTTCCAGCTGATGCGCCGCAATGCCTGGCGCAAGCCGCTCAGGGCTACGCTTCTGATGTTCTCGGTCGGCGTCGCCTTCCTGATCTATGGGCTGACGGCGAGCTTCCTCAGCGGCTCGCAAGGGGCGGCCGGGGCGAGCGATACGCTGCTCGGCGTCTTCAACAGATCGGGGCGGGCGCAGCCGCTGCCGCTTGCCTATCTCAACAGGATCGCTGCCGATAGCGATGTCGCCGCCGTCGCCTACATGACGCGCATGCGGGGCTTCGTCGATGTCGAGAAGAATGTCGTGATGACGAGCGCGGTCGATCCACGATTGATCGCCGCGGCCAATGGCGACGAGCTCGGGCTGACGCCGCAGCTGATATCAGCGCTGGAAGAGGGCCGTGACCGGGTGCTGGTCGGCCGGGCGCTGGCGGAGGCGCAGGGCTGGTCGGTCGGCCAGCGCATCGGGGTCACCAGCCACCTGACAAGGGAAGACGGCAGCCGCAACTGGAGTTTTGAGATCGCCGGCATCTTCGAGGGGGCCGACGCCAGCACCGACACCTATTTCATGATCGCCCGCTATGATGCCGTCAATGCGGCGCGCGCCCGCGGCAAGGATACAGTCGATGGCTTCGTAGTGCGACGGCGACCGGGCGTTTCATCCGCCGTGCTCGCGGCGCGAATCGACGCGCTGTTCGCCAATTCGGCGGCTCAGACCAGGACGCAATCCGAAAAGCAGTTTCTCGAGGCCTTTCTCCGGCAATTCGCCGATGTCGGCCTGATCGTCAGCCTCGTCGTCGGCGCCGCCTTCGTAACGATCCTGATGATCGCGGTGAACACCATGCTCTTTGCCGTGCGGGAACGCCGCTTCGAAATCGGTGTCATGAAAGTGCTCGGCTTTTCCGGCGGGCGGATCATAGCGCTCATCCTCGGCGAGACGCTGTTCATCTTCGCCGTCGGCGGCGCGGGCGGGCTCATTCTCGCCAAGCTCGCGACGCTTTCGATCGGGCCGGCATTCGGCCTCGTCTTCAGCGCCGAGGTGCTGCTGAAATCCGTCGCGATCATTGCCGGTCTCGGCCTCCTGACCGGGCTGTTGCCCGCCTTCAGCGCCATGCGCCTGCCCATCATCAACGCCTTCAGAACGAGATAGTCGAATGTCATCAGCGCTCAAGCAGATCTTTCTCATGATCAGAGTCAATCTCGGCAGCCTGCCGCGGCGGCTATGGATCTCGCTGTCGATGGTGCTATCGGTGGCGCTCGTGGTGGCGGTGCTTGCGGGTTTTCTCGCCATGGCCAGGGGCTTTGAGGCAGCCCTTCAAGGCGCGGGTTCGACCGGCATCGCCGTCATTCTCGGCGGCGGCACCAATCAGGAGACCGGCTCGGATGTGCCGGCCGAAGCGATCCGCGGCCTGACCGCCGCAACCGGCGGGATCGGCGTGGCGCGGAATGGCGCGGGCGGCCTGGGGCTGTCGCGCGAGATCGTTGTTCCCGTCGATGTCCTCAGGGCAAGCGACGGGGCGGAACAGACACTGTCGTTGCGCGGCATGGACACTACGGGGCCGGGTTTGCGCGGTCGCGTATCGCTCTCCCAAGGGCGGCTGTTTTCGCCGGGCGCCAGCGAGATCGTCGTCGGCGGGCGCATCGCCGATGAATTCTCCGGCTTTGCCGTCGGCGACAAGGTGCGGCTCGGCGCTGTGGACTGGACGGTCGTCGGGCATTTCACCTCCGGCGGCAGCGCCTTCGAATCCGAGATCTGGGCGGATCTGGAGGCAGTGCAATCGGCCTTCGACCGGCAGGGACAGGTGCAGAGCCTGCGCGTGCGTCTCGATGGGGCAGGCGGGTTGCCTGTGTTGCAGGAGCATCTCTCCGCATTTCCCGGTGCGCGGCTCACCGCCGTCTCCGAAGCCGGTCTTTATGCCGCGCAATCTGAACGCACCGCGAGCCTCATCCGCCTGTTCGGCTGGCCGCTGGCGCTTTTGATGGCCGTCGGCGCCACCGCTGGCGCGCTGAATACGATGATGAGCTCGGTCTCCGACCGCACCGTCGAAATCTCAACGCTGCGCCTGCTCGGCTTCGGCCGCCTGCCGGCCTTCACTGCCACCTGGGTCGAGGCCATGGCTCTCTCGATCACCGGCGCCGCCCTCGGCATCCTCGCCTCATGGCTCGCCTTCAACGGCTGGCAGGCCAGCACGATGGGCGCCAACAATACCAAGATGGCCTTCCAGCTCGACGTCACCGCCGACGTCGCGCTCACCGCGGGCTTGCTGGGACTTGCCATCGGCATAATCGGCGGCGCGTTGCCGGCACTTGCGGCGACACGGCTGCCGCTGACCTCGGCTTTGCGGGCGAGAGGGTAGAGGCTGGCTGTCTAAATCTTCCGGGCGGGTCACATCAACACGGCGACCGTCCTGATCGGCCCGAAGGAGACATCCGCGCCGCCTCATCTGTGCAGCCCACGGAAACTGTGGCATAACTCAGCCATGGCAATGAATGTCTTGGCGGTCCATCGCGACACGGTCGGGACGGAACAGGCGGCAGGCAATTCGCTTGCCGCCGCTTATTCCGTGGGCGTTCTCTGCTGGCTGCTGTCGGCCGGCGTCTATATCGCGGCGAAATGGGTTTCTACTGAGATGCCGCCCTGGGCGCTCTGCTTCTGGCGCGTGCTGATCGCCTTCGCGATCCTGATGCCGATCGTGCGCCGGCATTTCGGCGACATGGTCGCGCTGGTGCGGGCTCGCGCCCTCGAACTGCTTGCGATTGGCGGTGTGGGACTGGCGATCTGCCAGGGCATGATTTTCGTCGGCCTCGAACATGCCGATGCCACCACTGCCGGCATCATTATCGCCCTGATCCCGATCATCACCATGATCCTTGCCCGTTTGATGCTGGCCGAGCCGATGGGACGCTGGCAGGTGATCGGATCGATCCTGGCCTTTCTCGGGATCGTGGTCATCATCATCAAGGGCAGTCCGGCCGCGCTGATGCGGCTCGACTTCAACCCGGGTGAACTGTGGATCGTCGCCGGCGCGTTCTGTTTCAGTCTCTATACCGTCCTGCTCCGCCGCGCGAAATTCGATATGAATCGCCTTGCGCTCCTGGTGCTGCTGCTCGGTGCGGCGGTGCTGACGGCGTTGCCCTTCTACCTGTCCGAGCTATTCTCAGACGAACGCTCGACGCTCAACGGCAGCGGGCTCATCGCGCTCGCCTATGTTGCGATCCCTGGCGGGGCGGTCATGTACTACCTCTTCAATCGCAGCATCGAGGCACTGGGCGCGGCTCGAGCGGGCGTCCTCCTCTACATTCAGACCATCTTCATAGCCGTGCTCGCCTATCTGATCCTCGGCGAGCAGTTGCAACGCTATCACCTCGAAGGCGCGGCACTCATCATCGCCGGCTTGCTTCTCATCATCCTGCTGAAGCCGAAGATCAAGGCCGAAGCGGCTACTGCATAATTCCTTAAATCGGGATCGATTTAAGGAATTATGCAGCAATTCAAAGTGCTACAGCGTCCTTTGCGCGTCTGGAAAGACGCGCGGCGCTGTAGGGCCTGAGGTCTCCCCATCGCTGCGACATGGTTGCCGCTAACCTCGGCTTTGAGGGCGAGGGGGTAGGGTTTCACCTTGGAGTGCGCCTTTCGCTTACGCTCAAGGCGTTCGTCGCTGGCGCTCCTCACCCCCTGAGCGCAAGCGAAGGCAAGAATCACATGGCGCACAGCCGGAAGGCGACGTGTGCCTCGCGCAAAGACGCCGCGATTTATTCACCTCGAAGTCGCCGATTTCTCGGCCCAAGTTGTAACTTTGGTCACACCAGACAATTGCCTGTGGAATGAGGCGCGCGAACTCGCCCGCTGCCCCATTGACAACATCTTATCGCCTTCTTGCCGTGGCCGGTTGCCCACCGCCGCATCCGATCGGCCGATCCTGGGCGATTCCGGCGGCGACTTAGCGATCCGACGAACAGGGCAACATGGCGATATGACAGTCTACTATGTGAACTCAGCGACTGGCTCCGACCGCAACGGTGGAACGGGCCAGAACTCGGCTTTTGCGACTTTGTCCAAAGTGGAATCCTTGAAACTGAAACCCGGCGACAGCGTGCTTCTTGCCAAGGGGAGCGTGTTCAACGAGCAGTTCGATATCAAATATTCCGGCAGCGAGAGTGCGCCGATCAAGATCGGCAGTTACGGGACGGGTGCGGCACCCGTCATCCACAGCAGCGGCGACGGTATCCACAGTCTCTATGCCTCGAACATTGTCATCGAGAACCTGAAGATATCGAATATCGGCGGTTCGGGCATTTATGGCGGCAGTGTCACGAATTGGACGGTCCGCGACGTCGAGATCGCCAAGACGGGATTGTCGGAAAACGCAGGCGCCGTCACCTTCCGGAGCAGCAAGAACGTCACGGTCGAAGACAGCAAGATATCGGGCGTCAAAGGCGACGGCTTCTGGATCGAAAAGGTCAACGGCGTCAAGATTCTCAACAACACCGTCACCAGCGCGAACGGTTCGACGGCCGATGCCGTGCAAGTGAACGACAGCAGCAATATTCTGATAAAGGGCAATCATCTCGACCAGACCGACGCCAGCACCCCGAAGGGGGTGATAGCGCTGGTGCGGGCAACGAATGCCGTGGTCGAAGACAATGTGCTCACCGGCGGCGGCTTCGGCATCAGCGCGCCCGCTGGCAAGAACGTCGCCATCCGCGACAACGACATATCCGGATATCACGGTTACAGCTGGTCCTTCGCCGTCGGTCTCGGCGACCAGGGCAATGCGCGGGACTATGATATTTCAGGCAACCATATTCATGACGGCGCATGGGGCGTTGCCGTCAGTGGCCCCAGCGGCGCCAGCTATACGCGCACGAATATCAAGGTCCACGACAACGTCTTCGACGACCTCTCGCAGGCGGCGCTGAAGGTCGACAGGCCAGCATCCGGCTCCTTCTATAACAATACGATCGAGACCGGCACCAAGGCCACCAGCATATCGCCGGCCATTGCCGACGCGCATACCTTCACGGTCAACGGCAACCATACGGTCGCCAATGTCGAGACGGCGCTGGCAAGCCCGGTTGCCAAGACCGCGGCAGTCACGGAGGCCCCCGCGGATCCGGCGGTTGTCGCCGTCCATGACAATTTGAAGATCTTCACCGATACGGGCGACGCCCATCGCGGCAATCTCCTCGAAAACGACAGCTCGGACAACGACACCCTGGTGCTTCGCCGCTTCGGGGATGAAACCGTCGGCAAGCACGGCCTGACGCTGACCGGGGAATACGGCGACATCCACGTGGACCGCGAAGGCAACTATGCCTACACGCTCGATGAAACGAAGCTTCCTGGCCATAGCGGACATGTGAGCGAGTCGTTCAGCTACGGGATCAACGATGGAAGCTCGCATCATAGCGACGGGGATACGCTGACCGTCTTCATCCACCTGGATGGCTTGCTGAGCTGAGGTGAGGGTGGCGGAGGCGTCCTTCCGGGGAGGCGTGGCTCCCCCGGGGAGGCGTTGCTCTCGCCACCACATGGCTCCGCAGCGTCCCTCATCCGGCTGCCGCCGGGTGAGGGTAAGGGGCTGCAATGCGGCCTCAACCTTTCCGGCTTGCGACTGACCTGAAACGGGACATCTACACCTCTGCGACCATACGTCGCCGAGGGAGACGATTACCGTTCATTCACCTTTCGGTCGTTATTTAGTAGATTATCTTCGTATAAGTTGTCATTTCCAGGATACCGCCTCCGCCAGGCGTTCTCGGGACCAAGGCAGGCCCACAGGGTCTGCCGACCGTCGTGAGGGCAATATCGAAGGCCTTTTGACATGGCCTTTAGCCCCGACCGCATCCGATCCACGCGTCGCAGCCGATCCAGACGGCTGCGCGGCAATTCGAGAACAAGGCGAATATGACAATCTATTATGTGAATCCGGCGATAGGCTCCAACGGCAACAGCGGAACGAGCGAGGACACGCCGTTTTCTTCGTTCTGGGCGGTGGAAAACTTGAAACTGCAGCCGGGCGACAGCGTGCTGCTCGCCGCCGGAAGCGTGTTCAACGACCAGCTCGACCTGAAATATTCCGGCACGGTGAGTGCCCCGATCACCATCGGCAGTTACGGTATCGGCGATGCGCCGGTCATCCATAGCCCCAACGATGGCATCCACAGCCTCTATGCATCGAACATCGTCATCGAGAACATCAAGATCTCCGACACCGGCGGCGCGGCCATCTATGGCGGATATGTTTCGAACTGGACGGTCCGCAACGTCGAGGTCGATCACACCGGTCTGGCGGGCAAGTCAGGTTCGATCACCTTCCGGACCGGCTCGAACATCACCATCGAAAACAGCACGATCAACGACGTGAACGGCGATGGCGTCTGGATCGAAAAAGTCAACGGCGTCAATTTTCTCAACAACACCGTCACCAATGCTCACGGCACGGCGGCAGATGCCGTCCAGATGAACGACAGCAGCAATATCGTGATCAGCGGCAATTATCTCGACCAGACGGGCGCCGCTACGCCGAAGGGCGTCATCGCGCTCGTTCGGCCGGTAAATGCCCTAGTCGAGGACAACGCGATTATCGGTGGCGGCTTCGGGATCGGCGCACAAGCCGGCACCAATGTCGCCATTCACGACAACGATATTTCAGGTTATGGCGGCTACAGCTGGTCCTATGCCATCGGCCTCGGCGACCAGGGCAACACGCGGGACTACGATATATCAGGCAATTACATCCATGACGGCGTATGGGGCGTGGCGATCAGTGCCGCCGGCACGACCAGTTACGTTCGCGAAGATATCAATATTTACGGCAACGTCTTCGACGACTTGTCGCAGGCAGCGCTGAAGGTCGACAGGCCTGCATCGGGCTCCTTCCACGACAATGTCATTGCCAGCGATGTGACGCCCTACAGCATATCGCCTGCCATCATCGCCGCGAACACCTTTCCCGTCAGCAACAACACGACGCTCGACGAAGCCCAGGCGACGTTGCTTGCTAGTAGCGATAGTCTCGCGGTCGGCGATACGACGCACGCGGACACGGCGCCTGCTCTTGTCGCAACCCATGACAGCCTGAAAATCACCTCCGACCTGGACGCCGCCCATTACGGCAATCTCCTCGAAAACGACAGCTCGGCCAATGGAACCCTGCTGCTTCGCCGCTTCGAGGGCGAATTCGTCGATAAGGACGGCGTGACGCTGACCGGCCAATACGGCTCCATCCATGTCGATAGTGACGGCGGTTACACCTATACGGCCGACGCGGCAAAGCTCGCCGGGCTCAGCGGAGACGTGAGCGACACCTTCCACTACAAGATTTCCGACGGGACTTCGCTGCATTTCGACACGGATACGTTGAGCGTCTCCATCCATGTGGATGACCTGCTGGGCTGATAGGGATGCCGGGAGCAAAATGGCGTTGCATTGTCGCGGCGGCAGTCCGCCCAGCACTTGCGAAGTCTCATTGATCGCCGAGCAGGATCCTGATGACGTCGACTTCGATTTCCGCGCAGATGATCTCGTATTCGGTGATGATTGCGGGATCGCCCGATCTATCCCGGCGCAGGCGATCGAGGACGGCGCAGGCTTCGCCGTAGGCGCCGCATAATTCATAAAAATGGGGCTGGCTCGCCGCAACTGCTCTGATCGTTGCCCGCGTCGCAGGCAGCCTCATCATCAGCCTGGCCAGCCCCTGTTCCGCGGCTTGCCGGGTGAGGTGGGCTACGCCTTCTTTCCTGACCATGCCGTCATTCCTCGCTGCCTGTGTTTTCCGATCCAGGGGGGTACGCAATACTCATCCCCCGAGTAGTACGCAGGAATGCTGCATCTGGTTTCATGCCGGATGAAGGATTAGAGCCTTTCCGGGTTAGATTGCAGCATTCTGCCGGAGCAGGTTTTCGTCAGGGCAAAGGCGATTGGCGACGGTCATACCCCTAGGTACGTCCGAGCCGATCGCCTTTGTCCTGGCGGAAATATGCCCGGCCCTTCGGGTTGGCTGAAACGGGCCGGCTGATCGACCGGCCGGCTTGGTCGTAGAGCTGGGCTACGACGCGCGCCGGCCGGTCGACCATCCGACTCCGTTTGAGCCAACAGAATGCTGCAATCTAACCCGGAAAGGCTCTAGTGGCGCAGTGCTGCAAACAGCCGGTGCTACCAGCGCAGCAGGCGGGGGCCGAGCAGTGCGCCGATTGCGCCGGTCAAGAGGATGCCGAGCGAATACCAGAGGGTGACGAAGGGCAGGCCGTTTTCCGTGCAGAACCAGGAATAGACCCAGGCACCGGATGCGCCGGCGGCAATGCCGGCGATGAAGCCTGTGACGCCGAGGTTGCTCGGGGCGCCGCCACGGAGAACCCAGGTATTTGCGATCAGGATCGGCATGGCAAAGGCAAAGATCAGCAGCGGGCAATGCAGGGCGGAGGAGCCGAGCACCAGCACGGGATAGCTTGCAGCCGGCGACAAAGCGAGCTGGATGACCGCCATGACGGCGAGGGCGAGTATGATGGCCGCGGCAATCCCGAAAAAGCGCCCCTCCGAGCCATCCGGCCGGGATAGGCGGTAAACGGCTGCGAAGGCGGCGACTGCAAGCAGGGCATTGTAGGCGGACTTGATCCAGAAGACCGGCAGCATCAGCGCCTGCGCCATATCGGTGCGATGGCCTAGGACGATAAGCATCAGCAGCAGCGAGACTGCCAGAGCAGGCAGGATGGCGAGCGCGAAGCGGCGTTCGAGCGCATGTCTCGGCACCGGCTTCAGATCCCGCACAAGGCTGTCGATCACGTCCTCAGTCTCTCTCACATTCCACCTCGCAATCTTGCCGCCAGCGCCTTGATACCCCTGTGAACGCCGACCTTGACCGCCGATTCCGATTGTCCGGTGCGGCTTGCCGTGTCGGCCACCGACTGCCCCTCGAGCTTGACCTGACGGATCAGATCCTGCTGGCGCTGCGGCAGGCCGTTCAACAGGCGTTCGACATCCATGTGCGCTGAAATCGCATCCTCCCTGAAATCGTCTTCGATATCCTCGTCCAGTTCTATTTCCGCCTTGTACCGGCCGCCATGCTTCCGGTGATGGTCGATCAGCTTGTAGCGGGCAATCGAGAAGAACCACGCGGTGAACGGCCGCTCCCTGTCATAGGTCGCCCGGCGCGAATGCAGCGCCAGCAACGTCTCCTGCACGAGATCTTCCGTGTCGGATTTCGCGGTAGTGCCGATCCGCCCGCCGTAATAACCGACGAGCAGGGTTCGCAACGTCACGAGCAGACGCCGGTAGGCTGCCTCGTCCCCGTCGAGGGAAAGAAGCATCAGCATCTTCAGTGCTTGTTCCGAATGGGCGCTCGTCATGTCGTCTGCAATATCATTCGGGTGGATGACGCTTTGGTTACAGGCAGGTTCAATAAATCTTCCGGCGGCAATTTAAAGTGTACAGCCTCCCTTGCGCGTCTCCAAAAGACACGCGGCGCTGTAGCGCTATCACATAAGAGTGAGGCTGTAACCGCCTTCGCAAGGGGATCGAATTCAGGACTGTGAGCCGTCCGCTGGTGCCGGCGGACATGTCAATCGATCCGAGGAGACTCTCATGATCAAGATCCTTTCCAGCCTTGCCGCCTGCACCTTCGTCATCGGCCTGTCGCTTGCCGGCGCCGCCAGCGCCCAAAGCAGCGATGCCATGAAGAAAGACAGCATGAAGACCGGCACGATGTCGAAGGACGCCATGTCCAAGGATGCGATGTCGAAGGACACAATGGCGACCGGCAGCACCAAGGCCGACCGCATGCACAATGCCGGCATGGAGAAGGACACGATGAAGAAGGACACGATGATGAAGGCCTGCGAGGCGATGAAGTAAGCTCTGGCCGCGGCCGCTGAAACTATTTGGCCGGCGGCCGCGTCCTTTCTCGCGAAGACCTTTCATGTCGATCCGGAGGAACTACAATGGCCACGACCGATGCTGGCATGGCGAGCGGACGTACGCTTTTCTACCGCCATGGCCCGCTGGTGCGCCTGTCGCACTGGGTAAACGTGCTGTGCATGACGGTGCTGCTGTACAGCGGCCTGCAGATATTCAACGCCCATCCGGCGCTCTATTGGGGCCAGTACGGCGCCGACGACGATCCGTCCTTCATTTCCATGGAGGCGGAACAGGAGGGCGATGCGCTGAAGGGCGTGACGCGCTTGGGCGGATTAAGTTTCAACACGACGGGCATTCTCGGGGTTTCGAATGTCGACGGCGAGGCCGCGGTGCGCGGTTTTCCGAACTGGCTGACCTTGCCGAGCTACCAGGATCTGGCATCGGGCCGGCGCTGGCATTTCTTCTTTGCCTGGCTGTTCGTCATCAACGGCTTCATCTATCTCGCCTATGGTTTCGTCAGCCGGCATTTCCGCCGCGATCTGCTGCCGGCGGCCGAAGAGCTGAAGCCTTCGCATCTCGGCCATGAGATCGTCAGTCACGCCCGGCTGCGCTTTCCCAAGGGGGCCGAGGCCCGCCACTATAATACGCTGCAGAAACTCGCCTATGTCGCCGTGATCTTCGTGCTGCTGCCGCTGATGATCGGGACAGGGCTTACCATGTCGCCGGGCTTCAACGCGGTCGCGCCCTGGCTGCTCGATCTGTTCGGCGGCCGGCAATCGGCCCGCACGCTGCATTTCCTGACCGCCTTCTCGCTCGTCGCCTTCGTCGCCGTGCATGTGGCGATGGTGCTGGTCTCGGGCGTGTTCAACAATTTGCGTTCGATGGTCACAGGCTATTACGACATCGGGCAGGGAGGAAAGTCATGAGCCGCATCATCACCAGGCGTCGCTTCCTGATCGGCGCGACCATGACGGCATCGGCGCTGGGGCTTGCCGGCTGCGATGCCCTCGTCGAAAACGATCGGACGAAATCGGTGCTCAAGATCGCCGAAGGCTTCAGCATGAAGACGCAGCGCTTCCTGCTCGGCGACGACGCGCTCGCGCGCGAATTCACCAAAGCCGATATCTCGCCGACCTTCCGCGCCAACGGCACGAGCATGCCTGATAATGCCCGCTATATCGACTGGATGAACCAGCGGTTTTCGAGCTGGAAGCTCAAGGTCGGCGGACTGGTCGACAAGCCGATGCAATTGTCGCTGGCCGAGCTGAAAGCCCTGCCGGCTCGCACGCAGATCACCAGACATGACTGCGTCGAGGGCTGGAGCGCGATCGGCAAATGGACCGGCGTGCCGCTCGGTGCGCTGTTGCAGGCGGCCGGCCTGAAACCCGAAGCCCGCTACATCGTCTTCCACTGCGCCGACGAATACGAAAAGACGCTCGACGGCAGCGGCTGGTATTACGAAAGCATCGATCTCGTCGATGCGTTCCACCCCCAGACGATCCTTGCCTACAGCATGAACGGCCGCGATCTCGAAGTCGCCCATGGCGCGCCGCTCCGGCTCCGGGTCGAGCGCCAGCTTGGCTACAAGCAGGCAAAATACCTGACCGGCATCGAAGCCGTCGCCGATCTCGGCCAGCTCTACGGCGGCAATGGCGGCTTCTGGGAGGATCGCGGTTATGAATGGTATGCGGGCATATAGTGCCCGACCGACATGCCGGCCTTGACGCTTTCCTCGTGTCGGCTTCCACGGCCGGAGAGGTCGTCGTGATCGAGGGTGCGCAACCCCGCCGCTGCCGCGCTCAGGCAGAGAGGCCGATGGTGATGGTGGCGGATAGCACGCCGCTATCGAGCTTTTCGAAATCGAACATGTGGTCGGCCGCATCCTCCGGGATGAGGCCGTCCTCGTCGTTGCGCGTATCGCGGGCAGGGCGCCCGAGATAGTCGGGATGCTCACCATAGATGATATCGCTCAGCACATCGTCGAAATAGATCTGGCTGACGAGAAGCTCCTTGCCCTCGACGAGGATGCGACAGTGAACATGCGGCGTGCGGCCCTTGTACCATCCGGGATAGGCCGTCAAAAAACTTGCCTGCCCCTTGGCATCCGTCAGCTGACGGCCGCGGAAGGCAAGACCGCTGATCGCCTCGGCATCGCCGAAGGTGCACATCTCCGCAGCCTCGCGGCCGGAATAGATGCCGCGGTGATCGGTATGCCAGATCTCGATATCGGCATTTTCGACCGGCCGGCAATCGGCCGCGTGGACGATGCGAACGGCCAACCGCAAAGGCAGCCCGGCCATTCCTTCCGAAACGTCCTGACGGGTCGGGACATTGTTGACATGGCAGGGGCCAAGGGTCTGGGCGACGGTCACAACGCAATTCGGACTGGTACGGAAGAGCGGCTCGGGCAGCTTTTCCAAGGTGACCGACTTTGTGCCGCCGCTTACGAAATCCGTTCCCTTCCAGTCGAATGTTCTGGCGGCAATAGTGACATGCCGCCGCGGCCAGACCGCCACCGCAGCCACGGATGATGCGACAATGGCTGCACCTCCAAGCACAAGGGTTCGCCTCTTCATCTGTCTTCCTCTGTCTCAAGACGCAGGATTTAAGGAGGATGCGAAGGAAATTCCAATTAAATCCAGGCAATGATCGACGGCAACGGGATCATCTGCATCTAATGCCCGCCGAGACGGCAGGTGGGTCCCGAAGCGGCCATTCCTGTTTGCAGGCGGATTGACGGGAAAGCGTATTCTGCTGATGTTAGCCAATGGACGGTTGCTCCGAGGCACCCATTGGGCTCCGGTCGCGTAAAAGATGCTGTAAGGCATTGAATTACTGGATAATTTTATCCTTGAATCGATTCCGCTTTGAAGTAGCTATCCAAAATTCGCTTCCGAGCCGGGGCAGAGGCATATGGAACCAACCCACTTATTCGAACTCGTCATCGCGATGTTTCTTGCGATCATCGCGCTGCACTATGCCGCCCACAGGCTCGGATTGCCGCCGTCCGTCGCGCTGCTGACGGGTGGCGCCTTGCTGGCGTTCGTGCCGGGGTTGCCGGCGATATCAGTCGATCCGGAACTGGTGCTGGTCATCTTCCTGCCGCCGCTCCTGATGGACGGCGCCTGGGCCATCGCGCTGGCGCGGTTGCGGCGCCATATGATCGGCATCGCCTCGCTGGCCGTCGGCGCTGTGTTGTTCACCTGCGCGGTGGTGGCCGTCGTGGCCCATCATATCTTTCCATCGCTTCCCTGGGCCGCCTGCGCGGCCCTTGGCGCGATCGTTGCACCGCCGGACGCGGTCTCGGCGCGCGCCGTGCTCGAGCGCGTCAGGCTGCCGCGGCGGCTGCAGATCCTTTTGGAAGGCGAGAGCCTGCTCAACGATGCGAGCGGCCTGGTTCTTTTCCGTTTTGCCGTTGCCGCCGTCGCAACCGGAGCCTTCAGCGCGGGGGAGGCGGTCGGCAGCTTTTTCGTGCTGGCGCTCGGCGGCGCCGTCGTCGGCGTCGTTGTGGGAACGGCATGGGTCAAGCTCGTCCGGCGTCTCGGTGACGAATATCTGATCATCGCAGCCACGGTGCTGCTTGCCTGGATTTCCTATCTGCTCGGAGAGTTGCTGCATGTTTCCGGCGTCATCGCCACCGTCACTACCGGCCTGATCGCGTCCTGGCACCAGCATACCGTATTTTCAGCCGCAACGCGCATGCGCGGCACGTCGTTCTGGACCGTGATGATCTTCCTGATGGAAGCTTCGGTTTTCACCTTGATCGGCCTCTCGCTGCGGGATGTCGTCGAACGCAGCGGCGGCTTGACCACCGTGATCGCGACGATGGGGCTGCCGATGCTGGCGATCCTCCTCACACTCGTGGTCGCGCGCTTTGCCTGGGTTTTCGCCTCCGATCTTGTCATCAAGTTCTGTGCAGCCCTGGGGGTGACGCGAGCTCAGCCGCTCGGCGCTGGCGGCGCGACGGTTCTCAGCTGGGCAGGCGTGCGCGGCGTGATCACGCTCGCCCTGGCGCTCAGCCTGCCGGAGGGGTTCCCGGGGCGTGACTTCATCCTCGTCACATCTTTCGCCGTCATTCTCGGAACCGTGCTCGTGCAGGGCACGACATTGGGGCGGGTGATTGCCTGGGCGCGGCTGGTGGAGACGGAGACGGAAAGAGCGCGCCTGACCATGAGCCAGGCCGAAGTCGCCATGGCGCAGGCCCAGCTCGGGACCGTGCAAAGCCTGGCCTACGACGCGGAAGGACAACTCATCCACCCGCAATTGCTGGACCGATACCAGCGCAGGGCGACAGTGATCGTCGACTATGCCGAGAGAACGGAGCATTACAAACCGGTGCTCCATGCTCACTTCGACGTCGTTCTCGAGGCGGTTGCCACGGGACGACGGGAACTCATTCGCCTCCATCGCGCTGGCGACATCGACGACGAGACGTTAGACGAGCTGGAACGCGATCTCGATCTCGAGGAGTTGAGCGCGATCTCGGCCAAGGCGTGAGGTTCAGCGCCTTACGCCCTCGATATATCGTCAACGCATTGCGACACGCCGCCGCCGTGGCGTTCTGCCCTAAATGGCGATCTGTTCGCCGAGTTCGACGACGCGGTTGGACGGCAGGTTGAAATAGTCGGACGGATCGATTGCGAAGCCTTCCAGCACCACGAATATGCGCTCCTGCCAGCCGGGCAGCCCGGTATTCGGCGTCCTAACGAGGTTCCTACGGCCGAGATAGAACGACGTCTTCATGATCTCGAACTTGAAGCCGCTTTCCCGGCAGAGAGCTAGCGCCCTGGTGACGTCGGGGTCGTCCATGAAGCCGAAAGTGATGTCGAGGCGCACGAAACGCGGCGAGAGCTGGCTGATCTTGATGCGGCGGCTGTCGGGGACGTAAGGTTCGTCCTCGGTCCAGACGGTCAGGATGACGTTCTGTTCGTGGAGCACGTGGTTGTGTTTCAGATTGTGGAGCAGGACGTTCGGGGTGCGATCCGGGACGCTGGTCAGGAAGACCGCCGTTCCCGGAACGGTGACGGGCGAATGGTCCGACTTTCGCTCGATCGACCTGATGAAGGAATCGAGCGGGATCTCGTTGTTGGCCCGCAGTCTCTTCAGATAGGCCTGGCCTCGGGTCCATGTCCACATCATGATCATGATCGCCAGCGCAAGGGCGACCGGCACCCAGCCGCCATCGTGGATCTTCAAGAGGTTCGCCGCCAGGAACAGGACTTCGATGATGAAGAGCGGCAGCAGCAGGACGGCGGCAACCACCAAGGAGTAGCCCCAGACGGCCCGGAGAAACTGGAAGGCCAGCATGGTCGAGATGACCATGGTTCCGGTCACCGAGATGCCATAGGCCGTCGCCAGCGACTCGGAATCGCCGAAGGAAGAGATCAGCATCAAGACGCCGACCAGCAGCAGAAGATTGACGCTCGGCACGTAGATCTGGCCGGTGTTGGTCTCCGACGTGAACTTGATCCTGAGCCTCGGCAGGAAGCCGAGGTGAACAGCCGAGCGGGCCAGCGAAAATGCGCCTGTGATCACCGCCTGGCTGGCGATGATCGTTGCCATCGTCGCCAGGATAACCACCGGCAGCAAGGCCCAGTCGGGATACATCAGAAAGAACGGATTGGTGGCGGCTTCCGGATGGGCGAGAACCAGCGCGCCTTGGCCGAGATAGTTCAGGAGCAGTGCGGGAAAAACGAGCACGAACCATGCCATCTGGATCGGGTGGCGCCCGAAATGCCCGAGATCGGCATAAAGCGCTTCGGCACCCGTCACCGTCAGAAAGACGGCGCCAAGCACGATGAGGCCGACGCTGCCGGCATGGGCGAGGAACGAGAGTGCGGTGAGCGGATTGAGTGCGGCCAGAATCCTCCAGTCGTCGCCGATATGAATCACGCCGCCTGCCGCCATGGCCAGAAACCACAACACCGTGATCGGCCCGAAAAGCTTGGAAACGGCGGCTGTTCCCCTCGACTGGACGGCAAAGAGAACGATCATGATCGCCGCCGACGCAAGCGGGACGTATTCGGCAAAGGCGGGTGTGATCAATTTCAGGCCTTCGAGCGCCGACATGACCGACAAAGCAGGCGTGATCATCGCGTCGCCGATGAAGAGAGCCGCTCCGATCAGTCCGGCGAAGAAGAGCACCGGCACGTTTCGCCCCATCTTCTTCATCAAAAGGGCGAGAAGTGAAAGCGTGCCGCCTTCGCCGTCATTGTCCGCCCTGAGAAGGAAGAGCACATATTTGAAGGTCACGATGACTGTCAGCGTCCAGACCATCAGCGAAATCAGGCCGATGATTTCCGGCTCGTGTATGCCGTCGGCCGCAAAGGGCCTGAGCGCCTCGCGAAAGGCATAGAGCGGGCTGGTGCCGATATCGCCATAGACGACGCCGACCGCGCCGACGACCAATCCGACAAAGCCCTTCCGGCCGGCGCCATCCCCCGTCTTATCCATATGCGTCGACGTCATGGTTCCCCGCTCATGCCATTTGCCTATGAGCACAAACATATGCCGCATTGCGCAACGGCAAGCAAATTGATGCGGGTGCTAATTTTTTATGAGGGGTGGAGGCGGATATGGGCGCGGGGAGGGTGGTGTTGCGATCCGTTCAAACTTCGTTCGCATCCCCTTGTGATTGCGCTTTCGCATGGTAATAAGGATACATGACCTGCGCCCGGACCCTTTCGAGCTTCTATTATTCGCTGCTCCCATAGAGAGCGGCGCAAAGTCATATTCCTGACACTCGAGACGCCGCACGGTCGGCGGCACGTGTGTCAACAGAAGGTCTCCGGCCTCATCGGCCCAAATGGAGACCCCCGTGAAACTATCCTCTCAGCCTACCGGACCTAGATCCGACTTTCTTCGCACTTTGAGTGAGCGCGGCTTCCTGCATCAATGCACCGACTTAGGAGCACTCGACGGCTGGCTTTGTTCAGGAGCAGGCACCGCCTATAACGGATTTGATCTCACCGCCGACAGCCTGCATGTCGGGCATCTCATTCCGATCATGATGCTCCGGTGGTTCCAGAAGACGGGTAACAAACCCATTGCGTTGCTCGGCGGCGCGACAAGCCGCCTGGGCGATCCGAGCTTCCGCGACACGTCGCGTCCTTTTCTCAGTCAAGAGCAGATCATGAAAAACCTGATCGGCATCCGGCGGGTCTTCGAGCGCTTCCTCGCTTTCGGGGATGGCCCGACCGATGCTGTCATGGTCAATAATGCCGACTGGTTGGGCGGGCTCAACTATCTCGATTTCCTGCGCGATATCGGGCCGCATTTTTCAGTCAACCGGATGCTCACATCGGAGAGCGTGCGCCAACGGTTGGAACGAGAGCAATCGCTGTCATTGCTGGAATTCAACTACATGGTCATGCAAGCCTACGACTTCCATGTGCTCGCAGAAAGCCGCGGCTGCCTGCTTCAACTGGGTGGCTCCGACCAGTGGGGCAATATTGTCAGCGGCGTCGAATTTGGGCGGCGGATCGGTGGACGCACCCTGTTTGGATTGACTGCCCCGCTGCTAACGACGTCATCGGGCGCGAAGATGGGCAAGAGCGTTTCGGGGGCAGTTTGGCTAAACGCCGATCGGCTGTCGCCCTATGAGTTCTGGCAATTCTGGAGAAACACCGGGGATGCCGATGTGGGGCGTTTCCTCAGGTTATTCACCGAGTTGCCCTT